>JBAWZH010000001.1:0-86683 GCA_037143135.1 bacterium
AGATGGTGGCGAGGGTCGGAATCGAACCGACGACACGCGGATTTTCAGTCCGCTGAAAACCGTCATATTCATTGGTGTATTCGATTAAAATGCTTGCTTTGTATACAAATTGTAACTAAATCCATCCCCATCATGACATTGGGCGCCAATTCAGGCCCCGGTGGCGACATGAAAGGAGATAGAACCAATGATCACCAAGCACCGTACAGGCTGTCTCGTTAAGAGAGGGAGAATATACTACCTCCGCTACATGGTCCAGGGCAGGATCGTATGCCAATCCCTTAAAGACGAAGAAGGTAACCCCGTCACATCCAAGGAAGCCGCCGAGACGATTCGCACGAGGATCATGTCCCCGTTAACGGTTGCCGACCGGGAAACGGCGATTCGCACGACAACGCATCGGCTTGATGATACCATCAAGGCACGTGAGGATACCGAAAAGGAAGAGGATCCGGGCATGCCCCTTGATGAGGCTTGGGATGCCTATGTGTCCTCCGTCAACCGTCCAGATTCGGGCCCCAGGACGCTTGAGGGCTATGAGGCGCAATGGCGTCAATTTGTTAAATGGATGCATCAAACCCACCCGTCGTTGTCGCAACTAATCCATGTTTCTTCCCGCATCGCAGAAGAGTATGCCGGCTACATGTTGAAGGAAATCCGGGAGGAACGGGACGGTCAGTCTGTAATCGTGAAGCGGTCGTTCACGATGAATACCTACAACAAACATATTCGGGTGCTGGAGTTGGTGTTCCGGGTGCTGGCTAAGAAGACTGGCGTAGTGACGAACCCCTGGACAGAGATCACGCGGAAAACGGAGAACAAGGCAAGCCGACGGGAACTGACGGTCGAGGAACTGAACACCATTTGCAACAAGGCGAAGGGGGAGTTGCAGGCCCTGCTTGTCGTTGGCATCTACACCGGCCTCCGCCTGGGTGACTGTTGTACGCTTCGCTGGTCAGAGGTGGATCTTGTACGACGGATCATCTTGCGCGTGGCAAACAAGACTGCCCGGCGAAAGGGGGCGCCGGTGCATATCCCGATTCATCCCACACTGCTGGCCTTCCTGAATCAAACGCCGGTTGGCAAACGGAACGGCTTTGTGCTGCCTGCCTTCGCAGAAAAGTACCGGAATGATGATTCCGCTGTGGCGAAAGAAATTCGTCGTTTTCTCATCAATTGCGGCATCCAGGTTCATAAGGATGATACCGGCAAGGGAACTGCGACTCGCGCAGTGGTTGAAGTGGGCTTCCATAGCCTCCGACACTCATTTGTGTCTCTTTGCCGGCAGGCCAATGCCCCACTTGCCGTGGTGGAGGCCATTGTCGGGCATAGCAACCCGGCTATGACGCGGCACTACACTCATATCAGTGAAACGGCTGCGGCCGGAGCAGTAGCGGCCCTCCCGACCCTGCTGGAGTCAAAGACTAAGAAAGCGATCCCGGCACACGCGTCTGATATCAAACGTGAGGATCTCAGTCCCCGTGATGCTGAGATGATAGCCGTTATTAAGCAGTCCACTGTCAAGACTTGGGAGAAAGACTGCGAGCGGTTACTGCAACTTCTGCTCGGTGTGTAGCCGTAGCCGCATCAGCATCTTCGTGAGCCTAATATCACGGTTTCATTGAACCGGTGAAGGTGCTAATGTCCCAGCATGAATGGCATCAGGATCTTGCTGATCGCGACCTGTTTAGTCGGGATACGAACAGGACAGACTTGGGCGGACGGCACCAATCCGGCTTGGTCGGTCTATTTCTCCCCGCACGGTGGTTGCACGGAAGCGATTGTTAAGGAACTCAATGGGGCACGAAGCAATATCCTGATGCAGGCCTATTCGTTTACATCTGACGCCATTGCCAAGGTGCTACTGGGAGCCCAAAAGCGCGGAGTGACGGTGCGGGTCATCCTAGACAAAAGCCAGCGGACCGAAAAGTATTCCTCGGCCGATTTCCTCTCACATGCCGAGATCGAGACGATGATTGACGATCAACATGCCATTGCCCACAACAAGGTGATAATCATTGATGGCGCGACCGTCATCACGGGCAGCTTCAACTTCACCAAGGCGGCCGAGAATAGTAATGCCGAAAACTTACTGATCATCCATGACCCCGGTCTGGCCGAACTATACCGGCAGAACTGGGATCAACATGCTGGACATTCGAAGTTTTACATAGGCAAGTGATTCCAAAACACTGTCCCGCAACCCGACCCTGCCCAGAGACTAAACAATATTTACAATGCCGCGACAGGCGGGATATTGCGAGCAACCAAAGAACTTTGAACCTGCGCGACTACCTTTTTGAGCCGTCCGCAAAATCATTGATCGCCCACAAACCGGACACAAAGGTGCGCTGGCAGTTGCAGTCTTTGGCGAATGAGGTGAACTTGCAAGTCTCTGAACAGAGGCAATCAAAGCAGCCAGTTTCGGGCCATCAACCAAGGTAATGCTCTTGCCTAACGCAAACGCCTTGGAATCAGGTGTAAATGCCCCCGATGACACGACAATTCCATGGACTGCCCCTTCCGCAACCATAACGCCGTAAAGTTCACGGACAACACTAACACCGACCTGCCGTTCCCGCCATCGTTTGCACTGGACGACAGTCTTCTCATTGCCCATCCGCAAAATGAGATCCACACCCCCATCGGCGCCTCCGCCTCCAGTTTCTTCAACCATATATCCCCGACGGTGATATGCCTCCCCAACCAGATGCTCAAACTCGCGCCAGCTAAGACTTCGGATCGAATCGAGACCCTGCTGGCCATCTAACAAACGCCCGCGACTCCAGGACCGCACTGCAGAAACACCAGCGGCCAACAGGCAGGCTATGGCCAGTCCTTTACCAAGTGTTGGACAAACGCCAGCCAAAACTGATCCCAAAGGGCCTCCTGACAATGTTATCGGCAACACGATGCCAACTATGACATAGAAGAGTACCGCCCCAATCACACCTAGCCACCATGGGGCCTCCATCAACATTTCAAATATTCCTCCACTCTTTTTTCGCGCCACTATTTCCCTCCAATTCGTGCAACCAGAACAATCATAATTGGAAAATCCATGAATTTCATTCTACGCAGCCTATTAGACGAGTATTGTTCCCTTATGTGTAAACGCTGGGCTTCATACAATCTGTCACCCCCAAGAGATATTACAAATTTCGCATTATAGTCCACGCCAATACTGCACCAATAATTCCCAGTGTAGCGATTCGAGGATATCTACAGGGGCTCATTCTCGATGGGAAAAGATCTGTCACCCCGATCATGAACAATACCGGTATTGAAAGAATCATTAACGGGTTTAAAAGGAATGCGGCTCGCAAATTACCATGTAAAAGTTGATGAACTGCTCTTAGAGAACCGCAACCAGGGCATTTGACTCCCGTCAGTGCAAACAAAGGACACGGCGGAAATCGACCTGTGGTTGCGGGATCATAGAGAAACAGCACCACGACGATTACTAATAGACTGACCAATGCCATCCCTCGAATTAAATAAGCACGCATATTTCTAAAAAGACATGACAAAAAACAAAGGGATGGCAATTAATCCGACTGCGAAACCAATCCAAGACCACATATTGGCGGTTTCAGATGCATGGATTGCACCCGTATAATCACCGGATTGAAGTTTACCACTGACCTGCGATGCATAAATTGTTGCAATCAACCCGAAGGGCAAACAGCACAAAAGCATAACCATAATTGATTGAGCTAAGTGCGTTTCCACATGTTGAGGCTTCTGAACCGGCGCTGTCTGCGACGGGGGCATTGGAGGTGGTGCCGGCTTCTTCTTAAGAAATTCTCCGCAATGTTTACACTTTACTGCAGTCGCAAGAATCATCTCGCCGCAGAATTTACACGGTTTTTCAACCCTCTCGGTAATGGCGGGGCTAGCCGCTTGCTTTATGGGCTGCTGGGGAATGATCAAAGGCTGCTTACATAGAGGACACTCTACGCCTTGCCCAGCACCAGACTCATCTACAGTCAAATGTCCATCGCAATGTGGACAGCTGAAGGCAATATTCCCCATCTTTTTTTCCCTTCACGTTGCTTCTCAACAAACCAGTTATCCTGATCCACGTCCCGCTTACCTTACCGCTTGATATACAGTCTTTTTGTAATTCATACCACTACTTAGCCATTGGGCAAGCGTGATCTTAACTGAACTTCAAAAATGCGCAGGATGACATGTTGCTAAAACAGAATTCATGGCCTCGAGAGTGAAGGGATCTTAATCACAAAATCGAGTTGAAATAAAGATTATTATGTTGTAACCAATTGATATAGTGATACTAACACATTGAAGCGTAAAGAGCGTTTATTCCCGCGAAACGACAGGCATGCGATATTTCAGCCTTATAACGTGACCGCAAATTGTCGTCAGCGACAAATCTCGTTGACGAATCATAGTGACGACGTGTAAATAAACTCGCATAAAGGCGTAGCGATGAATATTGTCGCCTGTGACGTGTGTTTGAGTATGCCCAAATGGAGGCCTTATGAACCGCAAGGCATGGCAGTTACGGCAACGCGATGGCGACGCCTTTTATATCATAGACAAATCCCCGACAATTCTTGGTCGCGACGATGATTGCGATGTTGTTTTGGACGACTCAAGTGTCTCCGGCAAACATGTCCAGATGAACTTGGAAGGCAAATCCTTAACAATTCATGATTTGGACTCCGTAAACGGAATACTATTCAACGAAAAGCCGATACGAACCGTTAAACTACGAGCCCTTGGCCAGAGTTGTAATCAACTTCAGATGGGCGACGTTCTTTTCGATGTCATTTATGGCCCTATTCAGCACCATGCGGCTCCGCAACCGACGGTGAAGAATGAGGACGACATACCACAGTGGTTTTTTGTTTCCGATGGTGTGGAACATGGGCCGTTATCACTTAATCAAGTTGATGAAGCGGTCGCAAATGGGACATTGAAATCCACTGATGATTTTTGGCAGGAAGGGATGGATTACCGAGTAAAAGCTTTTGAGGTCGAAGGCTTATTCAACAAAGAACCTCAACATGAAGAAGTCAAGCAGTCAGATACACCACATCATGGCGCAGCTACTCAACTGTGTCCATATTGTTGGCATAAATTTCACCCGGAAGATGTTTTATTTATAGCTTCACATTCAGATTTGCTTGGCGATCCAGTGCTGGGAAATGATGAGGCACAACGTTTCCTTCCGACCCGCTTTACAGCAGACGGGCAGGCGATTGATGCTGGTGGTGTTATATGTCCAGATATGGCCTGCCCAGTGTGTCATCTGCGACTGCCTGCTGCAGTGATGAATCAACCTCCGTTGTTCATCTCGATTGTTGGCGCCCCAAGCAGTGGCAAGTCATATTTCCTCGCCAGTTCAGTTTGGAGTCTGCGAAAAACACTGCCGAAGTTTTTCAAAATCCATTTCTTAGATGTTGATGCTGTGACTAATCAATGGCTGAATGATTACGAGGAAAAACTTTTCTTTCAGGCGGATGGCGAACAATACCAAACGATAGCGAAAACGGATATGCAGGCCCCCTCGCTATATCGGCAAGTATTCATAAATAACATGCGAATCTCCCTGCCCCTACCAAGTTTGTTTTCATTGCACGGTAATGGGCATTTCCCGAAAGTAATGCATACGACACCCAGTCGAACTCTTGTCTTATATGACAACGCAGGTGAACATTTCCAGGCGGGTGGAGATTCCGCCTCTGCTCCAGGCACAAAGCATCTTGTCCATGCCGATGGGATATTATTCCTATTTGATCCAACAGCCGATCCACGCTTCAGGCCAGCGCTGAAACATAACGGAGGCGGGGCTGTGGCCGATAAAATGCACAGGCAAGATGTTTTACTTGTTGAAATGATCGGGCGAATTCGGAAACACCTCGGTTTGCGCAGTGGAGAAAAAATAGAAAAAACGGTCATGGTTGGCGTCTCAAAAGCCGATCTTCTCGCCGAACAACTCCCGCTTGAGTTCGACCCTTGGAAGAACCGAGCTGACGATGGGGTGTGCGCGCTAGATTTGGACATAATTAGCAAGATGTCAAACGCTATCCGGACATTATTGTGTGAATATGCCCCAGAAATCGTGGCGACTGTCGAATCATTTTCCGAATCAGTTTTGTATGTGCCCAATAGTGCCTTGGGCCATAACCCGACCAAACAAGGAGTTCGTCCGTCAGATATCAAGCCTAAATGGGTCGAAGTCCCGTTCCTGTATGTGTTGTCGCGTCTGGGATATGTTCCGTGCGAAGGCGCTTTAGAGAATTGCAGAGGCTAAAATGGGTTTTGAGCTAATCTTCACATCTGTACCCAAAGGGCTGAAACCCGGTTCTCGTGGTTTTGCATCAGTCGCCTTCACTGAGGGAATGCCATCAAATTATGTTCAGATTTGCGAATCCTTAAGCGGATATGTGCACATATTTGGTCCCCAAGAAAGCGATTACATCAAAAACCCCATCGCTTTCAGTCATCTCGTAACCAGTGTAGGAGGTCGCCCATTTTCTATTCTTTCCCGTGTTGCCTCTTATGGGACGGACTACACCGGGCGAACCAACAAATTGGCTCATCACATAATGCTTGGTCCTGATGAACGGACAGTTCAGGGGCCAGCAGTATTAATGAATGGAAAAGGCCTGTTTCAAGAGGAATGGAGCGAGCAGCCTCATTTCTTGCCGACAAACCGTATAGTCCTGCCAACTGGCGATATTGATTCGCTGAAAGCTGCGACATGGGAACGTATGACTGGTGATGCCGGGAATGCAGGCAGATTAGCGCAAGCATTTCTCGATGCTCCGTCTAAACCGTCGTTTATTATTTTTGATCCGGGAATGAATATTATGCCTCTTATCGCGGAGGCACAAGCGCTGCTACCTATCCCGCGCCGATGGGATCTTTCTTTTAGTACATATTTTACATCGATCCCAGTGGGAATGGATTGTGCCTGGCGTTGTTGTTTACCTGATTCTGACGCGCTTAAGGTCGCACGCCGCACACAGGGGACGCTTGTTGTAGACTTAACGACTCGCCAAATAACGGGACCACTGTCAACTACTACGACCCTTATTGAAGTTGCGAGAACGGGAACCCAAGTTAAACCGGCAGCCCAAATCACACTTAATAATGACTTGCCCCTCAAAATAAGACCTGTTGCCAAACCTATTGCCAATGTCGAAGCATCGCGATCACAGCCAGCTGGTTCTGCTAAACAAATCCGCGTTAATTACGGCGAAGCTCTACGGCCAAGACCTCCTAAAAAAGACGCGCCAAAACGCAAGGGCTTATGGATCACAGCTGCGGCCGGATTTGCCGTTGCATCGCTCCTAATTTATGGCCTTTACGAAAAACTTAGTAATCAGCATCCCGCTAGAGGATCATCAGATATAAAACCCACAGATACTAACACTCTGCAGTCATCATCACCTCCAGCAATTGTTTCCAACGCTGATTCCTCTTCCACAGATATTCCGCGACAAAAAGCTTCCGAAACTCTCACCGTTGCATACGTGAATACTAACGCGCAGCATCTATCTTCAAGTTCAACAAATACCCAAAAGAACGATAAATCATTAAATGACAGCAAGCAGCAGAACACGCCCGACCTTACTAATCATAAAAAGGAAAAGGTAACTGAGACAGCGAATACTCACGCGATTATTATACCTCCGCAATTAGTCGTGCTTCTTCAGGGGAGCAAATATATCCCCTTGACTGAAGATCCACTATTTTACTCTGCATCTGGGGATATATTTGAGCATGAGTTGGTACATGGAATTGCAATAGAGTGGTCCTATAAGAATAAGAATGGCAGCAAGGAGTCTCTTGCTACTAAATTGATGAAACCAGAGCGGCTGTGCGATTTTTCATCACAAGTTCAGCTTGTTGAATTACGCAATACAAACAAAGTCTATATTATTAACAGTTTCTCGGCATCGATAAAACCTTTAGATAAGGCAACATACAGTGTTTGTTTGCAAAACAATTGCGTGGCAGACAAATTGGCAGTCTGCTTACTTTCTAAAGAAAACTTGGACAAGTTAAAGATAGAGGGAGCAAAAGAAAACGGCCCGCAAGCATCCTTTACTATATGTAACGTCGCAACTGGCGACATGCCGCATGTTGACGTTCGAATTAAGAATGATGTCCAAAGAGATTTGTGGGTGAAGAACGAATCAAAACATGAAACGGACCTGAATGCCTTGAGCAATAAAGTCCAAATATTAGAGCGAGATGATTCTTCGCTTTCGGAGTGGTCCTTAAAGATCGCCGCCAGCGTAAATAGCGTAAAGAATGCTAAGAAATCAAAAGAAGCCAACAAGACGAAACTAATAGAACAATCTGCTGATAAATTGAAGATTGATCTCGAAGGTGCAAGAAAATGTTACTTATCCATAAAAGATGCTCCGAGCATTGCCTGGTGGACAATGGATTATATGAAAGACGACAAACTTGTAATGAAAACGGCAACGTTACTCGAAGGTGCTGGAATGTTTCAAGATAGAGTAATATCGAAATATCGTGAGGATATTGATTTGGTTAAAAAACGCACTGAAAACGAAATGTTAACAACGAAACAAGTTTTGGAGAAAGAAAAGAAAGTGCCTGTGAAAATCATCATTACTTGTAACGATGTTCGGATTATCAATGCGAGTACGCCATGAGACCAACAACCGTTATCCAACGCGTTCGCCAAATTCTTACAGAAGGGCAATCCTCTCTTGTTCAAGATGCACCCGATATTGCTGTGGCATTTTCCGATCTTTGCAAAAAAGCCAACGAACGCCTTCGTATCTGTTCTGATTATCTGAAACAAGGCATGGTGAGCGAGGCGCTGCGTATAGCCGAAACAGAGCCTACATTACTTGACCTGTGCGGCGAGTTGGATTTTATCGGCATCGAGCGTTGGTTGCAGTTATGTGGGCAAAGAAAATGGACAGTATCGGAACCTATTGACGCTAAAGCCATTCATGCGCTGAATAATGCTTATGCGTCCGGTCAAGCACTTGAACCATTTTTAAAAGAGTATCGTCGTGCTGTGAGAGAGCGCAGAAATAGGGACTGTGTTCGATTGCTTCGGCGGATCGCCTCATTGGACAAAGCCAATACAAACTGGGCTGAGGATCTCAAGGAATTTGAACGTAAACAGATACATGAAATTAAGCGTGAATTCGAGGTTGCTAAAGATAAAGGTGACGCGGAAACACTCGCTGCGCTTATGATGGAGATCAATGGTGCCTGGAGCATTCCGTTCGATGAAGTTCTTAAAAGGGATGTTCTGGGAGCTGCCCGTGAAATTTACAAGAAGGAAGCTCTAGAAAAAGGGCGTCATTGTATTGCGGACATCTCGGCAGCATACGCGGCACTGGATTATGGGCGACTAGGGCCTGCGATAGCGGCGTATAAGGCTTTATCAAAGAGTGGATACTTGGTGCCTGACACATCCATGACAACGCAAATGGATGAGGCGTGCGAATGGTATGCTGGCGAGACAAAGAAGAGATTGAATGAGAAACTTTACGAGGATAGTCTGGCTAAACTGCGAGAAGCGGTCGAAAAAGGGATTGCCGAAAAACTTGATGAACAGCTGAACCTTCTTGCAAGATTTGACCGCCCTATTCCAGATCGTCTCGAAGAACGTGCCCACGCACTGATTGATGCCCATCATCTTGCACAAGAGAGGCGTCGCAAAAGATGGATGGTTACAGCTGCTGTCGGCATCGTTCTAATTGCGAGCGCAGTAGCATTCGTGTTTATTCGGCACAGTCATAAAGAGATAAAAGCCCAACTGTTGAATAATTTGGCGAATGCATACAAGGTTGAGGACGTAGAACGCTTCAACATGTTGTTATCCCGTACAGAACGAGACCAGTCATGGCTCATGCGAGACCCGGATGTTAGACTATGGGCACAGAAGAGTGCGCACTTAGCAGGTCTTTTAGCCAAGAAACAAAGTTCATTCCTGCAGTCACTCTCACGGTTGGAGTCAATTCGAGATGGCGGGTTCAAGCAGGGATTAGACGGCATTGAAGATCTCATCACAGTTGCTAAAAATAATGTGACTCAAGGTGCTGACCGTGGACGTTTAGCAGTAATTCTTCAAGAGTGGGAGTCGCATAAGCTTGCAAATCAGGCTGAAATAGATCGTCAGGCAGCAGCGTCTATTGACGAGATTACGTACTCCCTTGAAAAAATAGCAAGTCTCTGTGTTACCAATTGGGCGTCTGCTAAATCTGAACTGGCTGAGTTGCGGTTCAAAGCCAAAGCGGTTGAAAATAAGATTGAAAGTGCATCTCCTGAACCGAAAGCAAGGATGGCATCGCAGATCAGCAGAATTGACGCGATCTGCAAGGAAATAGAATGCAAGGAGCGGCAGCTTCAAGTAATTCGTGAAGCTTCAACATTGCGCGACTATTTGAATGGTGTTCAGACTTATGTTCGAGCTTTTCCAAATGATAAGAGCAGCAACTTGATGAAAGATGTTTTACGGGAACAGAGTGACTATCTATCATTCATTGAACCATCATTTAACTGCAATTCAAGCAATCCCTTCTGGTATTCCCTTTCTAAAGATCGTGCAGCGATAACCCAACTTACAACAGAGAAATGGCCAGAGGTTAAAACCCTTTTGATGGGCTTGAATCAAGAAACGAGATTAATGGAGCTCTGGGAATGCGACACGACCAAAGGGAAAGTATTCTTCGAAGGGAAGCCGAAGGAAGTCTACCTTAAAGGTTTCAGGGAATATGAGGGCTCTGCTTATACACCAGGTGAGTCCGACATTCAGCCTGAATTTAAATCTACTACAGTTGACGGGAATACCATTAAGTCAGCGCGAATTATGTCGCATTGTGACTTTGTAAAAGGAGTCATTAGCATGGCTAGGTTCTCGACGGCGAGCACAGCGCCAGACGATTTGATGAATAAAATGCAAGAACTTTATGAAACTAATGGGATATCACCCCTTTTGAAGATTCGCTTGATGGGTATACTTTTCGATAGCTTAACAACGTTGATCGGTCAAGATCAGATCCCCGGAGGCAGGTCACTAACACGTGATTTGAAATCTATTGATTCGGATCTCCATTGGTTGTGTATTCGGAATAGAGACGTATTGATTGCCAACAAAAAGGCAGAGACCATCATGCGGCCATACTTTGATGGCGGATCTCTGTTCCGGCGAAACCGTTTTAATAACGATGTTCGAAACCTATGCCTGCAAAGGAGCATTAGGTGGCTCGGATATGCTGATTTGGAAGATTCTTCCAAGGTAATTTGGAAAACACAGTCTAAACCTGTAGAAATCTGGATCGTGAGATCATCAGGCAGTAATGGATTGCAGGTTATACTAGCCGCAGAACGAAAGGGCGAAGTTATGACTCAATATGTGCCGTACATTTGTGGAGAACCACTTTTTGCGCCGGCTGATGACATTGCAACACGAGTTCATATGACTAAACTAAAAACCAAATATAACCTCACAGAAACTAAGACTTTAAAATGGCCATTGGTGTGGCCGGCAAATTTCCGGCAATGAATGATCGAGATTCAATTGATACGCGGAACCACGGACTGATACATGTGAGGTGGCGTGGAGTTGTAACCGGGCCTTATCTTGAGCAGACAATTCTTCAAATGCTGCGCGACAATAGCATCACAAAGCACCACGAAATATCGAGAGACAGTGTTCGTTGGAGTTCGATCGCTCGAAGTGACTTATTGTCGAAGGCGTTTAATCAAAGCAGTAATGCAAATTCTCAGGCCAAAGGTATTGTTGTGAATCACTCGGCAACAAAATCAATGCACAATGCGATATCCTTACAGGATCGGCGAAGCGAGCACGGGACGGGTATTGCGCCAAACCGTGAATGCGGCAATCAGGATCCCCTCGATATCAGCGTCTCATCTCATCCCCTAGCCATGGTTTTGTTTGAAATTAAATCCGTTCCCTGGATTCTTGCATTTGGCCTGTCCCCGCTGTTGATTCTGTTTCTGCAATCACTTCTAGGGTTATACTTTGCTCAAATCGCATGGCTTTTTAGTGCATACTTTTGCGCTTTATGGGCCTATATAGTCGGGAGACTCGCAGATCGGAATACTGAGACATGGAAAACAGGCATTTTATATGCCGTATTTACTGCCTTTATTGGAATCGCAATGTTGCTTATTTGGCGATTCATACCGGTTATCGGGTCACTTTATGGCGCTATTGAAAGCGCGAATCCTATTAAGCGTCTGTTGGGTTTTGTTTTTGGTGTCGGCATTTGTGAGGAACTATGCAAGGCAGCCCCTTTGCTGATATTTGGGCTACGTTCCAAAATACTGCAATCTCCAGTTGATGGGCTTTTCTTAGGTATGATGTCAGGATTGGGTTTCGCCATGAACGAAGGCGTTGGATATACGATACAATACTGGTCAGCCGCGTCTGATCTGGGAGCCACATCTTTTGAACAATACGGACAGATATTAGTTGTTCAATTGGTTCGATTCATGTCTCTTCCTCTATTGCATGCTGCTTGGGCAGGATTAGTCGGCTATGGTATAGCTTATGCGTTTCTCAATGCCCGTTGGGAGTTTGTCTTCCTTAGCATTGGTGCTGCGGCAATATTACATGGTTTCTACAACTTTGCGTCTCCGACAGTGTATTCACTTTTGATTGCAGGGTTATCGATGTCATTGACTCTGAGTTTACTTGTCAGAGAAACTCAATCCCACAGGAGGTGTTTTTCGTGAGTGACACATATTATCTTCGTTGGAAATCCCAAGTCACTGGTCCTTACCAAGATGAGGACATAAGGACAATGCTTGAAGAAGCAAGGATTACAAAACACCATCAAGTCTCGACAGATCAAACAACATGGATCTCCCTAATAGAATCAGAGGCTTTTCGAAACAATTGCCGTGTTACGCTTGCTCCTAACGTAATCCAAGGTGCCGCTCAGGTAATTAGCGCGACACCAGTACGCAATCCTGATTGGGAATCGAACACGGGCCGTCTTCGTGTTAAAACGGCTGAAGACATTGCCGATGAATCGATGTGGTATTATGTTGATGGCAGTTCTTCAGCGGGACCCGTAAGTGGTGCTGAGTTACAACGACTTGCTGATGAAGGTGTAATAGCAGGTCAAAGTCCAATTTGCCGAGAAGGCGAGGAGCGCTGGGTCAAGGCAATAACTGTATTCCCCAGTTACTGGTCTGATCAGCCGCGCTCTGTAGATCGAAGTGGTCAAGGGTCTTTGGCTGAGTCTTCTGATTTTAGATATGCAGGCTTTTGGATTCGTTTTTGTGCATTATTCATAGACTCAATAATTGTCGGTATTTTTGCGGTTATTACAGAATTTGTCGTTTGTTTTGCGCTGGGGCTTTCGCTCGGTGCCGCTGGCGCCAATATTGCCTCGATCACATCAAAAGCTGCCCTTCTAGCCATGGCCGTAGGTGCTACAGTCAATTGGCTCTACTATGCTGCTGGTGAATCTTCTATGGCTCAGGCTACTCTAGGAAAACGCGCTATGGGGATAATTGTCACCGATATGAACGGAAAACGAATCACGTTCGGACATGCCACTGGGCGATACATAGGGAAGTTTATCTCTAGTATTTTATTGTGCGTTGGGTATCTGATGGTGGCCTTTACTGAAAAGAAACAAGGATTGCATGACATTATGGCAGGCACATTAGTGCTTCGGAAATAGGGTGCCTTTTTGAGCAATAAGAAAGGGAATGAACGATGACGGAGACAAACCACGAGAAACTTATTCGCATTCTCGATTGGCGAAAAGAAGATATTGAGCAAAGGATGGGCTTCAAGGGGGGCAAATACACTGATGTTAATAATTTTCTGGCCTTTGGAATAGCCGCGCTTGTGACGATATTGTTTTATGGTGCGTTGATCGGAACCGGGGAGACTTTGCGTCGGGCGAGTTTCAGCCAAACCTTTTTAGACCGGGGGCCTACCCCATACTTCATAATGTTCTTCACCTTTTGGTCACTGAGTACTTTAGCGCTCAAATGGCGAAAACTATTATTTCAGAAAAAAGCCCTTGATCTGGAAATTGTACCTCACTCTCACGACTTCTCCCTAGCTCCTGCAACTGCGAGAGATGTTCTAGATCGTATGTACGGGCTTGTCGATGATCCCAAACATTTTGTCCTTTTCAATAGGATTGAACGCGCATTATTGAACTTGCACAACATAGGGATGATATCTGACGTATCTGAAATGCTTCGATCCCAGGCGCAAAATGATGAGGATCAGATGGAGTCGAGTTATGGTCTTATACGAGGCTTCATCTGGGGTGTCCCGATTCTCGGATTCATAGGCACAGTGCTCGGATTATCCATTGCCATTGGAAAGTTTGGAGCCGTACTGAGTGCTGGTGATGCCGTATTACAATTAAAGACATCCCTCACAGAAGTGACTTCCGGGCTTTCTGTTGCCTTCGACTGCACATTTCTGGCCCTTGTCTCGGCATTTGTGATGCAACTCATATTGACAGCCCTCAAGAAACAAGAGGAAGCCTTCTTTGATGATTGTAAGGACTATTGCCACCGGCACATTATCAGCAAATTGCGGCTTAGTCACTTGCAGGGCGAGACTCAAGGGTAATATTAGTCAGGTCAATTCATGAGTCGAAGAAACAGAGAAGATAAAACTCCCCCAATTTCGCTATTTGCATTTCAAGACGTCATTTCCACTCTTTCTGGAATATTTATCTTTATTGTTTTGATAATGGCCGTTGATCTTTCGATGCTCAAGCCTGTTGGGGCGGATGGCGACTCGATCAACGATAAAGCGGTCATAGATCAACTCAGGACCTCCGTCCAGGCACTCAAGCAGCGTATTGTTGCTTTGAAAAGCGCTATGACCACTTTGAGTTCGCAGGACTCTGTAAATATTGCCGAGAAATGTACTCAGACCGAAAACGAAAATGAACTATTGCTTCGCCGGCATCAACAACTCGTTGACGCGAATGTGTTGCTCGAAAAGCGACTGAGTGATGTTAAGCACAAACAGCGTGAGTCTGAGGTTAGGATAAATCCGTTGAACCATGAAATTCAACGTTTACAGGCTGCGCTTGCAAAGGCGGCAAAAGAGAAGCAACTCTTTTTCATCCCAGAACCCGGTATAACAAAAACACCCCTTATCGTTGAATGTTCAAAGGATAAAATTCGCGCAGGCTTTATTGCGCGTGACGCTGAGCCTGTCGTTTTTGAAATTTCTAACCATGGTTATGAAGCTTTCGAGAAATATATTGGGCATCTGTCAATTACCAGTGAATATCTTGTATTTATGATAAAACCTTCAGGCAGTATTCATCGCTCGCGCCTATATTCTATCGCAAAATCTGCCGGCTTTGACTTGGGATTCGATGCCCTCGAGGAGTCGAAAGCGATTAACTTTGGGAAGGCCACACAGTGAGGCAACGCGCTGAAAGTGATACAAGCAGTTTTTACCTGCTGCTTGACATGATGTGCAACGCATTTGGTGGCATAGTATTCATAGGCTTGCTAATTGCTATCCTGTCTAGCTCCATGAGTCGTCAGGATGCAGAAAAAAAGAGTAACAGCAGTCGAAACCTCGACAAGGTTGAACAGAAATTAGAGGCTGAACGCCTTGCTAGAGAGCAACAAGAACTTACAGCAGCTCAGAGACATTTGGAAGAAACGTTAAGAAAGATTAAGGGGCCATCTGGGGCAAGTCCAGCAACTGATCTTGCTTCTTTGATCTGTAGCAATGGATTATTACAATCTGCCTGTGATGCTCTTGCCGCTTCTAACTCATTGATATCTGTTTCAATTTTCGACTCCGAAACATCGATTGAGTTAAATTCAACATCAGCAGCCGACGTTGAAAAGCAAATCACCCGACTTCGTGCGGATCTTTTACAAAAGCAGGAGGCGTCCAAGGAGACGTTGAGATTACCGCGAGAACATCCTGTTACAGGCAAAAACGCCGCGTTTATCGGAATTAAGGATGGAAAGTTATATGCGATAAGTAATGTGTCAGGATCTCGTCCGCGTAACTACGACCGTGAGGATGTTGATGTCGAAAGTGGCCCAGGACGGGACGTGGTCGAGTTACGTAAAAACAGAGGGCAGTTCATTAAGCGGGGTTGCGAAGATGAGGGTAAGTTCGCACAGGCGCTCGCAAGTTTGAATAGTCATTACGAATTTGTGTCATTTGCAGTGTCTACTAATTCATTTGCTGAGTTTAATTATGTGAAAGCTATTTTTGTCGGGCATGGATTCTTATACAACTGGGTCGTCACAGAGGGAGCCATTGAAATTGTGGTTCAGGATGAACCACTCCGTGTTCAGTGAGTTATTGATGGAAAGAGCGGGCGATCAACATCATTAGGCGTAATTCCTCTTCGGTATAAGCGGCAAGTCGAATAAAAGAATTCGCGTTTTCGGTAAACGATTTCACGCGATCCGCCATAATACCTCTAATGACTTGCTCATTTGACATACTTCGATCCCAAGCGCGCGCGGATCCCTCGAGAATTGCACAAAGTGATGCGTGTATAGATTCATTCTTGCGGACAATGTGTAGATTGCTCTCCATAGTGATGTTCAGTGTGTGTTCGAGTTGATCCCAAGGTTGGGAATGACCCGTGGATCGTGTGCCTTTGCGCCCTATTAGCATAAATGCACGTCCAGTCACATAAGCAGCATCACATGCGCCCTCAACATTGGATGGGCGAATGGCGGATAACTTATCAGCAAGGGAGGGAGATGCTGACATTTCACTTTCTGTCTGGGACGCGACTACAACCGTTACGTCTGCAAGGAGTCGACTGTAACTGGCTATTGCAGATGAATAGTACGGTGCATCTTCTTGTGCGTATATAAGTTCCATTTGTTTCTGTATTTTATTAGCCAGATTTGTTGAGTCGGCCACATTGGCGCTCTTCAAAAGAATTACCTGTACCTTTATGGATTGTTTGATTGCGTTCATAATGCGCTGATAAACACTAGTATCGGGCATCTCTAGATATGCGTTATGATCGTGCTCAATTCGCGTCAACTCTTCGATTCGTTCGCTATTGTCCAGATCTGATGTGTTTGAGGTGACCTTTCTTACTGCTGAGGCATTATCCATAGGTGTACGAACAGTTGAATTTGTGATGGATTCTACTCCATTAGGGAATTGACTCGTCTCTGGGGAAACATTCTCAGGGTGCACTTCGGTCGATGTTTTGCCACTGGATGTGTTTGTTAGATTGGGGCTTGTATCTTTACTTGGATCGCTTGGTTCTTGCTTCCCTCCTGTGTAGTATTTGACACCTGTAAAGACAGCAAATAGAAGCCCTATAACGGTGATGATGATGATGCTGATGAGAAATAGGTTTGGAGCCGAGCTATTGCGATCCGGCTTCTTTGTGCTAAGCAGTTCTCTGGGAATACGTGGTGGCCTGGGTGGTGTCAGAGATTGGGTATATTTCTTGTCACTCATTCGAAACCTTTTGCCATCAAATTGTTGACGATCAGAAAATCGCGACCGTAGTGGGGTGGTGTCTCACTTTCGGATTGTCGACTTCTTCCCTTGATTTGGTTGCATCCTTGAGTTTCCCGTAAGTTTGCTCTCGCCGATTATTGGATAGAGAAATGCGGACACTTGAGCGGTTGTAGCAGTAGATGCGATGCCCGATGCTCGAATCGAAACTGGGGGTTGACCAGGCCTATCAACTGTGTAGTTCCCGCCGCTGGATTGCCGGACATAGATAGGCAGTTTCCCTGGCGTGTTGATAGTGGCACCACCACCAGATGACGGTCTAATGGTGACTGGTAGCTGCCCAGGCATCGACACCGTCGAGCCCCCTCCCGATACTGGCCTCACGTAGGTCGGCAATTGCCCTGGGGTGCTGATTATTGCGCCTCCACCTTGATTAGGCCTTACAGAGATGGGTAGCTCACCCGGCCTATTGATCGTTACTCCACCTCCCTGTGCAGTCCTCACATAGGTCGGAAGCTTGCCGGGTTCTTGAATAATGTAGGATTGAGCTTCTACTGATAATGCGCAGACGAGAAGTGCCAGAATGAAAACTATATTTTTCACAGGGAGGGAGCATCCTTCCGATTTAGGATTATGGATGATATTGACCCAGTTAGCTATTCAAATTCAGGCACACGGGGCAAGCACGGGGCAGATCCAGATCCTTAAACTGTTTGAAAACAATTCGAATGGATGCCTTGCTTTGTGGTGTGCGTTCCCTGTCGATCAAGGGATCTTGTTGCATTCGCCAGATTGACTCATAACGCAGACTACCAAACCGAATTTCAAATGTTATGTCGGTGACGAAATGTAAACCGTTTGCGACATTCTCTAGCAATTGCTCGAGTCTATGTTTTTCTTTTGAGTTGGCGGTGGTGACTTTTCGCAACAGTTCCATGGCCTCTTGTTTTGCGATGTCATCTGCTACCATGTGTGAATTGTGACACAGCGCGGACAATGGCGTTTCAGGAAGATCAACCTGTCCGCCACGACAACACATGACAAGATATGGCATCAAATCAGGGTTACTGTCTGCAATCGGTTGGAATAACCGTGAAGCTGTACGAATGGCGAGAGCCAATTCGTCCCAACATAAAACGTCCTTTTTCTCTTCTGATACCGGGATGATTTGTCCTGTATTCTCGTCATTCATATGAATAGTCTAGGGGCTGCTGGTTCGCACGACCATGGGAGCATCAGGGAACAAACGGGATAATCTGGGATCATTCATCGCGGTCTGTACGTGCGGATAAAATTCACCAGATCAGATCCTGTCTTGACGATGACGCGCTTTACCGAGCGTCCAAATGCAATTTGCGCATTCGGAAATACTAGAACCGATACGATCCAGGGTTTCCTCCTGAATAACTGCTCAGTTATGCTCCGTATCCACCGGATGCCCCGGTTGATCTGTGAAATGGGGTTGGAGGAAAAGCGATGGCGGTTGATTAAAAGATGTTTTCCGTCCCAGGTAACATTCCCCTCATGCGACTTGGTTTCAATGAGGAATATGATGCCATCGGGACGAACAACTACATGATCCAGATTGCCATAAGGATATGGCACATTATTCAGTATGAGGCAACCATCTGAGAGAAGGGGTGTCAGCAACCTGCAGATTTCTTGTTCTGCCACCACCCATCGGGCGTTCTCTGTGCGACTTTCTCGATCATAAGTGGTTTTGCCACGGACGGTGTCTTTCTGAACCATTTCTCATGAAGGAATCATCTACTTATAAAACTTTCGGATAAACAATCAGCATACCGAAACATTCAAATACTCCCCTTCGCATCCCTACGGGATGAGTGATTATCATTATCAAACAGGCCGACGGCCTGAGTACAAATCTCGCATGGAACGCCAAATCGGGGATTACTTGGCCAGCCGTCGCATTCCTTTCATCTATGAAAAACCGACGGCTGTTATAGATTCAGGCAAACTTAAAGTCTGGTATCCCGACTTTAGTCTCAAATATGGCCTGATCATTGAATATTTTGGCATTACCGGAGACCCCCAATATCTCGCTAGTGCCCGGCACAAGCTTCGCGTCTATCATGAGAACCAGTTCGACGTGATCCCGCTATACCCCGCAGACATCGTGCCTGAATGGGAAAACAACCTTATGCATCGAATGGACACGGTGCTGGAGGGGCGGCTTCAGGATATTCGGTCGTGCTCCTTGATCGGCTGAATAATGTCTCCCGATTTATCCCCGAGCATCCCATAAACCACCCATTAAATCCCTCATCCACCCATATATCGGAACTCATGTTTTGTGAGATCGTATTTCTGGGGAAGAGAAAGGTTGAATAGCAAAAAGGAGAGACAATATGAACACAATCAAAGACGACTTTAAGCTTGGGGTAATGGAGACTATAGCGGCCTCTTTTAACGGCGCATTTGCAATGAATGACATAACAACACTCGAGGACGACAGCAGGCTTATTGTTCCGATTTGCGGCTTAATCGAAGCATGCCTGCCAGTGCCCACGTTGCACATCGTCGAACGACCGTCTCTCATTCTTATTGAGGCGCATGCATTGGCGGTTCTTGGATCCCCTGGCAGCCTAATGAACTGCGTTCCCCAGGAACTTCTAGCGTTCTTTTTAAACGAAAAGGATCTGAAGGAGGGCGATGAACGCCTGAAGCTTAGCGCCATGATCCTGCGGATGTGCGCTAACACATATCTTTCAAGTGTGCGCACTCAAGACGAACTGCTTGCCTCCGTCATCCAAGCCTCGAATATCAACGCCATGATCACTAAGGCGGTCAAGGATCCGCTCGACGGGGAAATTTATGTCTCGGCGTATGTCTTTAGTGATTTTCTTTGTATCCCAAAGGAAGTTGACATGGTAGCGCAGGGTGTCTTGGATCACGCCAGTCGCATTCGTAAATTCATCCAGATCATGCGTCGCATGGTGCTTCCCGACACTACAAGGTGGGAAGATCTTGCGGCCGCCTTGTTGGTAGCAAATTCTGCACAGGCGTCTAGCGGGGAAGCCACTCCTTCGTCTTCCAACTCGTCGCCTCGTGCCACTCTGTAGATTGAAATGACAAATATGAGGAGATGCAGCCGTGAAACCTCGAACTCCAGAAAGCGCAGGCATCGCTAAGTCAATTGCTCTCACCAGGAAACTGGCCTTATCCCAGTTCTCGGGCCAAAATGTTGCTATTGGTCCTGAGTTTCTGGCAGCAGGAATATTGAAATCTCTCCCTGATGGTGGCGAGTATTTGAAGAGTTGCGGCCTGGCGCATATCGCTACGTTTATGTCCAGTATGCCTGATGCTTTAGAGTCAGAAATGGACAAGGTTCCGCCATTACAAGTTACCGATGAACTGAATCTGCTGCTGAACAGCAAACTTAGCGGGTTTAAGGATGGAACGCTATCGGCTAAAGATGCTTTACGTATCCTTCTGGAAATTCCGGGCATCACTGATCGACTGGTAACGCTTTCTGAGGATATACAAAATAGGCAGAATCCGGTTATTGGTGAACGTGAAATAATGGCGAGGGTAACAAGGCTGTTTCAGTATGGTTACAGGCTAGCCCTGACGTACTATTCTCCGGATTCGAAAATAGGCATCTCTGAATTCGCGACTGAACAACCGACTCAGTCTTTTCTTAAGGCCGCTGACGAGTATCGAAAGGAACGTGATGCCGTGCGCAGCATGATGTACAGCGGCCCCCGAAAACAAAAAATGTCCGCTTATGAACGATACATGCGTACCTATGGTCCCTTTACGGCTGATGTCGCCACGGCGGTCGTTGTCAACGAGTTAACTCCTTATGTTTGTGATGGGTCGCTGATAACGGTGCGTGACATCGCTTACACGATTGCGCCTTATGATTACCACCGAATGGCTGGCAAAGTAATTGAGGCGGTACAAACCTTGAAAAAGGATGCCCTTGTCCGCCTTTTCCCGGAGCCGGATTATTGTCAAATGTTCTCTGGCGTTCTGCCCACCGAGGCTCTGATCAGCGATTATACTCAATATCTTGGTAGATCGGCTGATTGGTAACTCTGGTGGATGACGCGCGGAGGGTGGCCGGTGCTCGACCATCCGGCACCCACGAACAAAAATGGCCAGCATGAAAAATCTTCGAGTGATTCATTTCAGGATTGGATGTTTATATGGTGTCGGACCTGACGAAAGCCATGTTTGAGGGAAGCCGCCGACCCAGTCACCGATCTAGTCGAGCGACCCAGTCGTGAGGTGAAATAAGGTTAGAAATAGTGCTTGACTCAGAAAGCGTACGCATCGTAAGCTGACAGCATGAACGATTCATTAGGCAAACGAATACGTGAGCTTCGAGAAGCCAAGGATCTGTCGCTGAGAGATCTGGCTAAGAAGATTAACGTTTCAGCTGCATTCCTGTCAGATGTTGAGTTAGAACGGCGTTATCCCTCCGAGGATAAGCTCTTGCTGCTTGCTACGGAACTTGGTGTCCCGACCGAGGATCTTCGGCGTTTCGACACGCGGGTGCCAGTGAAAGCTTTGCAGGAGGCATCCCGCCGAGACCCGACGGTAGGAATGGCACTTCGTTCCATTCTAAAATCTGGAATCTCGTTCGATGAATTGAATGAGATCGCTCAGAAGAAAAAGGCGGAGGAGGTTGACGAAAAGTGAGAACACGCCGATCACAATCAGGTCCCTTCAAGGAAAAGGTCTATTATCGGGACAGTGATTTCGAGGGTATCTGTCTCGATGCCCTGAAAGCATCAGCCTGCCTCCCCGCTTCACCATCTCCGGTGAGGATAGATCGGTTTGTCGAGAAGCATTTCGCTAGTCTCCAGTTTGCGGATCTCGGGCCGAACATCCTTGGTTGTACCGAATTCTCGGCTAAGGGCGTTAGTGCGATCCTCATATCCTCTTCCTTGGAAGAGGAGCCAGGAAAGCCTGCGGAACGTAGGCTCCGATCCACGATTGCCCACGAAGCTGGCCATGGATTGCTTCATGCACATCTGTTTGCCGACTTGGCTGCGGCACAGGCGCAATCGCAATTCGCGGATTGGACGAACCCCTCGAAGCCGCGGATCTTGTGCCGCGAGATTGAGGGGCTGTCTCCGTCCGTGAGGGTATCTTCATATGCTGGCCGTTGGTGGGAGTATCAGGCAAATAGGTGTATTGGGTCGCTGCTACTTCCTCAGAAACTCTTCACAGAGGCGATCAGGCCATACGGCCAGATGAAAGGCATGTTGGGAACCCTCGTTGTGCCATCTGACAAACGGCAAGTCGCTGCTGAGGGCTTGGCCGAGGTGTTTGATGTAAACCCTGCTGCAGTTAGGATTCGGATGGATCAGCTTTTCCCAGAAACTCAGGAGAATCAGCTTTCACTGTGATTTTTTTTGGATTTAGTGTCCGCTTTGTCGGCTGACACTGTTGTTGTGAGAATACGTAAACTAGGAGACTGAAGAATGACAGACATGACAAATGAGCAGAAATTCCAGGTTCTGATGGCCGAGTTGCAGGAACGATACGATTCGTCTCATAAGATCCGGGACCGAAGCACACAGTTCACCTTATGGATTTCAGGTATGGCGATTGGCCTATCGTGGTTGTTAGTCAGCGAAGCTGTGCTATCCACACTACAAAAAGTCGCGATCACATTGTTGACTCTCGCGCTCTATTTTGGGGCAGTCTTCTTGATTCGTGCCCTTCATAAGGGTGCCCACGCAAACCGTGAAGCCATGATCAGAACAGAACGGGCGCTAGGCATGTATGAAAAGGGACTGTATTTGCAAGACGTTACATTGCTTCCTACTCAATATGGGCACACCGTTCCAAAGTGGAGTCACGATTCATGTACGCTCCCAATCTGGTTGACGGTGGTAGCCGTTGCCTTACTGATCCTGACCTGGACAACCCCATGTTCTCGAAAACAACAGAGTGAATCAACACAACCGCAACAACAGACAGGAGTACACAACCATGGCTGACCTACACAGTGAATTCGGAACATTCCACGATAAAGTCGCTCTTTCCTCAAGCAAGAAGGCGTCTTTACGCACATCGCGAGACGCCATTCGTGACCGTATTCGCAAACACTTTATTGAGGTTCTGAAAGTCGATCCTCCAAAGTTCCATGCCCAGGGCTCATTTACCATGGTAACGACAATGAACCCGCTCGACGGCGAGTTCGACATCGACGATGGTGTTTACCTGCAACACTTGGATCCTCATGACAGCAGCAAATGGCCGACGCCTGAAACCGTCCATGGATGGATCATCGACGCTATTGATGATCATACGGATGAGAAGCCGATAGACAAGCGCACGTGTGTTCGTGTTCAGTACGCAGGGCAGTATCATGTGGACCTCCCATCCTATGCCAAACTGAATGGCGATTACATGCTGGCAGTCAAAGGAGATGCCGGTTGGCATCGCAGCGATCCAAAAGCTATCACCGACTGGTTCAAGAAGCGCGTGAAACAGAACGGTGAGCAATTTCGGCGCATCGTGCGTTATCTGAAGGCATGGACTGACTACCAGTCTGGGAAGCGTGGTAAGATGCCGAATGGACTGATCATGACCGTTCTGGCATCAGACTGTTTCTGCGCGGATGCACGAGATGATGTGTCTCTGGCAAATACCGCCGCCGCCATCAAGCGTGCCGTCACACCAGTCTTCTGTGTTCGCAACCCAACTGACACCTCAGAGGAGATCACACGACGCTTGACAGATGAGCAAAAGAGTCGTTTCCAGGCGGCAATAACGGACTTAGCGGCAGATGGTGCGGCTGCCGTCGCGGAGAAAAGCAGGAAGAAGGCGTCGAAGCTATGGCAGGGGCAACTGGGTGATCGTTTTCCTCTAATTGATGAAGAGGATAGTAAAGATGAAGACCGAAAGAAAGAGGATGCCAACCGACTGGCGGCGTTCTTCGTGTCCACGAAGCCCCCAAAGCCATGGGCATTCCAATGACTGCCTGGTACCAGATCAACCAGCGGCTCTTTCGGAAGGAAAAGGCGGCACTAGAAACTGCTCAGCCAGGCATGAGCCTCGAAATACGAGAAACTGGTTTCAGGATCAATCGGGAGCTCAGTCTTAAACGGGAATGCGCTGTCGCCGCTGGCGTCTTCAGCCTCAAAGCTCCTGGGACGGGAGTCTATGACTATCGGATCGCCGTGCTCCCGCCGGATAACTACCCTGCATCTCCGTGCATAGTCTTCTGCGATGATCCACGATTACCGATCGGCAACATCGATCGTCACATTCTCTCCGATGGACAGGCATGCCTGGCGGTTCCTGGGGATCTTTGGCATCGCTGGAGGCCTGAAGACGGCATCGTCGGTTTTCTTGATGAATTCGTTGCGCCATTTCTGGCATGGCAGGTGTACTACGATGCACATGGGTGTCCGCCTCCTTGGGGACAGCGGGCTCATGGTCTCCTGGGCATAACCGAGTACTACACGGAAGTCTTGGGCATTCCAGCCGAATCCAACATTACCGCATTCATTCCGCTCATTGCCCGGAAGAATCCCCCACAAGGCCACGAAACATGCCCTTGTGGCTCAGGACTCCGTCTCCGGCATTGCCATATTAAAGAATTAAGAGAAGCTCGATCACGGATCCCCTGGCAGGCCGCAAAGCAGGATCTCTCCGCCGTATCTCGGATCGTGGGAAACAGGAACAATGGCAATAAACAACCTGGCTCACTCGCTTCAATAAAGGTGTCTAGTTTTGCAGAATCAAGATCAATGTCCACAACCGTCGCCGCAGGCGAAGGCTGAATCAGGACCGAAAGGAGGTGAAAAATATGGCGAAAGATGCAGAAGGTATGCGGGGCTATCGGTCTCGGAACGAAAACGGTCACTTACGTGACACCCGAGATGATAAGCATGTCGGCACTCTGGAGAAGCAGTACAATCGTGACTTCGGGGTTCGGAAAGACATGCATGTTGGCACTCTCTTGAAGGAAACTGGAAAGGCGTCAGTCAATGACCTTGTTCACAGTAATATCGGCAAGTAGTAGTGACCACCCGGGGAACACGCGCTAAGTCTAATGGGAGGCCCATAACCGGCGCGTGTTCTTTTTCCATAGCCCAATCATTCTTTCGTCCGTCCTTATTTGCGTATAAAGAATATGAGGCCCAGCAGAATGGCCATGCCAACAATGGCAACTCCGATAGATAAGAAGTTCCGTGGAGCGACACCTTCTCTCCTCATTAACAGCCGCCACCCTTGCTCGTATTCAACATATTTTCGCATCACTGGTCCCGGATCAGGGCCGAGTGATGAAACAAAGACAGTGCATGATTGAGCCATGATATCTCTTTGTCTTCTGTCTCCCGCCAGATGAGACCATGCTGAAATAAACGAGGATGCCAGCATGTATCGGTGCATTAAGGATAGCTCATCGAGAGAAAGGGACATCGAGCGCGACCAATCAGAATCAGTTGCCGTGCTTGCCCCCTCAATAAATGCTCTTAATCCATTCGTGTAGACCAAAGCTATCGCGGGCGGATGTCTATTAATTGCCTGTTCCTGTTGATCTGTGAGCTCTGCTATATGCTGAAGTGATTTTTGCTTCTCAGTCATTTTCCCTCGTAAATATCAGAATGAGCTGCATGAGTTTTCCAGTTCTTAAGATACTTCTCTGCTAGAGTCGGATCCCTAATTACAAGGATGTTTTCAGCGTTATTACTTTCCGCCGCCTTGGTAAAGTTAAAACTCCCGGTGATCACAATATTTTCATCAATGACTATGACCTTGTTATGGGCAATGGCGTGCTGGGCATCTATCATCGTTTCGATCCCTGAGTGAGCAAAGAAGTCTGCCGAAGAATATTTCCCGGTTCGTTGGCTCTTGTCCAAAATAACGCTTACCTTAACACCCTGCTTATGGGCATTCAGGAGCGCCTTCGCGATGGTATCGGATGTGAATGAGTATGCCTGCACATGGATGGTGGTTCGTGCCTTTGCTATCTCAGCGACGATGGCTGCAGTACACCCGCCCTGCGGTGAGAAATAGACCGCCCAGGCCGGGTTTGTGCCGTTTGCCCAGACCGGGCCTGATAGTAGAGCAGCTAAGCAGACTGCAAAAAGCGATGAAAATCTAGACCCAGTCATGCAGGGACATTAGCACCGTTCCTTCGTAATGAAAACCGTGATGACGAGCTGATGGAAGCGCATATGCCGGAAAAGGGTAAAATCCACCGCCAGAAACGGGGTTTACCCTCTTGATTGACAGCAGCAATCGTGTCGCCGACAGGTGAAAACTAGACAGAATATACCATGGTCTTGACATCTGGAGGCACCTAAGTTACAAGATTCAACTAGAGCAACGGCGAATAACTGTGATTCGATTGCGTCATTGAGGTTCACTGCAATGCCACATGAAAAACAGATCAAGCATGATGATGTATTGAACGCTGACGAGGCTTCCACCTGGCTTAAAATCCCTAAGTCCACCCTCTACAAGTTATGTAGCGAAGGTGAACTGCCGGCCGCAAAGGTGGGGCGTCATTGGCGATTCCACCGGGAAACGCTTGAGCAATGGTTGTTAGAGAAGACTCAGCGCCCCCAGGCCGATGACCCAGAAGCCAATTCAGAGGAATAATATGCCACTTCTCCAGGAAGGCTTAAATATACGAGGGACATACGAAGTGGAGAAATTCCTCGGCGAGGGCGCTTTTGCCGAGGTTTACCGCGTCCGGCACCGGTTTCTTGGCCGACAGGCCATGAAGGTTTTCAAGCGCCTTAACATGACCGAAGAGGAAGTGCTCGATGCGCTGAATGAGGCGATTCTGCTGACGCACCTCAAACACCCCAATATTGTTAGTGTCCACGATGCAAACGTTTTTGAATTTCCCAAAGGTGTCTGCGGCTACTTCACAATGGAATTTGTGCCAGGGGGCAGTCTTGATAGGTTTTGGAGATCGCACGGCTCCACTCTTGTCCCGATTGAGACGACGGTCGACGTCATGCGTCAGGTATGCCGGGGTCTTTCCATTGCTCATGCAGGAACCCCACCCATCATTCACCGTGACATAAAACCTCAAAATATTCTCGTGGGTTATGAGGCCGACGGGCTTCGCGCCCGAGTAAGCGATTTCGGATTAGCCAAGAAGGTTAATCCGCTGACACTCCTTGCAACTGCTGCCGGGACGCTTCAATTCAAACCCCCGGAAACATTTCTGAAGTCGAAGGCAGATTCGTGTGCAGCTGACGTTTGGGCGCTTGGTGTGACGCTCTACCTCTTATTAACCGATCAATTTCCCTTCGAGCTTGATTCTGATTTGGGCTGGTCAAACAAGAAGGCATTTGAAAAGGAAATCACTCCTCCCAATTCATGGAACGTCGAAGTCGATCCTGCCCTTGAGAAAATTGTTTACAAATGTCTCAAGCCGAAACCAGAGGATCGATATCCGACAGCCAAAGAATTGCTTGAAGCCTTGGAATCCTGGAAAAAGCCTTCACCCTCCAAAATCATCAAGCCGGCAAAAACAGTTTCTTCGGAAATGTCAAAAAGCATTCTTGGGGCACATTCACCTATCAATCAAGAAGAAGGTCATCGCCTAGTCAAGCAAGCCGTCAAGAAGGCTAAGGAAGAGGGGCGATTGTTTGAGGCTGCTGATCTTATGGAAGAGGCTTTTAACAAGTCGCCATCACTTCGGCAGAAGTATGCGAACCAAGTCAAACTATGGCGTTGCGGCATCAGCATGTAAACCAATGAACACCAACGAAGATATATACGAATGTCGTTTGGCGGCAGAAGGTGGCGATGCCGAAGCCCAGTACCAGCTGGGCTTGAAGTTCGTTAACGGACAAGGTGTAGAAAAGGATGAGGCAGAAGCTGTAAGGTGGTATCGAAAAGCTGCCGAACAGGGGCATTCTACTTGTCAATATTTCCTTGGCTGGTATCTCGCCAACGGTCGGGGTGTTGAAAAGAATGAAGCGGAAGCCGTCACATGGTATCGAAAAGCTGCCACTCAGAATGTTTTAGGCGCACAATTTGACCTTGGGGTTATGTATGCCAATGGTCGTGGCGTGACTAAGGATGCTGTTGAGGCGGCTAAATGGGCTCGCAAGGCAGCTGAACAGGGGCATGCAGAAGGTCAATATTATCTTGGGTGGTATCTCGCCCGTGGTCAGGGAGTGAATAAGGACGAAGTAGCGGCAGTCACATGGTATCGTAAGGCCGCTGAACAGGGTAATGCTGGCGCGCAGTGCGAAATGGGGATTATGTGTGCCGATGGGCGAGGTACGGGAAAAGATGCAGCAGAAGCCGCGATGTGGTTTCGCAAGGCCGCAGCTCAGGGAAACAAGAAAGCGCAGGAACTTCTATCCAATCTGCCTCAAGCAGCTCAAACAATACAAGCCCCAGCGGCTAAACCACGAGCCGCAAGTCGTGAAGCAAAAGCGGCTGCGCCAGAGTGCAAACCCCTATTGGATGCCAGTACACCCAGAGTTTACGTCCAAAACGCCTTCAGAATCACGGGACTTGCTGTTGATGCACAAACGCGAGACATCAAGCGTCGCATCGATGACCTAAAACACGCCGAAGAAAATGGGGAAGCAGAGGATGAGCATAATCATGCGTTTGCAATTGTTCCGCCCCCCTCAATTGAACATATCCGTGAAGCTGCACAGAGATTGCATGATCCGGAGCGTCGTCTAATCGAGGAGTTCTTTTGGTTTTGGCCTAGTGAATGGGGTAAAGGGAATTCAGATCCCTCATTACTTGCGATGAAGAATGGGGATAAAGACACCGCGTTTAAGAATTGGCTGGCATGTATCTCCGATGACGCCAAGAGTGGAGTCGTTTCGCGAAATGGAGGAATAGTAATCCGCGATCAGTCGGCTTTGGCAAGCCCTCGCGAAATTGCGGTTGCCAAGCATAATCTTGCAGTGATGTATCAACTGGTTGCTCTCGACTCAGAGCATCACGTTCTGGAAAACGAATTTACTGCGGCACAACTTGAAACCATCGAGCAATATTGGCGTAAATGTTTCAAATGGTGGGAAGAACTAACTGAGGACGAAACCTTTTGGAGCCTGATAACTGAGAGAATTCGCATGTATAACGAGCCGGAACGCCTCAAAACCGGATTTGCTCGACAAATGCGTGCTTCTCTCCCGGAGGCGATGGACAAAATCAATGCCATGCTGGCAATTAGCTATTCTGAACGCGGGAAACTGGCGCTAGCGGAGAATCACATCCGTTATATGAAGGAGACGCATCAAGGTCAGGATGATATTGAGAAAACCTTAGCAATGGTGACGCAACCGCTTAAGGCTCGTGTCATAAGTTATGTGGAGAAAGCTACTGGCGTGGCGGATAGGCAACCACAGCAAGCCGCTAAATCGGCACGTGAATTGTTGCAGGCGGTTGCCGAACCAATGAAGATCATTCAGCAGATCCTGTCGCCAGAGGATCACGTGCGAATTGATCTATTCGACAGCGTCGCTGAAGCGTGCCTGACATGCCAACTTGCCTATGCGCGCGAAACGAAAGATTGGTCAGCGAGCCTAGCAATTATCGAAGATGGCGCCAAGTACGCCGTCTCCAGTGAGACGAAAAAAAGACTTGCCGAGAATATTGCAAAAGTTACCAGAAATAAACTTTTCGGGCAGTATATTGAACCTCTAGCAGAGTTAATTGAGAAGAGCCGAGCCAGAAGTTCAACAGCGGCGAAAGTGAGATCCGTTGAAGAGAATCTGCTGCCCTACCTTAAGAAAATAGAGAGTGCCAAAGGCGTTAGCATTGATGTCTATAATGAGTGTGCGGATCTTGTTGCACTCTTTGTCCGGGGGGTATCAATTTCTGCATATAATGAGGATAACGATTTGGCCGGCTCGATTAACATTTTAAATATTGCGCTAAACACAGCTCGAGGCCGAGAAGCACGTGAACAATTGCAAAAAGATAAAGATCAGCTTAAAGGTTTTGAGGCTGAATCCACCAAACATAATCTTCGTATGCAGATTCGTGGTGACGACATTGAGATCACTCGCGACTATGTTCGCTACAAACAGGATAAAATTCCAGTTTCTCAAATCCAAGGCGTTAAATTTGGTGTCTTTGTGCAGTACACAAACGGCGTGGAATCAAGTTCATCGTATTTGATCGATATTACGGATGGCGGCAACATAAGAATCCACATTGAGTGCAAGCGAATATTTCGCGGTAAATCAGATGCCGAACAGGATTACAGACGGATCCTCGACGCGATTTTTGAGCAGATCGCCACTCCGCTAGTTCAGAAGTTGGCTCAAAGCGTAGTCGCGGGGCGACCCTTGCAGATGGGGGGAGCTCGATTAACGTCCGAAGGAGTCTATCTAACAACAGGATCTCTTTGGTGGCAAAAAGAAATAATGGTCCCGTGGTCAGACATCCGATACGGAAATCATCAAGGTTCGCTGAATCTGTCATCATCAAAGGATAAGAATATTTCTACTTCCATGGCATTACGTGACGCGTGGAATGCTGTTTTCTTTGAATATATTGCCAAAGCAGTAGTAAAGCTTAAAGGCTAACCTGACAAAAACTGTCTGATTTTATGTAACACAACGAATAGGAAGCACCTATGAGCAAACAGAAGCGTATGCAGGCGAGTCCGCCGAGTCGTGGTATTGTCCACATGTTTAACATGCTTAATCTCAAGCTCCCAAAGGAGCTGCGACTTCCTCCCCTCAATGACGCACCTAATTTAAACGCCCTTAAGACTCGCTTCAATGAGCTTGAAGCATTGTTGGCGCGGTCGAAGACTTCAACCCGAATCTCATCTTCTACCCCGGCTGCACCGAATCTTGATGAAAAAGCGATTGCGAACCTGGCCACTAATGCTTGGCGTGCTAAAACCAAGATGCTTGACCAGGATTCGGGTGAAGTTAAGGAAGAAATGAAGCGTGTGTATCGGCACATTGAAGCTATCTTTGAAACGCTGAAAGGGCTGGGTGCTGAGATTCTTGACCCATGCGGTCGAAATTATGATTCCGGCATGGCGTTAAAGGTTATCAGTTTTGAGCCGACCCCGGGAGTTTCAAAGGAAGAAATTAAGGAAACAATCAAACCATCTGTGATGTGGCAAGGACGCCTTATACAAATGGGTGAGGTAATTGTGGGTACTCCCAGCAAAGTAGATAAATGATTAATGAGGGAATGAATATGACAAGAACAACTATTGACTTCGGAATCGATCTTGGGACAACAAACAGCGCGATCGCTGTTCTAAATGGCACGCGGCCCGATGTCATTAAAAACAACGTGGATACTGATATTACTCCGTCGGCTGTGTTTATTGATAAGCGTGGATTGGTTCAAGTAGGTCAACGTGCAAAGAATCGCCAGGAGGATGAAAGCGCTGTAGACGACGTTTACATTGAGTTCAAACGCCGCATGGGTACTGACCACCGGTACGAGTTCAAAACAGCGGCGCGAACTATGCGGCCAGAAGAAGTTTCCGCCGAAGTCCTGAAAAGTTTACGTGGTGATGTTCAACAACGCCTGGGTGAGGATGTCCAATCAGCCGTTATTACTGTGCCTGCTATATTTGAACAGAATCAATGTGCGGCAACTATTAAGGCTGGGCAACTTGCAGGGTTTGTTCAGTGTCCACTGCTTCAAGAACCGGTTGCGGCAGCTCTTGCCTATGGTTTTCAATCTGATGTTACAAAAGAGTATTGGCTCATTTACGACTTCGGTGGCGGTACATTTGACGCTGCAATCATGAAGGCGGAAGACGGTGGTATTAGCGTGGTTAATCACGGTGGGGATAACTACCTTGGCGGCTCTGATATTGACTGGGCAATTATCGATCAATTGATAATTCCAGACCTTAAGTCAAAGTTCAACCTGCCCGAGTTTTCGAGAAATAACAATAAATGGCGGACCGAATTTGCTCGCATTAAAAATGCAGTTGAAATTGCGAAAATTCAGCTTTCTCGCAGTGATACTGCCTTTTTGGAAGGGGGTGTGCTTAAAGATGCGGATGGGAAAAGGGTGGAACTGGATTTCAAGCTAACCAGAAATGCACTTGTTGGAGTTGCCGAGCCATTCATTATGCGCTCGGTCGAAATATGCAAAAGAGTTTTGAAGGAGAAGGGGCTATCGCCGACTGCAATCGAGAAGGTTATTCTGGTTGGTGGGCCAACCCTTGCGCCATATTTCCGTGATATGCTGAAGTCCGGCTTAGGTATTCACCTTGATCATTCCGTAGATCCGCTGGTTGTTGTGGCGAAGGGTGCTGCTGTGTTTGCAGGAACTCAACGATTTGATACTGGTGCGGCGCCTCGACCCATTGCGGGCGAGTACAGCGTCGACCTGAAATACAAACCCGTTGGCGCTGATGAGGATCCGACTGTTCGAGGGGAAGTTACAGCAGATTCCGGCACAAGTATTGAGGGATTAACAATTGAGTTCGTCAATAATAAGAGCCTCTGGCGGAGCGGTAAAATTCCGCTAAAAACAGGAGGGAAATTTAAAGTCAACTTGTTGGCAGAGAAAGGCGGCCAAAATGTATTCAGTATTGAGCTTGTAGACTCAAAAGGGCGCAAGCAGATTGTTAAACCGGATAATCTCTCCTACACAATCGGTATGGCGATATCTGAGCAGCCGTTTTGTAACGATGTTCGGTTAGCACTTGCAAATAACGATAGTGAGATATTCTTTAAAAAAGGTGATGCGTATCCCGCTACGCATTCATACCGGGGTTTCAAGACAACTCAAACGGTTCGCAAAGGCGAAAGTGGTGACATGCTCCGCATTCCAGTGGTTGAAGGTAATGAGGAGAAAGCAGACTGGAACCGCAAGTTGGGTGAACTAGTCATTTCCGGATCACAAATTAGACGCGACGTGCCTGCTGGCAGTGACCTTGAGGTTACTTTGCACGCAAAAGGTCCGGGAGCAATCCTCGCCAAAGCATATGTACCGTTGCTTGATGAGGAATTTGAGGCGATTATTGATTATGATAGGAAAGAACTGAATGTTAAGGATTTGCGCCGCCAATTTGAAGCCGAGTCAAAACGGCTTAAATCTTTAACTGCTAAAGCGAATGATGCAGAAGATGAGGGCGCTGGTAACTTGCTCGAAAGCGTGCCCGATATGGAAGTGATAGACGGCCTCCTTGATACGGCAAAGGGGGATCCTGACTCGGCAAAAAAAGCGGAAAAGCGACTTATTGAATTGCGCATTCATTTGGATAAGGCCGAAGATTTACTCAAATGGCCCGCGCTGGTGACGGAAGCCAAAACGGCGCTTGATGATTTAGATGAACTGATCGAGAAACACGGCGACGATACTCATCGCGATCAAAGTGCAAAATTCCGGGATCAGATTAAAGATCTAATTACCCAAAAACGCACTGAACCATTACGAAAGAAAGTCGCTCAAGTCTCAGATCTGCGTCTTGAAATACTTTTAGCACAACCAGGTTGGTGGGTGGGTTACCTTGAATATCTCATCGAACGACAGGGTAAGATGAATGATCAAGATAGCGCCGAGCGTCTTATCAATCAGGGAAGGCTTGCTATCAGCAAAAACAATCTTCAGGGGTTGCGTAGCGCCGTTGTCCAACTCTTAGACCTCTTGCCTAAGGAGGTTCAGGATGAAGTTCAGAGGGGATTTGGATCGGGAGTAATCAAGTAAGGACGGTACGTCTTACGACCATAATTAGGAGTTCTTTTTGTCAGTACCAAGGCATAAGAAACAGTGATGGATTCCAGGGTTAGCGGTCAATGCAAGTGAACGGCGATCTTCATGGCGAATGGGGAAATCAACTTCGACGAAATGCGAGCACCCGAGGTGGTTCGACCGCTTTCATTAAAGCAGGAAAAACCACCACGGGTGTCTACGCCCCCCCCGCCACTTAAGCAGCCCCCTCCGCCGCCCATTCCGCGTGCAGCCGCTCGCCCTCCATCACCCCCGGCCGCAACACAAACTTCTCAAAAACAAAAACCAACTTCGATCGCACCAAAACCGCCAGAGACTAATAACGCATGGGTCGGCATCCTCGTTGTTGCGGGAATCATATTGTTGATCTGTTTCATGGTCGGGATTAGTTCGAGTCAGAACGGCGAAACTCCCAGGAATAATACCAGTGCGCCATCCGATCAAGTACGCGTTCCGGAACAATCGATTATTCAACACATTCCCGAAACCGTAACAACAGTATTCCCGGAAACTCCAAAGGCGCCGATCCCGACACAAGTTGTACCTGATATTCCGAAAACGACAGGTTCATGTCGGATTTCTGCTTTTGCAGTCGCTGGGAACGGAGAAAGACATTCTGTAACTGGAAATGCCGTTATTGCGTTCAGGCATGTTGATACAAGCGCGGCAATTTCGACGAATGTGATGATTCCGCGGATATGGCACGATATGCCAGCCGGGGAATACCACTTTGCCATTTTTATTTCTGGATTCACCCAGTCTTTTACAAATAAGATCAACATAACTGCGGATGATTACAATAATGTCGCTTTTTCATTGCAACCTCTCCCCGCTCGAGTGACCTTTGTCTGCCCATCAAATTCATTACCCTTCGCGATCTTTGATGATCACGGGTACCTGGGAAGCTCTGACAAAAGTTTTGAACTTTCGCCCTACCTCACCCATTTCTTGACGTTCAAAGCAGAAGGATGGCGTGACAAACCCATGAAGGTCAAGTTGGAGAAGCCAGGCGGGGCGTACCGATGTGCTGTTGAAATGGAACGTATCGCGTCAGGGCTTCGCATCACAGTTAGTGCAAATAAAGGGGAACCGCCGGTGGCCGGTGCTCTGATTGTGAATGGCGGGGAACCGGTAAAAGTGGCGTTCCCGTCCGAACAATCAAATTTGGCTTTCGCTGGCCCGTTGTCACTCGTTCTGGCGGTTGACGGGTATCAGGTCATTAACAACACCCAGCAAGTCACTCTCATTGATAGAGAAATGGTTAACATTGAATTTCAGGTTGTGAAGAAATCATGGCTGTCGCGGATGCTTAACGGATCAGCTCGTAAGCAAATACAAAAGTAAGTGCGACAATCCGCTTGTGACTGCGGTCATTGCGAGGAAGGTAAAGTAATGAATAACGAAATCGAAACCGGCGAGGATAATTCAGGGTTATCCAATGATCTTGATCTTCTTGAGGCTTCGCGCCTTATAACGGCTGGCGAAATCACTCAGGCGGAGGAAATCCTTCGGCGGATACATGCACGCATGCCCTCCTGTGAAGCATTAGACTTGATGGCGCGCATCTCAGTTTCAAAAGGGCAAATGTCCGAGGCGAGGCGCCTGTGGCAGGAGGTACTGGAAATTGATCGTTCCAATGTCTCGGCCAAATCTGCATTGGCGCGGCTCGACAGCCCATGGCTTGTTCCGGCAATTCTCGCGAGGTGTGGCTTTCTTGTCACAATTGCATTGCTGGCGAGTTTGGTGATCGTTGGCGTTTTTGCTTTGTTCAACATTCAGCGTTTTATCGATTCAAATCATCCTGGTGGTTTTCAATCTTCAGAAACTGTAATTCATATTTCCAGTTCCGAATGCCCAACGAGAGATCAATCTCAGCCATCCACCACAGGAGATATCAAATCATCGAAAACAGTAGCGCAGGAAGACGCACCCATTCCGGTGCAACCTTTCAGCAACCCGCCTCCATTGTTTTCAATTCCTGCTTGTAGCGTCACCACGAATTTAACAGAAACCAGGATCATCTTTGAGGAGGGCATATTTGCGCGGCGATGCGAGTTAGTCAGCGATGCAAATGCGCGCCTCGATGCAGTCTCCCGAACCTTGTCTGAGCGCGGGACAGGTTGTTGGATCATAGTTGAGGGCTATACGGATTCCGATCCGATTTCGGCTAATAGCATCTATCAGGATAATTTTGACTTGGGCATGCATCGCGGATTAGTAGTGGCTGAAGTACTGAAAATGTCGACGACAATTCCTTCGCAAGATATTCTTGTCGGTTCAGCTGGGGATAATATCTCCCCATTGTTCCCGGGAGACGAGCCTGAGGTGAAAATGAAAAACAGAACGGTGGTCATTCATGTTATGCCGAAAGCATCAGCAACGACCACACTCGGAGAATCAAAATGAGTTTGAACGCAGACCTTTCTATTCAACTTGTCTGGGCCATAGCGAACACTGAAGCTAATCTTTCAGGCGAGAAACGCATTCGACCAATTCACTTCTATTTAGGCATTCTCAAGTTGGTTGATCCAAGATTCCTGAAACAGTTGCATGGTGTGGATATACCGGAAGAGGAACAGCGCAGCCTCGGACAACTGTCCAAAGATGTCCGGCACTATCTTGAGATGACGGTTGATGAAATCACGAAATTGCGCCGAGCCCTTAGAAGCGGGTTGCGAGAGGGAACGCCTGAAAAAGTCGAAATACACATGCTGCACAGATCAGATGATTCGAGAAAAGTCTTTCTGGAGGCTGGGAATAAAGTGATTCAAGCCGGGGGTAAGTCTTTGTCCGTCCTCCAGCTCGCAGAAGCTCTTTTCGAGTCTGGCGCCATCAGTCTAGATGGCCTTAAACGTCCCCATGGGCGTCCAAGTTCGAAAGGCGCGAAATGGGAGGTCGTTAATGACGGGAAGCCAGACAATCAAAAAAAGTATTCAGAATGGTTCGGGCGTAATCTGCTGAAAATGGCAATTGAGGGGACACTGCCACCTTTTGAGGGAAGAGAGCGGGAAATTAAAACCATCCTACGCGTTCTTTCCCGAACAAGAAAACGCCATATTGCCATCATCGGTGATCCTGGAGTTGGTAAAACGGCGCTAGTCGAAGGTCTGGCAAAGACTATTGCAGAGAAAAAGGTGCCTGTTGATTTGCATAATTCGGAAGTCCTTGAACTTCATGGCAGCGATATTTCAGCTGATTGTAAGAGCGAAGCAGAAATTAACCGGCGCATCTCGCATGTATTTCATGTTCTCGAGAACCATAAGCGGGCTGTACTTCTGCTCGATGATTTTCATGGTCTGTTCCCCAGCCATTTGAAGCATGATGCGACAGTTGACCTTCTTACAACTCTTCTGGCTGAGGATAATACTCCTGTGATTATTACAACCTTACCCGGGAAATGGGCGGGATTAACTGCCAGTGCGCCATCTCTTTTGAGGCATTTCGAGGTCATCAATATAACGGATCCGTCAGAAATGGAATGTAAGCGTGTTGCAGAGGCGTGGGTAAAGCGTATCGCAGAATCGCAAAGGATTAACTTCGCCCCAAAAGTGCTTGAGGCCATAATATCAGCGGCGGCTGGGTTATCGGCAGATCGGGCTTTAATTGATCGAATTGTGGATTTGATCGAGAATGCGGCAACATATGTAAAAGTGTCGGCGTTTTCATCAAATGATGCACGGCGCGACGTAACCACCGAGGTTATAGCGTCTGTCCTTACGGAGCATCACAAAGTTCGCTCAGTTAGAGCACCAAGAAGCATTGGTGAAAATCCATGAAAGATGGCTATCAATTGGCAATATCATTCTCAAAGATGATATAGGTCAGCCAATACGTACTGTCCAAAAGTGAGACGCAACAACTTTATGTCTTGATCATCCTGGTATACCAAACGATAAACTGAACCATTCTTATCCTAATTCATCCGTCTTCATACCACTAGAAGCTTGACAAGTGGCTTGATTTGGAGTCTAATTACATAAGTTGTTGTCTCCGTGAATATTCCATAAAGGGGGGCATTGTTATGGATGACCGATGGTTCTCTGTTGAAGACATAGCTGCATATCTGGGAGTCAAAAAAGACACCATCTATAAATGGGTGCGCCTTAAGGCAATGCCAGCTCACAAGGTAGGGCGGTTGGTGAAATTCAAGGTCACAGAAGTTGACCAGTGGATTAGGTCAGGCAAGGCTAGACAACAATAATGTATGAAGATTACCGACTACCATGCCAAATACTACGCTTGTGAGTTGACCAAACGGTGTCCATCCGACAGCGTTGAGAAACTTGCGGCTTCGCTGGTTGATGCCCAGGTCGATCTGAACCCCCATCAAGTTGAAGCGGCCCTCTTTGCGTTCAAATCCCCATTTTCAACCGGGGCAATTCTCGCCGATGAAGTGGGCTTGGGTAAAACCATTGAAGCGGGACTCGTTCTGTCCCAGATATGGGCTGAAAAGAAACGCAAGATACTCATCGTTGTCCCATCAAGCTTGCGTAAACAATGGAACCAGGAACTCGCTGAAAAGTTCTTTCTTCCCTCCGAAATCCTGGAATCCAAGCCATTCAATGATTACGTCAAGGCCGGGCATCCGAATCCATTCCAGCAAGACAAGATCGTTATCTGTTCCTATCATTTCGCCCGGAACAAGGCAGATTACGCCGGTAAGGTTAGTTGGGATCTTGTGATTTTCGATGAAGCGCATCGTTTGCGCAACGTATATAAGCCGGAAAACAAGATAGCAAGGACCCTCAAAGAATCGCTAGGTCATTGCCCGAAATTGCTTCTAACAGCCACCCCTCTCCAAAACTCTTTGCTGGAGCTCTATGGGCTTGTGAGTTTCATTGATGAATACAGTTTCGGTGATCTGAAAAGTTTCAAGAATCAGTATGCTCGGATCAATACGCAGGAGACGTTTATCGAACTCAAAGCCCGCCTTGCGCCGATCTGTAAGAGAACCTTGCGACGGCAAGTCCTTGAGTATGTCAAATATACGAACCGCATTCCCATAACCCAAGAGTTTGTGCCGACGAAGGACGAAGAAAGACTTTACGATCTCGTCTCCGACTACTTGCAGAGGCCTAATCTTCAGGCGCTCCCAGCCAGTCAACGTTCTCTTATGACGCTGGTGCTCCGCAAACTGCTTGCTTCCTCTACATTTGCAATTGCAGGGGCTTTGAACACGCTCATACACCGCCTCGAAGCCCGCATGAAGAACTCCAAAGTCGTTGATGCCAGCGCAGAGTTGTCCATTGACTTTGAGGGGCTGGACGAAATCAAAGATGAATGGAATGACGAAGATAGTGATGCTGATGGGCCTGAGCAGATTACCAAAGAGGATGCGGATGCCATTGCGCAGGAGATCAGGGAACTTAAGGATTTCAGGATGTTGGCTGAATCCATTGCTCAGAATGCCAAAGGGAAAGCCCTCATCAAGGCTTTGAAAGCGGGATTTGATAAGGCCACGACCCTTGGCGCAAGCAAAAAGGCTGTGATATTCACCGAATCCTGCCGCACCCAGGAATACCTGATTCGCCTCCTTTCCAATACCGAGTATGCGAATGGTATTGTGTTATTCAATGGCCAGAATAATCATCCGCAAGCCAAGCAGATTTATGGCGAGTGGCTCAAGAAGCATGAAGGCACCGATTTAATCACGGGTTCAAGGACCGCCGATCTTCGCGCGTCTCTCATTGATAATTTCCGCGACGATGCACAGATCCTCATTGCGACTGAAGCCGCGGCAGAAGGTATAAACCTGCAATTCTGTTCCCTAGTCGTGAATTATGATCTGCCATGGAATCCCCAACGCATTGAACAGCGCATTGGCCGTTGTCACCGATACGGGCAGAAACATGATGTAGTTGTCGTCAATTTCCTGAATAAGAAGAATGCCGCCGATCAGCGGGTTTACCAGCTACTTGCCGAGAAGTTTCAGTTGTTTAGCGGCGTATTCGGTGCCAGCGACGAAGTTCTGGGCAGTATTGAGTCCGGCGTGGATTTTGAAAAGCGTATTGTGGCCATCTATCAGACCTGCCGAACACCGGAGGAAATTGAGGCCTCATTCGACCTTCTTCAGAAAGAGCTTTCTGGTCAAATTGATGAGACCATGAAAGTCACCCGGCAGCAGCTTCTGGATAACTTTGACGAAGAAGTCCATGAGAAGCTTCGGGTGAACCTGCAAGCCAGCAAGGATTACTTGAATCGGTATGAATCGCTTCTCTGGCGCCTCACATCACATGCCCTTACTAACTTTGCGAAAATAGATGATTCAGCGTTAACATTTGACCTAACGGCCAATCCTTTCCCAACAAATAGCATTCCCTTAGGCCATTATCGCTTTGGCAGAGAGGTGGCTGATGCGCATCATTATCGGTTTGCCCACCCTCTTGCTCAACAGATCCTGCACGATTCCAAGGGTCTGAAACTACCGGCCGCAGAGGTTTGTTTCGACTACTCTGCAAATCAGGCGCAGATCACGGCGATCATGCCTTTATTGAAGAAATCCGGGTGGATACGGCTTTGTCAGCTCACAGTCTCGTCATTTGAGGCCGCCGATTACCTTCTGTGGGCCGGGATCACAGATGATGGGGCGGCGCTCTCCGATGAACAATGCAAAAGACTATTCAACCTCCCTGCCGTTTCTGGGAAAACTTGCTATTCAGCGCCTTCCGAGGATTCTTCCCTGAATAGCATTCTTAAGGGGGGTGAGAAGTCTATTCTCCAGAGCAATGCAGAGCGTGACGCTGGATTGTTTGACGCAGAAATGGGTAAGCTCGAACATTGGTCTGAAGACATGAAGACCAGCTTGGAAATCAAATTGAAGCAATTGGATATGGACATCAAAATGCGCAAAGCCGAAGCGCGTAAGATCACCAACCTTGAAGATAAGGTCAAAGCCCACCGCGAAATTAAAGACCTTGAGAAATCCCGTAACGATATGCGTCTCAACCTCTACCAAGCTCAGGATGACGTAGAGAACCAGAAAGAACGTTTGATAGAAAAGATTGAGGCAAGACTGAAGCAAAACGTAAATAAAACCGACATCTTTACCATTCGCTGGAGGGTAGTATGAGTGAGCCGAACATCATCTGTCCAAAGTGCAAGGCGGAAATCAGGCTGTCCGAATCAATATGCTATTGTTTGCATTTTCGTTATGGAGAACCACTGAAATGACCGTCATGAAATCTACAACTCACGACCCGCGCGAACACATTCGCGGCATTCACCAGATATTAATCTCCGACAAGAAACGCATAGGCTTTCTTTTTGGAGCAGGCACTTCATTTGCAACGGGACTTGCCACAGTCAACGTGCCCACCATCGCGAAGATGACAGAATTGATCGTCTCCGAGTTGAAGAAACTCCCTCCTCCGATACCTAACGCCATAGACGAAATAGAGAAAGAAATTGGCGCCGACCATTTCACTGTTGAGTCGCTCCTATCAACAATCGAAGCGAAGCGAGCCGTGATCGCATCTGGAAAACTGAATGGTCTCACAGCCGAGAAATTCTCAGAACTCTCAAAGGCTATGAAGAGTCATGTGAAAACATTGGTATCAATTCACAGTGCCATTAAACCCGACGAGACTCGAAACCTTTCACACTTCAAGCTTGCGAGTTGGGTGTCAAAGGCGAGGCGAAGCTTTCCCGCCGAGTTATTCACAACAAACTATGACTACCTTTTCGAAATTGCACTAGAAACTCTGGGCATTCCCTACTTTGATGGATTCTCTGGAAGTTATGAACCCTTCTTTTGTCCAGAAGCTGTAGAAGACATTAAATGTTACCCTCAGCTCGTGAAGTTATGGAAACTTCACGGATCACTGGGTTGGATATACCGTGACGCAGATAAGTCTGTGCGCAGAATCAACTCAGCAACGGATGACGACATTCTTATCTATCCATCACACCTCAAATACAACACCTCAAAGAAGCAGCCTTACGTCGGTCTAATTGATCGTTTGTGCGACTTCCTCCAACAAGACGACTCCGTCTTAATCACTTGCGGATATTCTTTCGGCGACAATCACATAAACGAACGCATTGGGACATCATTGAGACGCGGTGCCAATTCGCAGGTTATTGCCATGTACTACGACGAAGTATGCTGCAAAAATAATGAGCGCGAGTATGCATTGGCGAAGCCTGACAATCATGTGCGAAGCATGGCAACGCACGAGACAGGTGGGAAAATGTCAGCATATGGAATGCGTCACGCGGTGATTGGTGGTAAATTCGGGGAATGGCAACTGCGCGATGAGCCAAGAGCAGATGAAGCGATTCGTGTCAGCCAATACTTTGATGAGGACGCATCGATTCCGTCAGATAATGCTGGCGAGCAAACAGGTAATGAAAGATGGGAAGGAACAGGCCGTTTCATTCTGCCGGATTTCTGCAAGCTCGCCGAATTCCTAAATTCTCTTTCAACGAGCGAGCAGAGCTTCGCGCCGGTGCAGTAACCATGAAACACAATCCCACACTCATTGGTGAAGTCGAGAGCGTCAGCGGAAATGTGGTATCCGTAAGAATGTCGCAATCGTATCCGTCGAATATGCCTATTGTCGATGGTACGGTTTATCGTATCGGTCAAATCGGTTCGTTTCTTAAAATTCCTTTGGGCTATGCCAATCTCTATGGAATCATAACGCAAGCGGGTGTCTTGGCCATGCCAGAGACCCTTGCGCAGGCATACAGGGATAACCCTTCACTCGCCGATGCACACCGATGGCTGAGAATGATCCTCATCGGTGAGCAAGTGGGATCGTCCTTTGAGAGAGGAGTGTTACAATCGCCAACGTCTGGCGATCAGGTTCATTTGGTCACAAATGAAGATCTTCGTATCGTTTACGGTGGATATCATTCTGAATCTTCCATTGTGGTTGGCAACCAGAGTGCTTCTGAGGGTCTGGCGGCTCAGTTTGACCTCGATAAGCTGCTCTCACGTCATTGCGCGATCCTTGGGGCAACCGGAAGTGGAAAATCAAACGCAGTCAGTGTCATAATAAGAGCAATTTCAGAAAAACCTTTCAAAAGTGCTCGCATATTGATGATTGACCCACACGGCGAGTATGCAAATGCTCTTAGAGACAAGTGCCGAGTATTCAAAGTTGGAGCGGTGAATGCCAACGCTGAATTCGAGCTTTGCGTTCCGTATTGGGCTTTGCCCTTCAAAGAGCTTCTTTCAATATTTCCTGGCAAATTAAATGACCAGAATGAGGACTATGTTCGCGGTAAAGTCTTGGAAAAGAAAAGGGCTTCTGCAAAGAAGATTACTAATCTTCGGGAAGAAGCAATAACGGCCGACAGTCCAATTCCCTTTTCACTTAAACAGCTCTGGTATGAACTTGACGAGTTCGAAAGAATGACGCTGAAGGCTGACCGAGTGACACCAGAGAACAAGACGCCGGGTGATGCCGACAAGCTTGCGTCCTGCCAGTATCCTGTCGCAGGTCTTGGCTCGTCCGCGCCGTTCTTAAACAACAAGGCGAAAGGCATATTAGGGTTCTTGGATGGTATGCGTTCGCGCATGTTGGATCAACGATACGGCTTCCTGTTTGACCCTGCCGGATACAGCCCGAATCTTAAAGGCGAAATATCCAACGACCTTCCGGAACTCCTGGCAAGCTGGTTTTCCCACGGCGCGCCGATTTCTATTCTTGATCTGTCTGACGTGCCCGCTTCAATTACGCAAGAAATTTCAGGTTCAATTCTGAAGTTGATCTACGATGCACTGTTTTGGGGGCAGGAAACGCCTGTTGGTGGCAAGAGACAACCCTTGCTCGTCGTGCTGGATGAGGCTCACGCCTATCTCAAGGCTGGAGAGGACTCTATCTCCTCTCGGACAGTACAGGCAATTGCCAAGGAAGGACGGAAACACGGAGTTGGACTCTTGTTAGTGACACAGCGGCCATCTGAACTAGATGAAACCGTGCTAAGCCAATGTGGCTCGGTTGTGGCTCTTCGCATGACGAACTCGAATGACAAGGGGCATGTGTCTGCTGCAATGCAAGATGAACTGCGCGAAATGGCGGACGTGCTTTCAAGTTTACGCACTGGAGAGGCGATAGTCAGTGGAGAAATGGTTCGAATTCCGTCTCGAATCAAGTTCTTTCAATCCACTAAATCAACGAAGAGTGCAGATCCAGTTGCATCAAAACTATGGTCGAAGGACGCGCCAAATGGTACGGAATATGAAACCTCTATCCGAAAATGGAGAAATCAGTCATTCAATTAGGGAGAATTCAAATGTCTATGCCCGAAATGCAACCTGTATCGTCTTCAAATATTACAGCAATTGGATACGATGTTGAGAATCAAGTCGTCTACGTGCAATTCCTGAACGGTTCAACATATGCCTATAAAGGAGTTCCAGAGCACGAGTTTGAGAACCTAAAAACAGCGTCATCTATCGGATCATATCTGAATCGAAACTTCAAAAATGTTTATCCGTACGAACGAGCATCCTAATTTATCGGACAAGACTGCTGTCGCAAGGTGGCAAGGATTTAGCAATGAGTAACAAACCCAAACTTGAACTGACGTGGATTGGCAAGGACAAGCAGCCACAACTTGAGCCGCGGATTCTGATTGAGGATGCGGGTAAATCATATGGCGACAGGAATGCCGGCAACATGCTTATCCACGCCGACAATCTTCTCGCGGTCAAGGCGCTGGAACAGGATTTCGCGGGAAAGATTAAATGCGAATTCATTGATCCGCCATACAATACCGGCTCGGCATTTTCGCACTATGATGACGGAGTGGAACATTCCATCTGGTTATCGCTAATGCGAGATCGGCTTGTGTTGCTAAGGAGGTTGCTTTCGAATGATGGATCTCTCTGGATCACCATTGATGACACTGAGTGCCACTATCTGAAGGTGCTTTGCGATGAAGTGTTTGGCCGGCAGAATTTTGTAGCAAACTGTGTTTGGCAGAAGAAATCATCCCCACAACCGAATGCAGTTTGGCTGTCCGATAGTCACGATCACATTCTTGTCTATGCGAAGAATAAAAGCATCTGGCGCCCCGGCCGGTTAGAGCGCACGGAAGAGCACAATTCGATCTATAAACATTCAGATGAGTGGGACGGCGTAGCAAAAGATGGCAAAAGTTATGGTCGCGGCACCTGGTTTCCGGGTGACGCAACCGCTAGTCTACGAGGTGGTCAGCGTGGCGCTCAATTTGCACGCACGGGATATTCAGCGAATGCGTACGAGATTACTACGCCTTCCGGACGCAAGATATCACCACCCTCCGGCACGTGTTGGAGATTCAGCAAGGAACGTATGGTGGAAATGATTGCTGATCACCGTATTACTTTCGGCAAAGCCGGGAATAATCGCCCCTGCGTGAAGCGGTTCCTTTCTGAACTCGAAGGGAAAGGGGTAGTGCCAATGACGGTTTGGCATTATGAAGATGTTGGTGAAAATCGTGTTGCTGCTCAAGAAGTTAAGGAATTCAACCCTATAAACCCTTTTGCAACACCCAAGCCAGAAAGATTAATTCATAGAGTCATTTCCCTCGCTTCCAATCCCGGTGATCTTGTTCTTGATTCGTTCGGTGGTTCAGGCACAACGGGCGCAGTGGCGCACAAGATGGGTCGTAGATGGATCATGGTTGAGCTAGGTGAACAATGTGAAACGCATTGTCTTCCTAGGCTTAAAATGGTTTGTGATGGCACGGATCAAGGTGGCATTTCCGAGGATGTTGAATGGAAAGGTGGCGGTGGATTCAAATATTATGAGCTAGCGCCAAGCCTTCTCTCAAAAGATAAGTACGGAAACTGGGTTATTAGCGAAGGTTACAATGCTAATATGCTTGCAGCGGCCATGGCTAAACATGAGGGATTCAAGTATTCGCCACACCCAGAGATTTATTGGAAGCACGGCAATTCTTCGGAAAAAGATTTCATATTCACGACGACAGCTTTCGTGCAAGCCGCATTCATTGACAGTATTCACGAGGAAATGGCAAAAGATGAACACTTGCTGATTTGCTGTAAAAAGTATTCGTCCGCATGCAAGGGGCGATATCCAAATATAGAGATCAAAAAGATTCCATCGATGCTTCTTGGCCGATGTGAATTTGGGCGGGACGATTACAGCCTCAATATTGTCAATATGCCGGAAGATCCAGATGAGTCTGATTTCGTGCCAGTCGGCCCAACAAAAGTGAAGGCAAAAACCAAAGACAATCCTGCACAGCCGGGTCTTTTTGACAATGAGGAGGTCGAATGATGAATAGCACGGCACTATATGTCAGGAATCGGCTCAGTTTGCGCCCTCCTCAGGAGGAAAGCCTGCGGATTCTTTCCGAGTTAGCGACAGAATTGACGCTTAAGAAGGGATGTGATCTAAGTTCAGAACTGACGAAGGTGAAGGCAAAATATCCGACCTGTTCGGACTTCGAGAGAAACTTCCCCTCCATGTGTTTCGCCTTGGCAACAGGTGTTGGCAAGACGCGTCTTATGGGTGCTTTCATCGCATATCTTTATCTTGAGAAGAAGATTCGCAATTTCTTTGTTTTGGCCCCGAACCTGACGGTCTACACGAAATTGATCGAGGACTTCTCGAATCCACTGAATCCGAAGTACGTTTTTCCGGGTATTGGCGTACTAGCCCAGAATGCACCCAATATCATCACTGGCGACAACTATGATGACGCTCGGCATGGAAATTTATACACAGATTTGAATATCAATGTGTTCAATATCTCGAAAATCAATGCCGAAGCGAGAGGTGGCGCAGAACCTCGAATTAAACGAATGGTTGAATACTTAGGCGAGCCGTATTTCAACTATCTCTCGAATCTCGATGACCTTGTTATTCTCATGGATGAATCCCATCACTATCGGGCTGATCGCGGTATGGCTGTAATCAATGAGCTGAACCCGATTCTCGGACTGGAACTAACCGCGACGCCACAGGTCGAACGAGGAAGTAACACGCTCAAATTCAAGAATGTGGTCTACGAATACTCGCTAAAAAAAGCCATAGACGGCGGGTTTGTGAAGATTCCGGCGGTTGCCACTCGAAAGGACTTTAACCCGGCACAATATAGCGATGATGATCTTGATCGGATCAAACTTGAGGATGGTATTCGTATTCACGAAGACACGAAAGTTGCCCTTCAAATCTATTCCAGGGATTCACGAAAGCGGCTGGTCAAGCCCTTCGTTCTTGTCGTGGCTAAAGATACACAGCACGCCGGGCAATTGAAGGAACTTATTGAATCACCGTCGTTCTTCAAGGGACAGTATGCTGGAAAAGTCATGGAGATCCATTCTGGCCAAAGCGGTTCAGAGAAAGACGAGAATATCGCCAAGTTGCTTTTGCTAGAGCATCCTGAAAACACAATAGAGATCGTCATTCACGTCAACATGCTTAAAGAAGGCTGGGACGTGACGAACCTTTACACAATCATCCCTCTCCGGACGGCCGCATCCACAACTTTGCGCGAACAGACAATTGGTAGAGGTCTTCGCTTGCCTTATAACGGCGAAAAGACGGGCGACCCCAAGGTAGACAAGCTAACTATTGTATCACATGACCGGTTCCAGGAGATCCTTGACGCCGCTAATTTGTCCGGCTCAATCTTCCGGCGGGAAAACATCATTGAGATTGACGAAGAACTCACGGCACAGAAAGAGACCCTCACGGCCACCTCACCAATGACGCGGGGATTGCAGGACGAGCAGAAACGAATTGAGACACTTGCCGATCCAGTGGAGAAACAAAAAGCGCAACTTACCCTTGAGACGAAGAAACAGATCGTTTCAACCCTTAATGACCTCAATACCGAGATCAAATCCGTTCAAGAACTGAGTCGGCCTGAAATCAAACAGAGGGCCATGGATAAATTCAAGGAGCGCATTCAGTCAGCATCCCAGCAATCGCTCTTTGTGAACGAAATGGTCAAGGAGGCCGAGTCGCATTACGACGAAGTTGCCAGGGAATTCGTGCTCAATATTATTGAAATACCGCGAATTATTATTCAGCAGTCGGATAAGGTCCGCTCCGGTTTTCATGGCTTTACTCTCGACACAATCGGCTTGAGCTATCGCCCGGTCTCTGAGGCGATTCTTCGGCGGTCCTTGATGGACAACAAGGAGGAAATCATTCATGGCGTTGGCCGGATCACTCCGGAAAGTCTCGGCAATCTGATTGTGAGTGAATTAATAAACTACCCTGAAATTGACTACGATGAACAATCAGCGCTGCTTTTCAGTCTCGCGAATGATGCCTTGTCCAAACTAAAGGGTGATCTTACCGGGGATGAACTGATCAACGTTGTGCAGTATCACAAGCGCGAAATCGGAGCATTCATTTATGCCCAGATGATGTCATCCGAGCATTTCTATTGTGATACTCCGGTATATGACGAGCCCATTGTCAAACCATTCACGGTAATTGAGGAGCATAATTATTCCAAGTTTACCGCCGATAACGTACATGACTACTCAGAGACCATTACACCAACCCGTCTCATTCCGACCAAGATTTTCAGCGGGTTCAAGAAAGCGTGCCATACGCTCTATAAGTTCGACTCAAAAACAGAAAAGGATTTCGCGGCGATCCTTGAGAATCCCAATAACGAAGTTCTGAAATGGCTTCGCCCGGCGAAGAATCAGTTTCAAATATACTGGAAACACAATTCCAGCCGGTATATTCCCGATTTTGTTGTTGAGACGCCCGACACCATTTACATGGTGGAAACTAAAAAAGAGGGGGATATTGACACCGGCGAGGTACAAGAAAAGGCGACAGCGGCCGATGAGTACTGCAAACATGCCACCGACTTCACCACAAAGCACAAAGGCAAACCTTGGAAATACGTCATCATTCCGCACAACGCTGTGTTGGCGAATATGAGTTTCCGCACGCTTGCTGTAAAATACGAGTACAAGGGTGTGTGACTTTCGACATTTATGTTTGAGGTACGACGAATTCCAATTCCTAGTAAAGTATGAACTTCTTGCCCTTCTCAACAGTATATGATCCTGCGGAAGACCCTCCGGTTACCCATGGCGGCTGGGGCATGGTTTTGTTCAGAATAGGTCGAATATCATCGATCTGGTAATCTGTGGAAGCGAAGAGTATCCGGTGTAGCCTAGAATTGGGAATATGGTGTCGTCCTTAGACCGAAACAAGGAGATTAAGAGATGTGGCATGACGTAGAGACAACCAGAGACCTACTCAATTTCACCGTCGTTGCCGAAACTGCTGCGCAGCTTGTACGGGAGTCCGCTGGGCAGCCCCTCTCGATCGGTGTCTCTGGTAACTGGGGTACCGGGAAATCATCCCTGGTCAAGATGATCGGGTCCTCCTTGAAGACGGCAGACGCTCATGAGGGCAAGTATGTATTCCTTGAGTTCAATGCGTGGCTTTACCAAGGGTACGACGATGCTCGAATGGCTTTGCTCCAATCTGTTGCGGACAAGCTTCTCGCTGAAGCAGAGCGACGTAAGACCCATCTTGACAAGGCCACTGAGTTCGCCAAGCGGGTGAACTGGCTTCGCGTGGGAAAGCTCCTTGCACCAACCGTTTCCGGGGCGCTAATTGGTGGCACACTGGCAGGACCGGTTGGGGCCATTATCGGCGCCGTCGGGGGACTATGCAAAGCGGGGGTGCCCCCAAGCCCAGAGGATATCGAAAAGGTTAAAGACGCTTACGCCACACTCCAGCCTGAGTTGGCGAGTTTGCTCAAGGAAAGAGAAGCAAAATCCCTTCCCAGGGAAATTGCTGAGTTACGCGCTGCTTTTGAGGACATACTGACGTCCCTTGACGTTACGCTTATTGTGCTGGTCGATGACCTCGACCGTTGTTTGCCTGACACAGCCATCTCCACTCTTGAAGCAATGCGGCTACTGCTTTTTCTTCCCCGTACCGCTTTTATTATTGCCGCAGATGAGCAGATGATTCGGGGCGCCGTCCGCGTGCATTTCAGGGATGTTGATTTGGACGACGACCTTGTGACGAGCTACTTCGACAAGCTTATTCAAGTGCCGTTGAGAGTTCCGAGGTTAGGCATCACAGAGGTTAAATGTTACCTCATTCTACTTCTCGCCGAGTTATCTGAACGTAGAGGTGACATCACCAAAGAGGCACGCACCCGTGCCGAGACAACCATTCTGATTGCTGTGCGTCAGTCGTGGGCAGGCGGTCTCACGCGCAAGAAAATGGAAGAGGCGTTCGGCGCTGATGCCGCGAAAGTCAGCACGGCGATCGATATTGCCGATCAACTCGCGAGCATCATGGTCTCGGCTGACCGTATCGCAGGTAACCCGCGACTAATCAAACGGTTTCTCAATAATTTGATGATTCGTGACGCCGTTGCGAGAGCCCAGGGATTGACAATTGCATTCGACCAACTCGTGAAACTGCAACTCTTTGAGCGCTGCGCACCAGCGGCAGCATTCGAGTATCTCGTGAAGCAGGTTGCAGATCGAGAAGACGGCAAGGCGGCGTTTCTAATTGAAATTGAGGCTTTCTTGGCAAAGGGCGAATCGTTTGGCATTCCTGATCCAAGCTGGGATGTGCCTTTCGTCGCTGATTGGCTCAAGCTCAACCCAAGACTCGGGGACGTAGACCTACGTCCGTTGCTCTATCTGAGCCGGGATCGTGCTCTCTCTCTGGCCAGTTTTGATGAACTCTCGCCGGAAGGACGGGCATTGCTGGAGGGGCTTCTGGAGGCGAATAGCATTATGTCACCACTCGTGGATCAACTGAAGTCACTGGGCGAAGCTGAAAGTGAACGAATACTGAGTCGCATTCGGCGGCGGGCTAGGTCAAACCAATGGGATCGAGTCACGCTGACTCAAGCTCTGCACGTCCCGAAAGCCTTTCCGAACTTGGGGCCATCATTCGTCAACCTTCTGAATGAGATCCCAGCATCCAAACGGCCTGCCCCGTTAATTCCACTGATTCGCAACGAAGCCTGGGCAAGAGAGATGTTGGAGCGATGGGGCGCTGACGAGAAGTCGCCCCAGCCTGTGAAGAATGCTGTTACTGGTTTAGGAAGGAAATCGTAGATGGGAACTTCCGCATCAAGCAATGGTCCCGGCGGTGGCGTCCCCTTCGATCCCCCTTGGTTGGACGATATCCCATCACCATCGCCCGGAAACGACTCGCCTCCTGACGACCAGGAAGCAGATGATAGCGATTCAGGCGATGACCAGTCAGCGCCGCCACAGGAACCACCCCGAAAACCATTGGACACTGCGCCGCAGCGGCGTTTTGCCAATGCTCGCCGTGCACTTGGGGAGTTTGCGCGCACAGGTAAGGAAGACGCATTCAGGAGGGCAGTCGGACACTACTCCCGTACCGGCATGGGTGGTGCACGCGGCATGGCGCACCGTATGCGGGCATCCACAAAGACCGGGGCACAAGTATTTAGCATTCTTCAGTCGGCTCGTGAAGGGATCGACCCCGCAGTCAACGAGTGGGTTGCTTCGCTTACTGGAAGAAACGCAAGCGCACAGGAGATCGCCGACGAAATCATACAGCGAGCAACGCCTAGTGGCGGACGCCAAGACGAAGTGGCCTGCCAAGAATCGATCGCTCAGGCGATGGAAGACCTACTTGCGGACGACCCTGCAGTCGACCTTCTACATTTAGACGATGACCATATCTGGTCACTCATAGAATCGTTTCTTGGTTATGAAGCCTTTCATCGTATGTGTCTAGACATCGGCCAGGTATTTGAAAAGTCCACACTAAGCCCTCGTGACCGGGTTGCGCGAATGAACGAGATGCAGGATTACCTTAAGGCCGAAATCCGGGCACAAATCGAGGCGGTGAGGGCAAAGACCCCGAATGCCGGATCAGGCCAACTTCAGTTTGTTTTGCAAACCGCACTACAGAACACATTCGCCGTGTATGAGGGATCCATATGAAAAAGGTCATGTGTTGCCCGGAGTCCCTTTTGCCAGATCCCATCGATCCCGATATCTTGTATTTCACCACGTTTTATTCCACAGGACGTGAGGGCATAGGACACATCGCTGTTGATCTGCCGACTGCCATCCGTAGAGACGGGCTTGAGCCTTCGGTGCGCGCTTGGGACTTCGCCGCTATTGCCTCAGCCGTTGCTGCCTCCGACAAGGCCATTCTTCGTCAGGACAGCGCAGACGGCTGGACCCGCATGATCGAACTTAGCATTTGCCTGTGCGAACCTGCTCCTTGGGACGCCAAGCGTGCTGAATTGGAGTCGCTTCTCGGCTTCCTCACAGGTGACTTCTGGACGCTGCGCCTTCTGCCGGGTGGCAAGGAAGTTCCGAAGGCGAAGAAACCAATGAATCGGAGCGCCGACTGTGTTTGTCTTCTGTCTGGTGGAATTGACAGTCTTGTAGGAGCAATCGACCAGACAGCGGCGGGCAAGAAGCCACTTTTCGTTTCGCAAGTTGTCAGAGGAGACCGAGATGCCCAGGCGAGATTCTCGTCAACACTTGGCAGCTCTAACTGCCACTGTCAGTGGAGTTTTGCCGTCGGCCATCCTGGCTCTTCAGAGAAATCAACAAGAGCTAGATCGATTGTGTTTTTTGCGTTTGCGGCGCTCGCAGCGTCCGCAGTTTTCTCAAGCAAGAAACAACCTGTCGAGATTATCGTTCCCGAAAATGGTTTCATCAGTCTGAACGTGCCGCTCGGACCTGGGCGACTGGGAAGCCTGAGCACCAAGACAACGCATCCTGTGTATATGACTGGCATCCAAGCTCTGTGGGATGCGGTTGGCATCCATGCGAGTCTGTCCTTCCCATACCGAGAAAGAACTAAGGGCGAGTTGCTCTTACAATGCGCCGATCAGAAACAGCTAGCGGCCTTGATCGGGGACTCAACGAGCTGTGGTAAGTTCCAGCGGCACAACCTGAGACACTGCGGCGAGTGCGTTCCGTGTATGGTGCGCCGCGCAGCATTTTTACGGGCACAGTTACCTGATATCACTGCCAAAGGTTACTGCCGCCAGTGTCTCAAAACCTCCGAATCGAAGGATGTGGCCGCAGCTGCAGCTGCGTATCTTCGCTATCGGGACAAGGGTATACGTCGTTTTGTGGGCGGCGCGCTCGCCTTCGCTTCCCAAGGCGAACGCGGGCGGTATGAAGCCCTTGTATCGCGCGGAATGGACGAACTGGGGCAGCTTCTTATTGGTCACGGCGTCATATGATCGATTTCCACTGCCATCTTGACTTGTATCCAGATGCGCTGAAGCTCCTGCCAGAAGTCGTCGCCCGGAACAGATTCACCCTCGTGGTTACGACAAGCCCCCGTGCATGGCTGGCAACTTCACGCATATTCTCCGGGTATGACAACATTAAGGTCGCTTTGGGCATGCACCCTGAGATCGTCGAAAAGAAGGCCAACGAACGCGCGCTGCTGATGTCTAGCATTTCTAGCGCCAAATTCTTGGGCGAAGTCGGTCTTGACGGGTCAGTTCAGCACACGGACACCATGCCTCTCCAGCAGTCTATTCTAAGTGAAGTGCTGACTGAATGCGAACGGGTTGGAGGAAGGATCCTCAGCATCCATTCGAAAAATGCTGCAACCCACGTTCTTAACCTCCTCGAGCGCCATTGTCACAGAAGTGTACCCGTTTTGCACTGGTTCTCGGGTACGATTCAAGAGACACGTCGTGCTGTTGCTATGGGGTGTTGGTTCAGTGTTGGGCCTGCCATGTTACGGGGCGCAACAGGCCGGGCAATACTTCAAGAGTTACCGATAGATAAAGTTCTGCCGGAGACGGACGGACCATTCGCTAAGAATCGCTCTGTTCCGCTCATGCCGTGGGACGCCATGACAATTGTGGATACAGTCGCGTCCACTTGGCAAATGCCGAAAGTTAGTGTGTGTCGACAGCTTGAACAAAACCTTCTTGCGTTATTGGCATGCTGATAGCCTGCCTGGCCGACGACTTGGCCAAGGCAATCCAAAAATACCAGCGCGCCAAGGCCGTTGAGGGAGATCGACTGGTGACATCTCAGAAAATGATCCTGGGCCAAATATAGGGTCAAGAGTGTATTGATTGTGATTTATCGAGAGTCTTATACTCGTTTCAGTGTCTTTTTGGCTTTTCGTATGAATTCATCTTCATTTTTACAAATGTCGGCTCGAACCCCTGTTATTTCCTGCATATCTGCTGCTAAGTCTTGCATTATTTCATCATTATCAAAGCTGAAGAAGGCAACACCCTTGTGAATTGCAAAACTCCGCATTTTACAGTCATAGGCTTGAGCACAATTCTGCAGGAGATTCATGAACTCCTTAACCTGTGGATCATCCAGTGAGTCAACTGTGGCTTCAAACAGATTCATTGTCATTACGCTCATTAGGTTTCCCCTCCCAGTCTGAACGTCCGAAGATCGCAGGGCCCTTCGACGAATCAGCCAAAACAGTCCTGAAAAGAATATTTAAGGTACCAGTAGCTTTTCATTATTATTATGTCAATACCCATCAGTGAAGCGCCATCAAAAAAAGCTACCGCTAGGCAGAGAAAGAAGCCCGGATCAGAAAAAGATCCGGGCAAGGAAAAAGAAGTAAGAATCAGGCTATCTGGAGTTCAGCTTCGTCTTCTTGAATAATCACTGGCTCAAGATTCCTGGTATATTCTCTGGCTTCCACCTCGACATGGCATATGCCGCCATTCGCCCGCCATACGGCCTGCTCTATTCGCTTAATAATCCAACTTGCATCCTCAAACTCGTAGAGCGTGCCCATGGATGACGCGTGGAGCAATCTTCTGCGCCCGTATGCCGGCTTCATAAAGCCAAAGTCATACTTCTTAAAGCACCATTCCACCATACAGGCGGAGATGATGCTCTTTGTCCTGAGCGCGTTGTAGTTGCCAATCGTTACCCTCAATTCGCATAACCTCTCCATTTCAGTCTCCTTCCGATAAAAAGGGCGGACCCTTTGTTGGTGAGCCCTCCCTCATGGTTTGCCGTCAATGTTTATGCCGCGGCTTCACTCGAAGCCTGGCTTGTCGTTTCCGGTGGAGTGGCCGCTATCACCTTCCGGCCTGTTCGCTCCTGTTCCTGCGTGGTCGCCGGTCTGGCCCTGCCTTTGGCCCATTTGCGCAGCGCCGATATCTGGTCGCCCATCAACTTGCTGAGGGGCACCAAATCGTTCAACACCATGCTGATGGTGAGATCTGACGGCTCCTTGCCCTGACTGAACGCCGTATAGAGTGCGTCAATAAACGCCTGCTCAATCTCTGCGCCGGTCAGTCCTTCCGTAGCTTTTGCCAATTGGGTGACATCAAACCGTTCCGGCTTGCGGCCATACTTGACGATTTGAATCCGCCAAATGGCTACCCGTTCCTCATAAGTAGGCAAATCCACAAAGATCGTCTCATCAAAACGCCCCTTTCTGAGGAATTCCGGTGGCAGTTGCGTCACATCATTGGCTGTAGCCACGACGAATACCGGCGCTGACCGTTCCTGCATCCAGGAAAGAAATGTCCCGAATACCCGGCTGGCGGTCCCGCCATCAGATGCTCCTGAACTTTTGGATCCGCTGAAACCCTTCTCGATCTCGTCAATCCAAACTACGGCGGGCGCAATGGCCTCCGCCGTTTGAATGACTGACCGAAGATTGGATTCCGACTGGCCCACAAGCCCGCCGAACAACCGCCCGGCATCTAACTTGAGCAAAGGCCGCTGAAATACGCTCGCAGTAGCCTTTGCCGTTAGTGACTTGCCGGTTCCCGGAATGCCTATAATGAGCAACCCTTTTGGCGAGGGGAGCCCATACTCCCGTGCTTTCGGACCAAAGGCGTCCTTGCGTTGTACAAGCCACGCCTTGAGCAGATCCAGCCCGCCAATATCATCCAGTGAACGCGCAGTGGAGCAGACCTCCAAGAGCCCGTTCTTCTTCACCGCCTGCGACTTTTCCCGCGATACCACCGACGGGGAAAGCTCTCCGCTCTCAACCAGTGACAGTGCAAACGCATTCTCCGCCTCAATGGAGGTGAGCCCTGATGCTGAATCCAGCAACAGCTCCCGCCGGTCTTTCTTCGGCTTCGCTTTGCCTGCCGACTCAGCGATGTTGTCGAGTACGTCACCAAGTTCATCTTTTCCTGGTAGCGCAAACTCAACCATCACAAACTCCCGCTCCAGTTCTGGCGGCAAAATTGTCCGGCACCCGACAATAATCAGCGCCTTGCCCCTGGTCTTGGCAACCCTGAGCACGTCCTTCACCGTGCGAATCAACACCGGATTGCCGTTTTCCAGGAACTGGTGAAAGTCCCGGAGGAAAACAACGGTATTTTCCGGCAGTTCCAGCACATGGAGCAGCATTTCCTGGGGATCCTGCCCCCCTTGACTGCTTCCATCTGATGTGTCCACCAATCCTTCCGTAATGGACCAGGCATAAAGACCGTGGCCCAATTCCTTTGCCACCGTCTTGATCTCACCTTCAATCCGTGATTCCTCGCTCGATACTATATAAATTCCGGGGTATCCCGCCCGGATGTAGTTCATAATTGCAGTTTTCATTCCTATTCTTTTCCTTTCATGATTTCAGTTATTCAGCCCCACTGGCGGCTTTTGCCAATGTTTCGCGGATCAGTTTGAAATCCGTGTCCGCGTAGCGGTGCGGGATGTCATTGAGCCGCCTCTGTGCATGCTCAAGGGCATGTATAAGTTCACGAATCAAATCCGAGGCGCGATTCTTGGGAAGGTGTCGAGCTATGCCGTCCGACAGGTCAACCCTGACCATCTTCCCCCGGTATTGAACGTCAAACACCGTCGCGATGGACGCCGGATCCCGCTGAATGGCCAGCGCCTTGCGCGCCGCCTCCATGGGGGTCCTAGCATCTACATCTATTTCCCAACATACACGGATCATCGGTACACCTCCGGGGTTAAATCGTCATGCCAGCCTTCCAATGTAATCAGCGGGTGATAATCAATGGACTCAAGATCGAGGTCGTCGATCTTGGCCACTTCCGCCTGTGCCGCCAAAACAGCAGCCGAAACGGAATCCGCCTCCACTTGAGCCAGGTATGTGTCGGTCCCAAAACCATCAGCCACATAGTCTGGCCGTAACAAAAGCACTGTATATTTCTTCATGTCTTGCCTCTCATCATGTTGTTTGTCCTTTTATTGGATCGAACCACGGCACAATCTGCCCAATGGCTTCCGGATCGCTGTTGCTAATGGTGAAATCCCCATAGAGGACGCCGTCGTAGTACAGCAGATCGCCGACGAACTTCAGAAAATGCCAATCCTCGTCAGCCAGTTTCACCCGGTAGGTAGACAGATAGGTGACGTGAAGTCCTCCGATTGCCAATAGCGGCCCATCGGATCCCCAGTCATTCATCTGCTCCTCCGGATTCTTACGCCCGTGATACAGCTTGATTGTCAGCATGACAGCATTCCCTCCCCAGCGCTAAAGTCCCTTGTTTCCCAGTGGGTGCCACTATGCTTGCCGTACGCCCCCACATAAACTTCGGTATCGGTGATGGTGAGGTGCATACAGTCAACACGCGTCACACTGTCATCCTCGATGGCGAACAACCGTTCGGCCTCCTCATGCCCGATTCTGGTTGCTGTTCCGCCATCTAGCCCTTCCCGCAGTCCCTCGACGTCATCCACCCAATCCGGTAGATAATTGAGGAATTGTACGCGCGGACCGGGCCCGGTCTTTACCGAGTACCACCGGCCGCCTGTGTCCATTATCTTTAATTGCCGCCGCACCATCTCAACTACGCACTCTTCAGCCTTCGTCCACTGAAAAACCAAATACCGTGTGTCCTCCATGGAATTCCCTGTAGCTGGCGCCTCGGCGATGTAATAGCCTTCTTTCAATTTATTTTTCATGCTCATGATTCCTTCCCGGAAACCCGGCCTTGTTTGAGGCCTGGCTCCATTACTTGTTATGCTGCTTTCTCCTTCATGAGCCCTGCTAGTGCATCTGCGACCCTTTGCAGGTCATCAGCCGCTGTCTGCATGGCTTTCACCGCATTGGTGATTTGTTCCGTATCGGAAGCGTTGACGTCATAGATGTCGTGAATCTCCTGGGCAATGAACTGGGCCAGGGTGTCGCCACCCATCCTGTTCTCCCGGGGTTCCGACGCTTCCTTGTCCCAATACTCCAGGATGAAGGCTTCGGGATAAACCGATGCCGCGCTGGAGATCAGTTGATTCAATGTCATTCTCACTCCTTAATAGAAAGGCCCGCTCGACCAAAATAGGCAAAGCGGGCTGGTTGTTTTGATGTTTGTTAACTATGCCGCGAAACCGGGTAGCTCCTGTTGCCCGTTACGGATCACCACATCAGGAACGGCGTCCGGGATCACATCGGGAATGGCCTCTTGGCTTGTCGCGGAAACTTGCCCCGCCAACAGCCCGGCCATCCTGCCGAAATAATCCAGTCCATTCATCCTGAGTTGAATCCGGCACATGTTCACGCACCGGATATCCATGTCGGTTCCGTAGAGCCTGAGCTTGCCGGTCCCCCAGCGTCCCAACGCCTGATGTACAACTTTGGCGAAGGATAGGAGCATGACTCCCGACCCGACCGCCGGATCACACACCGTGACAACGCCTTTCTCTTCAACCAGTTGCTTGAATGTTTCCTGGTCAAATTGCATGCGCGCCATCATTTCGGCGATTGGCTCTGGAGTGAAGAACTGTCCGGAACGCACTGAGTTGACGTCCAGCCGCATGAAGAGTTCCCCCAGGATATCCCGGAATGGATCTTGTTCAACGGCGTCAACGTACAATCCCAGCAACCGGCTAAATTCTGCACCCTCGGCCCCGCTATACCGATCCAGGCACTGCTTGAACCCAGCAGGATCCTTCACGGCATCGAGAAATGCCCACATGGCTTCGAGCCAATTCCGGTAAAGGTCATACGAATGCATATGACCAAACACAGGATTATTTTCAAAGCTACGGGCAAGCTCCTCGAACGCCGATCGCGTTACTGCGCTACCCATTCTTTTCCCGCCTTTCCAGCTTTACGCGATTGCATCGATAATCTGATGTCATGCATGTTTCATGTCCTCCTTTCGCTCCAGGTACCGGCGTTCCCAGTCTAGGCATTCCTGACGGGAAGGCGCAGTGAAGAGGGGTTGCCCCTTCATGTCCTTGACCCGCCATGACTGCTTGACGTTATCGAACTCGATGCGGGTCGCCCGGCTGATCTTGAGTCGGCCCAGGCAGGCGAGATCAATGACCTCGCTATAGGTGCCCCGAATCATGCCTTTGGGTGTGAAGATGAGTGAAGCCACCGCATTCATTGTCCCACCTTCTGTTCCTGGCGTTGTGTGTTGCGGATGAAGTAGTCCGCCTTCTTGGTTTTCCGGCCTGTCACCCCCAGCGCTTTCTCCAGAAAGGCTGTTGCCTTTTCACAGTCCGCGCCCTGAAACCCCATGGCCTCAATGCGAATGGTGCCGTCCGGCGCCACCACCACTTCAATGGTTTTCTGTGTCATTGGCGGGGCCCTCCTGAAAGAAGCACTTTGATGCTTCCATTCTTGAGACCTTGCCGCGTGACCATGTAGCCTTTGCGGGTGGCTTCCATGGCGGTTTTCCACACGCCATAAAGCTGGAGCAGTTTTCCGTAGTTTGCTCCGACTTCCTTTTCCACATGGCCGTCCCACCAATCGGTGGTAAGACCATAGGTGCCGTCGGGCTGCCGGTTGACGGCAATGTCATAGGGCCCTTTGAGCACAATAATGTGCTCACCAATATGGCGGTTGGCGCCATACCCCCTTGCTTCGATTCCCTGCCTGAGTGAAAGGCCTATCTCCTCACAGGCCTTGCGTAGCGCCTCAATGTCCTTGATTTGTGTCGTTATCGTTGTGAAATGACTCACTTTGGTTCTCCTTTTATTAATGAAAAAGCCCACGCCCCGGTAAAGGGCAGTGGGCCTTATTGTTTGCTGTAGGTATTGGATCAACCGGCTTTCATCATGGGCGCTTCATCCTGGCGTTCCACGAAACCGGGTTCTGCCAGAGGGGCGGTCGCGATATGGAGCTTTCTGTGGCCCAACTGGCCAAACTGCTCCACAAGTTGACGGTTATCCTGCCGGGTCATCTCCCGCGCTGTATCCGCCAGTGACTGCAACCCCGTCTGGAGTTTGCCCCGGTAGAACGCGCTGTCCCGGTATTGTTCAGCCGGCCGGGTCAGGAATTCCTGCCTCACCCGGTTCAACTGTGCCTCAAGCTCAACGTCGCCGACAAAGTTCAAAGATTTGAACTCATCAATGAACTTCACCAGCCGGTTGAGCGTTTTCTGGTGTACCCCGGTCTTTCCGGACTTCATGCTATCCAGCATTTCCTCGCAGAGTTTTGCTGTCTGCTCCCGCAGGGATGCCACACAATCCGAGACAAAGCCCTCCACACCCTTGTGGATTTGTTCGGCTGCCTCCCGGACCGCCTGGTCCCTGGCATTGATGATATCCTGCTGTTCCCCAAGGCTGATCTGATCCATCGTGAACCCATCCGGCACACTGATCTGGAAGAGTTGGGTCGTGAACCCAAAGGACCGCTCCATCCTTTCCGGTGTGGGGAAGGCTTCCTCGATCTTTTCGACCAATCTTTCCGGGTTGCCGCCGAGTCGCCCTGCGGCTTCCCGCCATTCGGCAAGACCCAGTGCGCGCATTTCGGCGTACCGGCCCAGGAAAACATCCTTTTCAGCCATGAATTCCTGTTCCAGTTTCGCTAGCTTGCCCATGGTTTCCTCCAGCCGGGTATTGGGCAGAAAATGCCCGAGTCCGTTAAGGAATGGAAACGTACACGTATCCACCAGCGCATGGGTTCGGCTCTCAATCAGGGCAAAGGCCTGCAATGATCCCCGTGGAATCAGGTTCTTATGCCCCAGGCTGAAAAGCCGCTTTTCCACGCTCTCCGGATCCAGACCCAGATCCTCAGCGGTCAGTTTCTTGGTAGCCCGCCAGTAGCGAACCGATACATTCAAAAGCACGCCTTTGCGGGTGAGTACGTCCAATATATGATTATTATCCTGCATTGTTATTCTCCTGTTTTGTGTTGTTTTCTTATCCTGCCAGCTTGTCCGCCATCAGGGCGTCAGTCGGCATTTTGTTTTCATACTGTTCGATTTCATCTCTGCCGGGGTCGCCATCCTGAGCCTTACGGTTCGAGCCAAGGCAACACCCATAACACTCCGGGCACCTGCTTCACGCAGAACCCTCGCGCATTCCCGCATTGTGGCCCCAGAGGTCAGCACATCATCCACCAGGATGACATGACACCCTTCCACCGCTAACTTGTCGGATACTGCGTAAAGACCGGTCACATTGGCCTTTCGTTCCTTCATACCCGCACACTGATGCTGTTTCTTGCCCTTGGGGCGCAATTGCACGAGCAGTGTGTCCAAGTGAACGTTCACCCGGCGGCCCAGATGCCGATAGATGCTTTCTGCCAACATTTCCGGAGCGCCGTGTCCATAAGCGTTGAACAGGTATTGCACCGGTTCAGGCTCAGCGGGCACATGCGTAACCACATAGGACACATCATTCCCAAGCCAGCGCTCCAGCCGTTCTGCAATCATGACCCCAAATTGGTCTATGATCTCAGTGGCCCGCCGCTTGGCCAGGATGACAGCCCTGCTCCAATCAGAATGTTGGTGTTCAACAGCCTGATGGCGGGGGTAATACACACCAAAAGCATGTATCCAACCTGAATCCACTATCTCTCTTGGAACTAAATGCAGAAAACCAAACCGGTTTTCCATATAACCTTCCTTTCAATGAAAAAAGCGGCCCTGTCATGGGGACCGCCCGTTACTGTCTGATCCACCGACCCCTCTACAACAGAATCCTGCCACCAGGGCAGAGCTCCGCCATAAAAGGGTGTCGGTGGGTTATTATTCTTCAATCAACCGCATTGCACGGTTGCGATTCATGCGCGGTTCAGTCGAACTCGCATAGGCCTGATTCACGCATGGACAGAAATTCCCGGCTGACGGTCGCCATGTTGTCGCCGTGCTTTCGCCCGACGATGACATGATCCAGCACCTTGATGCCGAGAATCTGACCACCCTGAATCATCTGTTTGGTCAACTTGACGTCTTCCGCGCTCGGGGAGGGATCGCCGGAGGGATGGTTGTGCACGAGTATGACGGCCGACGCGCTTTCGCTGATCGCCCGCCGAAACACCTCTCGCGCATGAACGAGGCAGGAATCCACCACGCCCATGCCAATCATCCGTTTGTCCAATAACCGGTTCCTTGTGTTCAAGGCCAGTACCACAAAGGTCTCCTGGCCCAGATCACGCATTTCCCGGCATTCTACCCAGGTATCTTCCGGGGTGCGGATCATGGTGGTTCCGTCCCTCGCCAAAGGCAACTCGCACATGAACGAGATTGCCCGGTATTCAGGTTTTTTCATCACCACTCCGATCCGTTTCCATCACCTGAAGCTTCAACAATTCCCTGTAACTCCAGCACTTCAAGGCTGCGTTCATCCACAATAACCTCTGTGCTGTACTTGGTCTGCCCATCCTTGGTCTCGAACTTGGACGTGTTAACCCGGCCTTCCAGCCCGATCAACACACCTTTCGGATCCCCGGTCAGCAGGCTGATGGCGAGTTCGGACGGACTGAACACCACGCAAGGCACAAAGGCCTTGTGAGGCTTTTTGTCCTTTCCCCCATGACCATTCTTTGTGGCCAGCGTAAACCTGAGAACCTTCTTCTCATTACCATTCAATGTGCCGCTGCGCGGCAGGGTTCCAACTCCTATGAACTTATTCATGATCATTTCCTTTCAGTTCGGTTGATTGTCATTATTTTCAATTACAGACATGCTTTCCTCATAAACACCTTCTTCCGCGTTAGCGGAACATCATGGAATAGCCTCCTTTCAATTGATTTCCTCGTAGAGGACACTGGAGCTACCGCTCCTGTGATTATTGCCGTTTCCAGAAATATGGACGCCCGAATCCGGCTTGATTCAGTCGCATCACGCAGACACTTGCCCGCGATTTCAATAACGAACGAATTTCTCCGCTCATGAACTATTGGTTCAACAGGAGAAGGTGAATAGAGTTTATAAATCTTGCCCTGGCAGATGGCGGAAGTTGTGCAAAGGCGTTACTACTTCACAAAGGCAAAAGCTTTAAATAGATTCGTGCGTTTATAGTGGGGTATCAGTTTGCCCGGAAGGGCCCCTTCTTTACGTACCAATACGTGTACTTATATGTAGGTAAGACTGATTGCTCTGGAATATGCGGAATACCTCACCCGAAAAAATCATCATGGTTGGCTCATGTAGAGTCTCTATATTTCGGAATCTCGTCTGGATAGATGGAAAAGAAATCGAGATCCCAAAACTGGTTCTGGAAGTACGGTACAAGGACAAGCAGGGCCGCTGGTGCGGGACGCCGGCCATCAGTTTAAGAGAATTGCCCAAAGCCATTCTGGCTTTACAACAGGCTTTTGAATATCTGACTTCTAATGAGAAATGAGTACTTACCGTGCCGCCGCGATTCTTCGGTCGATTTCAGATCCGAGGGCATCGGATAATACCACTGCAATGAATGCCAGCAGGACAATCATGAAACCCATTTCCATAGCAATTAAGAGGGTCATCGTTCCCGCAAAGAACATGATGCCAAAACTGACTGCGATGAGGGCAAGAAAGGATAAAAGGCGTCCGCAGATATAGATGACGACGCTACGGATTGAGTTATTTCTGTTTCTCATATTTGACCCTCCACATGTCAATAATGGGGCGTATCAACTATTTAAAGCTTTCGGGCGAAATCATCCGTGATCTCGTTATACGCCGCGCGTACAGCTTCCTCTGATGGATTGAGGTAAACGCTGGTGGCCCGGAGTGTTCTATGGCCAACCTGTTTCTGAACAATCGGCAGAGGTAGCTTGTAGCTGTGGATATGATGCATGATATGCGAGTGGCGCATGGAATGAACCGTGATCTGGCGCAGTTTTCGGCCTTTGGAGTCCTGGCCATACTCCCGGTTGAATCCGGCTTTAATGACATAGCGCTGGAATATCTGCCGTATTCGATTCTCACTGTAATGCCTGGCGGATCGAGTGGATCGCCGGAATAGATATTCATCCGGGCTGGTCACACTTTCCGTTCGTTTCAACATCCGACCTTCCCTCCTGAGGAGGCTTTTGATCTCATTGATGACACCTTCCGGAAGGTGACTGGTCCGCTTGTGGCCCGTCTTGGTGTTGTCTGCTGGGATAAAGACGCTGTTCCGGCTGAAATCAAGGTGTTTGACCTGGATCCTGACAAACTCACCTACACGGCATCCAAGGTGGTAAATCACTCTGAACATGAGTTTGTGCCGGTAATCCTCTATACCATCAAGGAGTTTCTGCCATTCATCCAAGGTCAGGTACCGAATGGTCTCCCCAAAACGCTCATATTTCGGGGAATGTTTCACATTTGACGCTTTTGGGCCGATTCCGGCCTGTTTCACGCTTGGGAATGATTCGTTTTCTGTCATTTTCTTCACACTGGGTCACAAATGTGAAGTTCGCCCCCTATTTATAGTTTGCGGAGAAAGCCTGAATAGTGAGAGACGTTACTTTTTGCCACCAACCGGCGGGGTTTTGAGTATGCAAAGGTATATAAACCCTGATTGCGTTGTCATCCCAGAATGACAACACATAATAAATACACCGAGAACACAAAGCTGTACCGGATGCTTGAAAGCATGGATCGGGACATCAAAGGGATCGGCGTCGCCGTGCGAGGCATGAATGACACGGTCAGCGAGTTGCTGGCTAGAACTGAATGCATCTACGATGCCGTCTCCCAGCAACCTGAAAGTCGCATCGCCGGCATGACCGACGATAGCTTTTTGGATGAACTGGAATAGTAGGGATTCAGCGCGCGAGCAAAGAATGAATCGCCGTTCATAGCGTCAGACGCGTCCAATCAGGGAGAACGGCAAACACTGATCCCCTGCGATTCTAGCAAGATCTGTAACGATCCCCGCATGTCCTGGATGATGAACCCTGCCGTAACAAACGTATTACCCCCGGCGAAAATCGTGCCCTATGGTCGGTAAATGCTCCTTATGACACGTGGGGAGGTGCGGATCCAACGGCTGCGGCAACTTCATGGTCGGCGTGGCGGCGCGAAGTCCGCCTCTGCTGTTCAGCCAATGCAACCTCTAATCTCTCGTTAAAGGGAAAATCCCTGCGAACGACGATCTTCCACAAATAATTGTGGAATGCCCCCGTATCGGGAAGTATAGTCTAGACAAAGGGTGGCGGAATGGTCATTGAGCCGTGTCTCACAATGATGAATGAGAAAGTCTATATACATTATCGGGATGTTTTCCGTGGATAACAGGCAGGACTTTCGACTTTATCAAGATAATCGGGATCGGAATTAATAATTGTTGGGCATGAAATATTGTGAGCAGTGCAATCAAATACGTCCTCAGCAACAAAGAGTGGATATTCTCCGGCTGTGGCTTGTTAGTTGTTAGTGCGATCGTATGGCTACTGCGCAGCTTGTTTTTCAGAACAAAAGAGGGAAGGCGCAGCGATGTACGGAGCGCATCAAATGCCGAGACGGAAAGCGTGCGCACGAAGAAAAGCCAGAACGAAGTGCCGCAACATTGGCATGGGATAATGCCTCCCGACAGCAAGTACAGCTTCTCGACAACAGAAGAGAGTTCATTCCCGATTGGCGAACAAACAATTTCGCTGGAATATGGTCCACGTGGGCACGCTTATCCCTTGCAGATGAAGGGATCACTCGTCAGCGCGCATATCGCCTTTACATGCCGAATCGTCAATGTTTCTCAGGCAATAGCCGGAGCAGACGGTTACGCATTGAATATCCTCCCGCCCATGTTCCTGACAGCAGCGAGATCTGTGCTTGAGTCTGCAACACTGTCACAACTCCGAAACGGGAGGGAGCGATACGCTACAGATGTCGTGAACAAGCTCAAACCACTCTTCAGCAAGCATGGCTTTCATCTTGAATCCGTGACTATTGGCGCACTTGAGAGACTTGAACGGCCGGCGGCTGACAAGCGCAAATCAACAACTCTGATTAACGTGAACGTGACCCATCAAGTGCCCAACAATCGACCGGAGGTTATTCGCCCGAAGACAGGCGAATAACCTCAGCCGTAACGTTAGGCCACCAAATTGAGATTGTGGAAACAAAGGAGCGGGATTGAGACCTGAGACGCATTTTGCCGATTGGAGGGAGTTCGAGGACTACGTCTATGGCTTACTTCTTACCGCCAAGCCTGCGCTCGCACATCGCAATCTCGCTGTCCACAAACACAGACGGATGCGCGGGAACCGCACAACATGGACGATTGACGTGGAGTACGAACTTGATGTGCTTGGCATCAGGCATGTCGTCTTGGTTGAGTGCAAGTACTTCGCTCGCAAGGTCACACGACGGGAAGCCTCCTATCTCCTCGCGTGTGTGCAGGATGTCGGAGCGGCCAAAGGCATTCTCGTTAGCAATCAAGGGTTCACGGCTGGGGCTAGGGAAGTCGTTGCCGCCTCGCCCGTTCTTCTCCTTCAAGTCCCGGAGTTGTTCGGGATCTTGGAGGCTGATTTGCTTGTGTCCCTGAAGAAACGGCTCTTCCGCGACATAATCGACATGCGCGACGAGGCAATCTGGGTGCCAAAGGTTCGCGGCTTTGGCGGTGACCACGGGAGGTTCGTCGAGATTCAGAGTGAACTGAGTCAGTACGTGGACTTCCCCCATCGCTTCCCTTTGCCCCTCGCCTTCAGCCGCCTCCAACTCGATGGACAGGATTCTGCGCCCATCAAGATCAGCAGCAAACTTGAATACGTCCTAACAGTGATTGACAACATCGCCGAGGTCAGGAAGCAGTACGGCGATAGGTACGGCTTCGCTGGATGTGAATACACGCAACAGCAGGAAGCACAAGAGCAGAGAGCCTAACAAAAGTACGGAAGGTATGGCGCTCCCCTGCGCTCCACGCCAACCTTCACGCTATTTGTACCTCGCCCACTCAGGTTATAAGGAGCATTTGCCGATCGTGAGGACACTGATTCCTGAGTTAATGATGTTAGAGGTTTTGCCCAACTATATTATCCTGATCCTGGCGATTCCTTCTTGATGCTCCCACCCGGCGGTGACACTCATGTGGGTTCGGTTCATGGAAACCTTTATATACTGCTCCACCTTCTCTACCCCGAGGTGAAGCCAATGGGAAAAGGAAGACCGTCGAAATGTCCACACTGCAAGAAATCCGCAAGAAGTATATCCAAGGGGTTCAAATACCGTGCTCATGGAAAAGCTAAGGATCGGAAATGTTGCAACTGCGGTAAAAGATATCTGGTTGAAGTGAAGCCGGGCATACATCGTGTGTGCCCGTCTCACGACTGTATGTCCGATTGAGAATACCTCTGGGTGGTGTCATGTCAGATGAAGAAAAACGATGAAGGGATCCAGAAGTTAATCGCAGAATTGCGTTTGTTATACGGAAAAGTTCGGGGGGAACGCGAGTTCCTCGCGCTTAAAAAGTCAGAGCTCCGGCCGGGTGATGAAATCTCGTTCTTTGGTTTCATACAAGCGCGGGAGCAGTTGGCGTGTGAGACATCATTACTGACCGGCCATGCGATCCTGGTCCAGGAGATCATTGCCAGGAAGAAGATCGTGGTTCCTGCGGCTGATCAGCGTTTTCTAAAGGAGATCAACGCCCTTTCTTGGATGTATATATCCCGCATCTAACCCGGCGGGTTTCTGCCAATGCAAAGATATATAAAGGGGCTTTGTGTCTTATCACTGTACTACTCAGGAATGACAACAACATGGCAAACTATTCATTTATGACCGATCAAGGTTGGCGGGTTACGGAATACCGTCCATTCAGCCCAAGCTATGCGGTTTTGCATACGCCGGGAATGAAGGAGGAACGCAAATCCGCCTATGCAACTGCATTGTATTCTCATAGTGAGACAACCAATCTGGCGCCGGATGAAAACTCATCAGGGGACTTGCTCAAAACTCTCACAGGCCAACAATTGAAGTTCGATTATTTCTCGGAGGATGTGCTGAAACAATTGCTCAAAGAGCGGGTGACTATACGCGACAGGAACCGTGCCGCGATCCAAGGCCGGCTTTCGGATCTTTCGGGCGAAATATACGGAGCAGTAATACTCAAAACACCCGATGGGGATAAACGCAGGCAGGGCTTGGAAAAGACCAAGATGGATCTTGAAAAACAACTTCGCGACGAAGATGTTACGCTCTGGAAGGATGCCGTCGAACTTAGACGGGAACTCATTATTGCTGCCAAGAAATATGAAGGCACAAAACTCAGGACCGGACTATTTGCTATGCCGCTGACTCAGGATGACCAACATAAAATCGAAGGATACGGTAACTTTTCAGGATAGATGCATCGCGCTTCGCCCAATTCTGGGGAAACAGGTCGATCAGATATGGCAATGCTACCTTTTTCAGGATGAAGATGGAAAATTCGAACTAGAGCAACAGCTTGAGCTCATGGTCAATTCGGCACTGAATACCGATGTGCAGGATAAAGCCCCAGTCTTTCCGCCGCCAACCGCCGAGGTTGCCGCCGGGGAGATTGCCCTCGGTGATGTCGAATATAATCATAAGCCATATTGTCCCTTCGGGCTCAGGAAAGACGAACTGATGAAGCACGTCGGGCTCTTTGGTCAAACCGGTACCGGTAAAACCAATGCCGCCCATCTTCTGGCCTCCCAAATTCACAAACTGGGCACTCCGATCTGGGTGCTTGAATTCAAAAGGGGTTGGAGGGAATTGCGAGCATTGCCGGAATTCCAGGATTTATTGGTATTTACCGTCGGGCGTAATGACATTGCCCCCATTTCTTTCAACCCGCTCATCCCGGTGGAGGGCGTGGACCCGCATACATGGATAAAGAAGATCTCCCACACAATTTCCAACGCGTTCTTTCTCGGGCAGGGAGTTCTCTATTTGCTGGAGGTTGTTTTGGCAAAGCTATACGAGGAATATGGGATCTTTGAGGGTAAACCGGAGCGATATCCCACATTTCGGGATGTCTTGCGAATGCTGCAGAATTACCCGATCCGAAGTGGTAGGGAAACCCTTTGGCTGTCCTCAGCGCTAAGGGCGATACATTCGCTGTGTTTTGGCCAGATGGACCGGATTGTTAATGCCCAGGGAAATGACAGTCTCAAATCCCTGATCAATCATTCTGTCGTTTTTGAAATGGACTCCCTTGGCCATGAGGACAAGGTTTTCTTCACCGAATGTGTCATGCTCTGGGCCTATGAATATTACCAGGCGAGGCCGGTTAGGGAACAACTCCAACTGGTGATGTTCCTTGAGGAGGCCCATAACATCGCCGGGCGACAGGGACGGGATGATTCCGGGTCTAAGATCATTGTGGATCAGATGTTCCGTCAGAGCCGTGAATATGGGATTGGATTGGTCATCATAGACCAGATGCCCTCCGCCATCTCGCGTACGGCCCTGGCCAATGTGCATTGCCTCATCGCTATGGGTGTAAAAGAGAAGGCGGATGCCGTGGCTTTGACAGGTTCCATGCTGTTGGATCGGGAGCAGGGCGACATGCTCGGGCGACTCAGTCTGGGATCCGCGATTGTTAAGTTGCAGCGAAAGGGGCTGATTGATCCCTTTATCTTGAAGACCCCCTTGATGCCAGTGAAGAAGGGAACTATGTCGGATGATATGATCCGGGATATGATGCAGGTATATGTCCGGCCCGTTGAACATTCTGGAGAGGCATCCCATTCGACTTCTCAGCCGAAACTCTCGGAATCAGAAATGGCACTATTGGTGGATGTGGCGATCATGCCCGACTCCGGCGTGGTGGCGCGATATACAAGATGCAAACTGTCCGGCCGACAGGGCGACAAGGCCAAACGATCCCTGATAGAAATGGGATTCATCGAGGAAGTTGAACAGCTTACCCCAAGGGGGCGTTCAAAAATGATTCGGCTTACCGAAAAAGGAACGAGTTTTCTGGAAGCCAGGCCATCTGAAATATAACAGGCCGGCGAAGAGAGAGTGCGCCGTTTACGTCGAGGTGTTAATGCCTTCACATCAGGATTCATCATTGTTGTCACGCAACAACAACAACAAAAACTTTTTAAAGAAAAGAAGAAGAAGAGAAGAGGTTCACTGCTCACATTACTGGATGATCTGACTCATCTGACGCGTTCAGCGCACTCTCTTACTGGAACCGGGCGGAAAAGACGGCGCTCAGTTCCTCGGGTGAGACTAATGGCTCAATCCTGTTTGTAAAGGTCCGATCTACTTTGGCGCTGACCAGCAGGATCAGGCCAAGGGATGCCAAGTATCCCAGGGTTGAATAGAATTGTGTGTAACCGTAGGGTTCCTCCCCGCAAGCCCGACTCAGGGTGCTATAATGCTGATACACCGACTTCACCAGTTTTGAAGACTCTTCCATGCTTGCCTTAAGAATGAGGAGCGCCTTGTCATTGGTACCCACCAGGACATCTTTCACCACATCTTCCCGTGCCTTGGCAAAACACTCATCCACGGTTGGAGCCTCCCCGGTGGAACAGTAAAGGAGGGCCTTGATGGCGACCCTGACATCGCCGTTTGTATTCTTGGCCGTCATGGCGGCGATTTCTTCCAACAACCCAGGAGCAACCCTCTTTAGGCCTGTCTCTGCCCGGTCTTTCAGGATGTCTAGGATCTCACTGGCTGAGTAGGTTCTGAATGATATGACTTCTGGCTGGAGTGAGGAGCGAGTGCTCTCATCCAGTTGCTTAAGGTAGCGGTGGTTATTGCTGAGGAGGACCAGGGAATAGCGGTTGGGGCTTCGGCTCAGGAAGTACAGGATATCCCGCTTGAGGTCATTTTCGACCAGCATGTCGGCCTCGTCGAGGACGATGACCGCCGGGCCGGGGATTTCCTTCTCGAATCGTTCGCATAGCTCGGAATAGGCGTACCCCCGCGGCTTGGCTTTCAAGATGGCGGCCAATGCCTTAAAGCTGGAATTATGGATCCGGCAATTCACGCCAAAGAAGGGGAGTTTTAGCTTTTCAGAAAAGGCTTTTTCAAGGTACCGAAATGTCAGGGTTTTCCCGCAACCCCTGGCACCGAATACCATCATGTTTCGGGCAATCCCGCTACCCTGATAGCGGACCAGGCAGTCCACAATCCGTTTAACTTCAGGCCGAATGACCGGCCGGTCCGGGATGTGGTCGAAGCTGAAAACCCGGAAGTCCTTTACACTGGATGCGACGCGTTCAGCCTCCTGACGCGACTGCTCAATGTATGCCAATAACTCTTCCTGACCCATTCTCTTTTGACGTATTCACCTCACTCTTCAAGATGAATCGAAGTTAATAAACCTTTCGCTTTCTTGCTGAAATGGTGGCCAAAATAATTAATTTCCATACTTCTCATTATCCCCCCTCTCTCCTCAAAATTAATTAATCTCATTACAAATCAACAACTTACACAACAAAATCAATTCACATCATAAAATCAATACTCGTCGTCACACGTCGTCGTCCCGTCGTCACGCGAACGCCAAAGCGACCGCGCACTCCCTTACTTCCACACCCTATCTTTCATCTCCCTGCCCCCAGAAATCATTACCAATAACATCCCCAGATTCCCATCATTACACATCATAACTTCAATACTCGTCGTCGTCCGTCGTCGTCCGTCGTCGTCCGTCCGTTCGTCCGTCCGTTCGTCCGTCCGTTCGTCCGTCGTCCGTTCGTCCGTCCGTTCGTCCGTCCGTTCGTCCGTCGTTCGTCCGTCCGTCGTCCGTCGTCCGTCCGTCGTCCGTTACTATAAATATGGCACCCGCAGGTGCCCTTTACTTTCGTCTCCGTTATATCATCCATCCGTAGGCGTATCCGAGGCCTCCATCAGCGCGCCGTAGCGCGCCTATCTCCATTTGCCCAAAGTTGGCCCCGCCAACCTGATATTTGGACAAGCTGTTATCCGCTAACAGCGATTCTTCCGCTTGCCTCCAATACCTCTCTTGCTCGATTAACGAGCCAAAGATTATCTGTTTTCTTCACTGAAGCCGCTTCGGCTTCCTGAATCATATCTTTGACAAGCTTCAAGAGCTCTTTGAGTCGCTTTGTGTCTTCCATTCTCTGAGCACCTCCTTTTACTGATTTTTCCATGCCGGAGGCCGCGGGCTTCGATAGATAAATTTTTCGGTTACCGCAGTGACCGAAAGATTTACTGAGCGAAGCCTGCTTCGTTCGGGAAAAATCAGGGAGGTGCGAAGCCAGAAATCACACAATGCGGCAAACGAGCGCCGCTTGTCTTTTCGGCTTCCTTGCCTTCCTGGTTCCCTTATAGATAGTTGCCCGCGCGCGTATTCATAACCGCCCGCAGGCGGCTAACGTTAGGGGTGGGCGAAGCCCCCTCGCATTAGCGTGCCGCAGCACGCCTAGATTTCGTCGTCAGTCGTCATATGCGCGCCGCAGCGCGTCTATCATTTCCCCTTCGGTCGAAGACCGAAATCCGGGTCCCGTTCCCTGACACGGGCTCACAATGCCATTCAAATGACCGTGTCATTTCATAAGCGCCCTCTGGAGCCAGATTCAGAGCGGTACCTCGAATCTGGTGACGAGCGGCAGCGGATCACCGAACGGACCGAAAGCCATTGGGTTGAGGTTGAGTGTCCGTTACCCTCCCACGAAACCTCCCCTTGGGTTTCGTGTCCGGAGGACAATTCGTCCCCCATCTTCCCTTCATCCATCTCTCGCTATATCCCTAAACAAGACAACGCCCCGACGGGGGCCCGTCAAGGCGTCGCTTGTTTCCTTACCAGCTTATGCAAGGGTAGGGCTTCAGCCCCTCTTTCTGTTTCCTGATTCCCAATTCAAAGAAACTGTACACAGAATCCAACCACGATACCGCCCACCTGAACTCGTCAATTTCGCTGGTTTTTATCCAGCCACCTTCCGGGACTGTATTCCTGATAACCTGCAAAATGGCTTCTGCCGTTGTTTTCTGGTTCTGAAGCACCTCCTGCTGCTGACTTTCACTTTCAAAGGGTTCATTTCTGGCCACACTTACCAGATACCGGCATCCAATTTCGTTTAGCCGTTCAAAGTTTCCCTCAAAGTCATATTCATCCGTAGACCCCTCGGCCCAATACTTTTCGGGGAATAGCACTCTCAAGATATGCTCCTCAAGAACCATACTGATACTTGTTCTCAAATACCCATCTTCGCCAGCATCAATAGCCCATCCGGTAAACTGAGCTTTCTGCTCCTCCTCTGTCTTTGTATCCCATTCGAGATAAACATCCGTTCCCATTTTTTCATTCAAACCTCCTTTCAATATTTATGCCAGGCCATCAGCCGATTGCATCTCAAGCAGAGATACACTGCCAGCCCTTCTTTATCCTGAACCCGGATTTGGCCCTTGGGTTCACCACATACAGCGCAAGCTATCACCGGTTTATTCGGTTTACCGATAAACTGCCGTGAAGCCCCTTCTGTCCTATTTTCCTCCATTGTTCTTCATCACCTGGGCAGCGGGAAACTACCCATTTAAAATAAAAACACTCCCGCCGCCGCTTGGTCGGTCCCTTTAGAACCGTTTTGATTGGAATGACGGTTTGACGATTTCCACAACAGGTCTGGATTCCTCCATTTCCTGCTTTGGTTTTGCTTCGTTTAGCCATACCAAGACCCCCTTGCCGCTGTAATCAGCGTCAGAGTCCTTGGACTTTCTATCATTCTCGAATGCCTTAAGATAACTCTCTTGGCCATCCACTTTGATCCGAAGGTATACCTTCTTTTCTTCTGCCATGCTCTATGCCACCCCCTTTCATCATTATAAACCCGAATCCCCTGAGCGAGCGTTCATCTTCGTCGCAGGGTGGACTCCCTTCCCTGAGCATCACGAATCCGTTTCGCTTGAGGTGAAGGTCATGCTTCTTGTTAGGGTGCAGGTTCCCCATGAACTCCTGAAACTGTAGAGCCTCTCCAATTGTCTGGAATGCGGCCACTTCGCTCCATCCGTTCATCACGACATAGTCCCTGTCTGTCACGCTATCCATCAGCCACCAGCTCATAGGATTGTCCGGGATGTCCCGCTTTCATGTACTCACGAAACTCAAGCGCCGCTTCTGGGTCCTTAAATTCCTCAAGGATGAAGCCGCCGCTTATCAATAAAAATGTTATATCCATTGTTACGAGCACCCCCTTTCATGATTTTCTGAAATATCCGCCCAACTCTCGAAACAATCCCGACACCATGCCGCGCCTGGGATGGTGAAGACTGTCAATTCATCCGGTTTATCCTCCGGCTGAACAATATCCACGTTGCAACAGTCACAAATGACTTCCTCAAATGAGGCGATAAGATTCTCATTAAAATATATATGTCCCAATCCATCCGGACGAGTTGCTCTTATGAACTCCTCGACTGTATAGCTGATGACTTCCTCTCCCTTGATTATTGTTTGTTCCATATTCTTTGTTTACCCGAACCCTCTTTCCAAAGTCCGATACTGTTATCAACATGCACAGCCCGGCAGGGCGAGCACTGGCGTAATGTGAGCGAATGCAATGAGTGGAATGAAGCCTGCGGTGTGTGAGCATGCCTACCGGCGGCAGGGAGGCGAAAACTCTAAAAATGGGTGCTCTCCAAAGGAGAGGGGACCCCTTTTACAGTTTTCAGCGAACCCGCCCCCGGTGCAACCGGCGACGTTCGTTGAAGTCTGGAACCGGCGGCTATTGTCCCATCGGCGTGGCGCATTACATCAAAAACCGCCGGCGGCAGAGTCGCCAAGTTACGGTAGTGCGCCCTATCTTGAATTCTTTCGTGAGTCCCAACCTCAGCTCTTTCGTCTAATTTTCAAGAAAGAATTGAATCGGGGATGTTGCCATTCCAAGATTCCAAGCAGCGCGCAACCTCCCTGATTGAATTCTCAGACACTGTATCCATGGGAAAGTGCTGAGGGGGACAGAAGGAATTAGACATAATGGGGCGCAAGGCGGAATGAAAGCTGTTTTACGTCGCATGAAGACTTGTCTGTCATTTGCTCTTGACGCACCGTGCCATAATCATTCAAATTGAAAAAAGTAATACGCATTGATGACTGTTTATATTCATTGTGTTGTGAGTCAAGATGCTTACGTTACATGATATTCGTGTTGTTGCTGAAGACTACATCAAGGACTCTTTACCCCTTGAACATCAGTTCTTCGGTGCGATTTGGGACAGGATAAAGCACCCATTATCTGGCGAACGTGTCCCATTCCCAAGCATGACATCTTTGATATGGAATCGGTTATTCCCCGACTTGAGTACTTGGATGCCAGCAGCCAGTAAGCCTCTCCTTACACCTATAGTCATTCTTACACTTGAAGCTGTTGCCATGGAAACAGGGGATGACATCACTATTCCCCATAGAAAGAAGCTGGTTGAGGTAATCGAACGCTGCGCTAAAGTCTTTGGCGCTACTGAGACTCGGGCAAAGATCATGTCCGAAGGCCTTGCGGATAAAATAATAGCGATGATGCACGTAAAAGGCGGGACTTCTGTTTCATTGCTTAGCGCTCCATCGGTAGCACTGACTTTGCCTTTTATGATATGGGAGTCTGATACGCATGGCGTTCCACTTCCCGTCAGGGCCGGAGATGCGGCCTCCGTATCTAGCGTTTTCCGGAAAAAAGATCAGCATGACATCATCATTCAAGGTGGCCGGGTTCAAATGAGGCAGTCTGAGAAACAATGCCGGAGTGTGGCTTTCCATGGAATCCAAATCAAGCTACTGACGCTATTGGTTCGTTATAAGAACATCGAGCTAACCCATCGTGAGCTTTATGACATTGCTTGGCGGGATGATGAGAATGCGCCACAAGTCTCGCAAAATGGAAATGAAGGGAAGGACAAGGACGTTCTCGCTAACAGCCTGCGATCTCCGCTATCCCGCTTACGTGAACGCATTGCCGCAAAATCGTTTTCAATTGTTAACGTTCGGCCTCGTGGTTATCGATGCGAGGGTGAGTTTACGTATTGCCTCATTATTCCGACTGCTGATGAGCCCATGACTCGAGTACCACGTCTTGGATAGCAACCTCATTCTTTGGCTGCTCATATTCCAATTGCTTTGATCACTTCCTGCTTATTAGCAGCGCTTTTTGTTGCTTGCTCGTATTCATGCGTAGTGGCAACGCAACATTGATGCAACAATATTCAATGTTGCCGCAAACGCATTTCTGATTTCCATTCAATACACTTTCCTTAGCTGGACGGAGGGCAGTCCTCCGAGATTCAGATGGGAGAATGTGTCATGAAAAGGAAGACGAACAAGAGCGCTGGAAGGCAGAATAGCAATAGCCAAACCCGCCCCAATATTACCTGGGATCAGTTCAACGCTATTCTTTCCCGGCAAGGAGTTGCCGACAGCACCGTTGAAATAGGAACGACTCGTCTGGCGTTGCCGATATCTTACAGCGATCCCGAGGATGGCTTTGATGCATTACTGCGTGACGCTTGGTTTTTGACCTATGGTGGCAAGCGCAGACTAGTCGCAGCGCCTTTTGCGCTTAAGGCCGAATACCTGACGCGCAAGGAATCTGAATTATGTGGCGAGGAGGGAATCTCCAAGGGTGCTTTTAAGTTGTTGTATGCGCAGGAAGCCCAGATGTTGCGCCTCGACTGCCGCCGCCGGTGGACGATTCCTTCCCGCCTATTTGCCTTTCTTGAAATGGGAGATAATCGCTCCGTTGTTCTGCGGCCGGGTGATGCCTGGATTAACATTGTCCCCAAGGATGTTGATGACCAAGAGCAAGATAAGGCACTCAAAGAATTGACTATCCCAGCTTTTCCCGGAGGTGCCCAGAACTGACCCTTTCCGCCCGGAGTATTCCTGGCAGTTCCATTGTTCAATATGTCTAAACCGATGATCATGGTGTCAAAGAGAAGAATCCAAAGCGAAACATAGAAGAGGAACAGCTTATGAACATATTCGACATGCCAGGTAATGCAACAGCATCGCAAATCGTGCAGTGCCTGATCGTACTGATCATGTTTAACGTCGGATATGCCTCTGTCATAATATTCCTCAACAAATACTTTGGGCCTCCGGGACTTCTCCGTTTGGTCGCCGTGATTATAGGCATCGTGACTGCTATATATGAGACACGCGAGATGGAGTCGTATTTTTCGCAATGCGCCAATCTTGGCTGCCAAACGTTTGTGCTCATTTTCTTTGTCGTATGCTGTGTTGTCCTTGCTCGTCGTTTCATTGATCCCATGCCATCCAGTTCAAACAGAGGAGATGGAACATGACTATCCAAGGGGCAACAATTAAGAAGGAGCGCATCAAAGTGATGCAGCCGGGAGATTACGAACTGCCACAGACATCGGAGATTCATGAGAGCGCTGGTGCCGGACCACTGGATGGTGAAATCGTTCACGCGACAGTCCATTTGAATGTTGATCGCTTTGGCGATCCTATCAAATCGGCATCTACAGCATCATTATGCATCAAATCTAACAGTCTCCTGTCGCAAGATAATTCGTTTAAGTGCTCTCAATGCCACAGTGTGTGTGCGATTGATCTTCTGGCGCAGGAAACTCCAGTTCAGGCTGGCATGCCCGTAAACATGTCTTCTCGCCGGCAAGGCATCTGCACTGACTGCTGGGGAAAGGGGCGGGTTCGTCGTATTTTGGCGGCCATCCTCAATATTCCGATTATTATCGTACGCCTTATACTGGCCCCGTTCTTGAAGCCACAGCCGACGCTGCCAACCATTCCTTCTGCACCAGCGCCACCTTCTGCTTCTTCTACGCCCTCGGCGGCGCCTCGGCCTAAGCCCCCCCGTGGGGGTGCAAGTGTCATATCAATTATGATCGCCGTTGGATGTATCGAGTGTACTCCTGCCAAGGCGATGATCCCTGTAAATGGATGTGAAATATCGAGGGAAAGTGAGGTAACGGTGAATAATTATCAGGCAAACCAATATGCCGCACAGATAAAGGCGGTTCAGAAACTGATCGAGGAGGCCATTCTCCTTGGTCTTGATAATGCTGGCATCAGTTCAGTCGGATGGCGCTATATTAAGAATCTGCAGCGGGGCATCGAATCCGGCAATATCCCTGAATATGATCTCAATGCGCTCACAAGTCTTGTGGGCCGTGCGCGGAACATTATCATTCCTATGGAATGGCGCGTTGCTTTTGCTCAAAACCCGCCTCCAGATATCATCAGCCAAGGGGATATTTACCCGTTTACGCTATTGGATGGGACTCCCGTTGGGTTGAACTTTTCTGAAATGGCGGAGTCCATGCGGTTAACGGGCCGCCCAGGATCAACCAAGTCAACTGGGGGAGGTGCTGTACTTGATGCCAGTATTGCCGCCGGCAAATCTGTGTTCATTATCGATTCCAAGGGCGATGGGCAGTTTGACTATCTGTGTCGAAAATATCCTGGTCGTGTTCTTAAAGTCAGGATCGGTCGACCAGGTTTACCGTTTTTCAATCCCTGGCAGTGGCCTCGTCAAAACCGGGATTATGCCCTGAATATCTTTAGTCGCCGAGACAGCAAGATTGTCCTCGATGCCGCCATGGAGCAGGGCTTGAAACAAAATGCTCTGAATGGTGCGCGTGAATTAACCCACGCTCAGTTGAAGGATATTATTCGTAACTGTGTAACTCCATCCGGATTCATTCTGATTCCTAAGGATTTCTTTAGATCCATGTTTTCGGTCTTTTATGACGTCGAATGTTCCCCGCTACGTAACCAGATCGCCTGTCAGCGTGGATATGACTTGAGGGAGATTGTAAAGCAGGGTTACAGCGTCATCATTGATACCTCTGCTATTGCAGGTACGCTTCAGGAGGAATTGCTCGTTGTAACGCTACTGACTGCACTCAGACAGGAAATAATCAACGATCCCATCTTGCGGGCGCGAACCGGCACACAGGTTGTGTTCTTTATTGATGAGTGTACAAACTTAAGTGCTGCTTCAAAAGTGCCCGGAAGCCTTCCAAGCCTTGTACATCTTGCCACCCTTGTCCGATCCAGTTCCATTTGCCTATTCGCTGTATACCACTCCATTTCTGTTGTGCATCCCGTTTTGAATGCAGCGGGAATATGGATGGTAACCCAAATTTCGGACGGGAATGACATTTTCACTGCAAAGAAAACGTTTGCCCTGACCGATCAGCAGGCAAAAGCGCTCACCTCTCTACCTAAGGGCGTTGCAATGGTGCGGATGGGAAATCGCTACACTGAGCCCTTCCTCGCCACTTATCCGCGTATTCCCGATGCGGTAAAAATGAGCGACGCAGAAATTGACGTCAATAACGCCCCAATCCTGGCGACCCTGCCGCCTATTGTCCCAGAGAATTACCGCAAAATCCCGGTGCCGGTAATTGTGACACCACCCGTCGCCAGTAAGCCAGTCCCACCTGCAGCTACCGCCGTGCCGCCCCCAGCGGCCCCGGTTGTTGCGCCTGCAGTTACCATGGTGTCAATTGCCCCTAGCGCGCTTGACAATGATTACATGGCTATCCTCAAAGACATAGCCGCGAAACCATTCCTTAATGTCAGTGGACGCGCTGGTCAACTCGCATTGCCTTCAGGTAAGAAACTGAATTACAGGGACATGAAAGTTGCCCTTGACGAGTTGAAGGGACAGGGATTTGTTGACGAGGTGGCGGTTCAATTGTCTCCACACGCCGGTCCCCCAAGTTTAATGCACTTCCTTACAGCGACGGGGCATGCAGCCATTGGATCCGTCTATAAGCCTTCACGTAGTGGCTACCGACACGATTTTGGTCAGCGCCTTATTAGGGATATCCTAGCGGCAAAATCCATTACGGCCAACATTGAGGCGACGCTGCCTGGCCGTAACAAGGTTGTGGATATTGGATTCAATTGTCCGGTGACAAGCCTACCGATTGCCATCGAACTCCCTGTTTCAACGTTCCACTCGGAGCCCGATCAAGCCGAAAGGGATCTGGCCGATGGGTGGGCAAGGGTCATCGAGGTTTGTTTTACTAAAAACGACTTGGAGAACCTGACGAAGGCATTTTCCGCTAAGTCCCCCAATCCCGATTCTCGCATCAAACTGTCGCTGGTTTCCGGACTCAAGGCGGTAACGAGCTTGTCCGAAATTTATGACTCTACTGATTTTATCTTCAAGGTGAAGGCAGTGAAAACCAAAAACAAGAAGGGAAGTGCAATATGAAGGCTCTAACGACAAGGCTGTTAGCTCTGAATCCTAATGCAGGTGATGTGAATCCGCAGAATGGAAGTTACGCTGCTAACCAAGATTCCGGGCAGGAATACAGCGTGCAAGCGGTGCGTTGCAAGCGACCTGGATGCGCCAAGATTGGCATGTCTATTGATGGAACAGGATCCACGAAGTCTTTTCAGAATGGTGTTCCGGCGATTGCCGGTTATGCCTTGCGGGCTTTAGGTGGTTCCATTTCCAAGGTGGACGTTGATCTCTGGAAGCATGGGGATGAGGACTGCGGCGAAGAACCCGTTCAGTTGGTTCAGTCTGGGACGGTTGAGCAGGCCATTGATGCTATTGGCACCATCCAGTACCAGGGCGGCGGGGATCTTGAGGAAACGCACGCGGAACAGGTTCAACGGCTCCTTGATGTAACGGCTTGGGGTTCGCGGATTACGTATTGCCGGAATGTGTTGCTCATGTTCCTTACGGACGACACCAAGCCCCTGAAGTCTGGTAAGTCCATGGGGCAGCTTGGAGCGGAGATCAAGGCGAAGGGCGTGAAACTTATCCTGGTGTGCCAGTCCACGGACTATCTCCAGGAATTGGTTAACGCGGCGGGTGGATTCCTGATTCCCATCTCGAACGATCCCAACACTGCAGAAATTCAGAAGGTTATGAATTCGCTCTGCAACACGATGACGAAAATGATGACCTCCGTAGGTGGAACGATTCCCATGAGCGCCATTGTGGCGTAACCATCTACAGTGAAAGGAGATGCGGAAAATGAATAAGGTCAATGGAGATGAAGAACTGTGTGTAACGGCAGATGTGAAGCGTCGCAACGAGGTGTGCGCCAACGTGCGACAGGAAGTTGTTGTTGTTATCGATGCCTCACCGTCGTTTAAGGGAGAGAAGGCCCGGCATGCGCAAGCTGCCTGCGGGGAGTTGAACACCGAACTGGCTCAGCCAATGAATAAAAATGGGTTTGTCGTTTCGATTATCCACTTTAATAGCCAGGCGACTGTGGTCAATCCGTGGACGCAAGCATCTGAACTGGAAGGTCGAATTCGCCCCTTGGCCATTGACAGCGCTACGAACATGACAGCAGCTCTGGAAATGGCTTTGAATGACCTGGACACTCACAAGCGTGAGGCTGGCAAGCAGTACCTGCGCCCGGTGGTCCTGTTCTTCACTGATGGCTGCTTCAATGAGGGTGGTTCACCGGTAGTCGTCGCGGCTGAATTGAAGGCAAAGGCTGATCTCGTCACGGTGGCATTCGGGGACGACGCTGATGAGGATCTGTTGAGGGAACTGGCGTCCTCGCCCCAGCACTTCTACCGGGTCAACAACGGTGCGGAGTTGCGGAACTTCATGGCCCGTGCTGGAGTTACCATGACGATCAGCATGGCACAAAAACGCGATGCGACACGCTCGTTGGCCATGTTGAATGCGCAGTGAACGCCGAAACAGGGGGCATGTGGCCCCTGTCTGCCGGGACTGGTCGCCCGGCACTGATGATGGCAGACCGGAAAAAGGAGTTACCAATGCGTTCTTTACCGACAAAGGATCAGATTGATTGTCTTACGGCGGAGGGGATTGATGCCAAACGTCTTCCCATGGCAGGGCCATCTTCGGCCCAGAAGCCCTCCCTTGTCAAGGTTACAACCGTGAAAAGCGATACGGCTCCGGTAAAAATCAACATTACCCCCGAAAAGGGCTCATCCAATCCGCCTCCGGTTTATACGCCTCCTGCGCCGTTGGCCCGGGGCATGCCTGATATTCCTGTGCCACTCGCCATTCTGTTGCTGGTGATCGTGTTAATTATGATCGTAATGGGCAACTAGGAGATTACCATGAAAATGCGCGTATGTTTCTTGATGAATAGTTATGTGCTCTCGATGGCCTTCACTATTGTTTCGCCTGTCATGACCATGGCGGATCCGGCTTATCCGGCACCTGAAATGGCTCAGTGTCCAGTAAAGAAGGTGGCCAAGGTAGTCAATATTACATTTAACACAGCGGGCCAGAACTTATGGATTTCCAGGCGGTTCGATGGAATGTCCAATCGCCTTGCTGGCCTTGACTCAACAATCCGGCAGGAGTTCGCCAACATTCGCGGGGAATTGGGGACGGTAGATGAAAATTACATCGACTTGTTCACTTGCCTCGACCGGGAGTGGATGGAAAATAGCGCACGGTATTCGAATCTGGTTGATCAATTCGCGCAGACTAGGTCTGCTTCAGCCGTGGTCGCCGATGAACTACACCTCATGTCGGCTACCATGACCAACATCACGCGTGAATTTGACGAAACAGGTACTGAACTGGCCAATGGTATCAGCCGCCTGGCTCGCACTATGGCCTTTCTTATTCTCGGATTCGCGCTGCTGGCATTCATCCTGGTGTCCCGGAACCTTACCGCTAATCCTTTGATCCGGCCAGGGATCGGCATTGTTCCGGCAACCGTATTGCCGTTACCCACAGACGTAACCACGATCAAGGTGCGGCAACCTGAGCCCGAAAAATCCGCAAATAACGTCACAACTAATGATGAATCTCTTCCTGTTTGGGGTGAAATTCCAGACCCGGGGACAGTATTTCAGCGATTGAAACACCTTGCCGACGAAGCGGGCGGAATTCCTCCCATCATCCCCGATGAGTACTGTGCCGCAGTCGCCACAACCAAGGGACATATCAGGAGCGACAACCAAGATTACTGCCTGTGCCTCCAGTTGGGTAATGTCACAGCCTTATTGATCGCTGACGGATGTGGTGGGGCGGCGCACGGGGCCTACGCTTCCTATGTGGCGGTCCGGGCGGCGGCAACGTTTTTGGTCAATGCCAAATGCGGAACCGCACAGTCCGATATTGTGCCCCTGGCCAGGCAGACTCTGCTTTACGCATCCGATGCCATGGAAAAGTGTGCAGCAGCGGCTATGCCACCAGTCCGGGACGGGTTCCGGACGACCCTCATCATCATCCTGGCCGATTCTAAGAGGTACGCCTTCGCCTATGCCGGTGATGGTGGAGGTGTCATTGTCCGAAAAAATGCTTCCGTCGAGATGTTTTTGTTTCCCCAAAAGGCGGATATTGATAACCCCAATGTGCTCGCCACTTCGCTTGGCCCCATGCTCGAAGGCGAACCCGCGAGCGGGGCAATACCCCGATATCCGGGCGATGTCTTGATTACTGGAACGGATGGAATCTGGGACTATGTTAAGAATCCGTTCCCGAGAGCCGTGGCCAAGACGTTGGTCAATGCAGGCGGCAATACCAGGATCGCTGCCAGGACGGTAATCGACCAACTGGCGGATATATCAGACGAATATGGATATATTTGTTCAGATAATCTCACAATCGGACTGATCACTACGCCTGGTCAGACCGCCGCACCGCTTCATATTTCCATAAATGGATCTGATCTTCCTTTAAATAACACGTCAAACCCGAAGGAGGTTACCAATGACTACGCCTAAGACCACGGTGAAAACCAAATCCGGCCACACTATCAGGATAGAGGAATATATTCAGGCTGGCGTTCAAGGCCGCATTGCCAGGGCGTGCGATCTTGATACACGGCAGGAGGTTGCAGTCAAGGTTTTCCACCCCGACCACAGCAATGCCGACATCATTGCCCGTACAGATTTCTTGTGCGATCAGAAACTCTCCGAAGCCTGCCCTGTCCTGGTTTCGCCCGTTGAGCTTATCGCGGATAAAAAGATAGTGGGGTACACTATGAATCTTATCAACGGCATTCCTCTCCAGGAGTTTATTGAGACGAAACGAACGACATTCATGCAGAATCTTGTTGGCCTGGCCGTAATCGTGCATGGCTTTTCAAAACTGCACTCTCGAAAGATCAGCCATGGCGATATCCGGGCAGCAAATGTCCTGGTCACGCTGGATGGTCCGGTTCCGCAGCTTCGGATTATTGATTTTGATAATTTCAGCGCACCCGGAGTTCCTAAACCTACCTGCCTTGGCGACGAGATGTATCTTGCGCCTGAATTATACCGTTCTGTGTTGGCTGGGAAACCGGCTTCCCCGGGCATTGGATCGGACCTCTATTCCATACGGATCATGGCGGAGGAGATCCTGACACTTCGCCACCCCTCGGCTGGTTTCCTTGAACCCGAAGAGATGTTTGTAAAGTCCATGTATGACCAGTGGTTCCATGATCCGGCACTTCCACCCGTTCGGGGTGTAGGCGGGTATCCGGCCAGGATCCTTAACGCCCGGCTTGCTAACCTCTTTAGGCGCGGCATGAGTGGTGATCCGGACAAGCGCCCCTCTGCTGTTGAATGGCTTGATGAGCTCTTGACATCATTGGGCGAGGTTTACATCTGTCCACAAGACAACTGTGGCTGCCCCTGTATGGCCGATACCTCGAAACTCCTTTGCCCGCTGTGCGGGAAACCCTATCCGACTCTTTCGCTGGCACTGTTGGATGGAAGCAAGATTCCGATCATAAGCGGATTTATGCAACTTGGAAGGAATGAGCTTCGAATGAGTAATTCGGTCTCCGCCATCCACGCCATCCTTCGGAAGGTTGGTCCTGCCGTGACCTTAGAAAGCTACGGTCGTAACGGCACTTACCGTAAAACCGGTAACTCTTGGGATCGACTTGAGGATCAAAAGCCTATCGTTATTTCAAAGGGTGACGTATTGCGATTCGCCGACGTCGAAGCAAAGGTGGAATGAAATTTGTTAGCAGGGCAGTGTGCCCGGAATTTTCCCAATCCTTCCCGTGGAATCCCATACCCAGTCGGGAGGGCGTTTGGGACAATTAAGGCGAACCAAGGATCGTGCAGTTCTCAATGAGGAAGTGACGGTCAAACATTATGAAAGGTGGTGTGCCATGATTATCATATCTCTGATTCTTGCGGTTGTTGGATGGCTTTGCGTGGCAATAGTTTTTGAGGCTGGGTACCAGGTACTGAAACTGAATACTGGAATCAAACTTCCAAAACATCAGTGTTGCTGGATCTGGTGGTCAGCTCTTGGCGTTTTGTCTTTCGTGACCGGCGGCTCAGCCGGATTGGTTAATATGGCTCTGATATTCTGTATTGCCGCCGGGCATATGAATCGGTGTGCCATGAAGGAAGAGGTTATCTCGCCGCTGGAAATCGTGAAACACATTAAGCCCGCGCTCCGTGAGGTTTATGAAAGGTTGCGTCGAATTTTATCAGGGAGGACACATATATGATCACTGCATCTATGAGTTGTGCGCTTGGTCTTGCCATTTGGGCTTCATTTGAGGTTGTATATGCCTTTGTCAACGCGAGATGGGACATTCCGTCCGATAAAGACGCTTGGCTCATTAGCACATGGGTTATTGTCATCGCTGTCTTGACTTGCAGTGGCACCATGCCATTGACACCATCAGGGCTCCGCCAGTGGGCACCATTGTTTGTAGTGTTATTGTTGCAGATCTACATCAACAGTAGTGGCGGATCATACAGCCGCCGCTCAGGCTCGCCTCCAGACAGTCCACCCACTTCTATCCCTCCGGCCCCACCCGCAAGTCCGGGCGGGCGGGAAAAGCAGGATGAGACGAAACCCATAATCCAATAGCATTCAGAGCGGAGAAGGTGACAAAAATGAACGATCTATCATCTTTTGCGTCAATAGCGGCTGGTATCGTTGCCGTCATGATGACTGTAGTCACATGGCGGGTACTGCGGGATCGGCCTCCTTTGGATAGTCCGGTGATTCCGGGTTGTGTCGGCCTTCTCACGTTTATCGGCCTGCGGTATCGTCCAAGCGGAGTGATAGGTGCGATCCTGATCAGTTATGAGGCTGTTGCCATTTGTATTCTCTTCCTACTTCTTTGGATAGCGTTTCAAAAAATGTGCAACGCCAAAAAGAACAAAAGGCAGGAGTCAGATCACAAACAGTTATCGCAGTTGCGGGAAGGTTCTCCGGATCTTCAAAAGACGAGAAAATTTTCCAGTCGGCGTGAGATCCAGCGACAGAAAGATTAGCGCCGTGAGGCACCGCCCGATCTTAGCACATGGAATTCCCACTGCCGGGCACATGCCTCGCTATTCGTGCGGGTGAACTTGTGCTGCCCGTCCAGGTCCCCTCCCTCCTGAATCAGTTCAACTCGCTATAGTCGTCTGTTCGCGATAATAAACGCATTTATCCCCTTGCTGATATCAGTGCGCAGTGATATATTCGTGCGCATAAATACATCAATGAACACTGATGGTTTGGTTCGAAGTAAAAAGGCGCGATGAAATGAATAGGCAGCAATATCTATTTCAGAAAATGAATGAATGGTTGGGGGCGAAGGGTTACAAACCCGAGTTTTCGCTTTCCAATGAGGATGCCGGGCTTGATATGGATGCTCTCTTCAGGAAAGAGGGCGCTGCTCCTCTTGTTGTCGAGATGCGGGTCATTAATGCCTACAGGTCTCAGGAATTCCGGGCGTTGGTCGGTGATGCGATACTGCGCA
>JBAWZH010000002.1:0-76429 GCA_037143135.1 bacterium
CGGATGGCCTTATCGGTATTTATCCCCAGTTCCGCATAGCGCTCTTTCGCCAGGCAGTACATCTTATCCAATTTCTTTGTATTCATGACATTCCTTTATGGTTCCCGAGCATCTTACCTATTCTGGTTGGTAATGACAATTAACCGTTAACAAAATAGATTAAAAAAGCGAACGCCAGATGCTCAGGTCGGTGGATATCTTTGGCTAACCTTCGAGCGGATCTCCCGGGTTAGGGACTTTGCTCCACCGCGGGTCTCTCCGCGATGCACATCACCCATTAGTTGCCGGTCTTGCCCGGCACACAACGTCGAAAATCACGGGAGGCGCAGCCGTACTGTGGATGTTCTTGTTGGCGCTGTCATATTTTCATTGATCGTCTTTAGATAGTCGGATGGAGAAACAATCTGAATCCCCTTGAACTCCGCTACAGCCAGGAGATGTTGGTCTCCAGAAACGATAATGTCGGCCTTTGATTCCAAGGCACACTCCAATATCATGTTGTCCTTCGGATCGGCTGTGACAACATTGACCCGAATGGCAGGATTGGCAATATCGCAGACCCCATGCAATTCCTCAATGACCTGGAATGCTTGTTCCGGGGAAAATCTGAACTTGGGGCGTTCAAGAACGTCACGGAGTTCGTCCAAGATGGCCAGGGACAGGGAGCAATAGACCGAAACACCGATGACAAGTTCGAGAATGGCGCGAGGGGGGCCATTGAAAAGGACTGCGGATATCAGGACATTGGTGTCCAAAACGACCCGGTCCCGTTTCATCGTTTTGAGGCCTTCTGCTGCCGATTGGCGTGGATCTCTGCATCGATATCCAACTCTGTGAGTTGTCCCCGCTCGACAACGCTTTTGCCGTAGGAAAAAAGCTTGTCCCACCGCCGTTTACGGTCGATGTAGAGCCGGGCCGCTTCCCTTAGCAATTCGGATCTCGACCTCGATTCGGCCTGCGCGAGCCGGTCAATCTCGGACAAAAGACTCCCCTGGAAGGAAATATTTACCGTGGTTGTTTGCATTTTTGCCTCACTTTCAACTAACAGCGTACATACAATCCTTGTATATTGTCAAGATCACTTCATTTTTGAATTCCGATCTCAGCCAACGAGTCTCTTGACCTGCGGCGAGCGTGTGAGCCGTCGCGGTAAGAAGAAGAACTGGTTGGCTTAATAGTGATATCGCGCTTGAGCGATCAGAACGGAATCTCCCTCTACTTTATAGATAAGGCGATGTTCGTCATTAATTCGCCGGGACCAGTACCCGCCCAGTGCGTGACGAAGAGGCTCGGGTTTTCCGGTTCCTTCGAAAGGGGTGCGGACAACATCCTTGATGAGATCATTGATACGCTTGAGCAGTTTCCGGTCCGTCTGTTGCCAATGGAGATAGTCTTCCCACGCTTGGCTTGAAAAAACAATCTTCATTCCGCAAGAGCCCTTTCAATCCCTTTCCTCTCTTCAAGTTCCTTGATGGAATCCAAGAGCCGCCGGGTGTTCCGCGGGCTGCGGAGCAAGTAGGCGGTCTCGGTGAGGGATTCAAAGTCATCCAGCGCGATCATGACAACCGAATCCTCCCGCTTGCGGGTGATGATAATCGGGTCGTGATCCTGGCAAACCCGGCGAATCGTCTCGGCCAATGTCTCTCTGGCTTCAGTGTAGGTTATTGCATTCATATGGACAGGATACTGTACAGATCGTCATTTTGTCAATATCATCATTTCTGAAGCCAACGCTCACCTTTTCCGGCGGCGAAGCCGTACGGAACAAGGTGTGGTTGGGTCAGGTTTCCATTTTCAGGATGATGTGGTTCGGCGCGAAGCGACGTAAACTCCGAGGTGTGATTCGGGTTTTCATGCGACCGCTTCTTTGAGCTTTTCGGCAAGCCACAGCTTGATCACAGATTGGCGGGTCACGCCCAACCGATGCGCCTCGCGGTCGAGGGAATGAATCATCCAGACAGGAAAATCAACATTGACCCGCTTTTGCTGGCAATCCGGCCGAACGGCCTTGGAAAGATCTAGATGCTGGGTGATGTCCCCACCCTTTTCAAATTGCTCATCAAATACTTTAGCTTTCATAAATCTCAATCTCCTCCCTGCGCGAGCGACGCACCGAGATAATCCTGGTCTTTGCTCCCCGATGAGTGATTACGGCCGACCAATGTTTTCCATCAATCACACCGATCCGTGGTTCATCAACCGTTCGGGCGGGCACCTCAACCCGGTCCACGTCATTCCAGAGTGCTTGCGCCTCACCAAAATCAATTCCATGCTTTTGTTCGTTGGCGGCACTCTTGTTGGGGTCAAATTCAAAATCCATAACTGTATAGAAAGTATACCTTTTCGACTCTCGAATCAATTATTAATTCTGCCCGAACGTTGCCCTTGACCCGGCGGCGAGCGTGCGAGCCGTCGCGGTAAAAGGGCTGGTTCGCATGGTTTGTTTTCATTGGTTCGGCTTATTACATACAGCATGTACAGGTAGGCGGCAAAGGAGACCTCCCGTTCTGATACATGTGGGAATAGCCACAGATGTAGTTCCCCGTGGCGGCCATGGCAGTTATACATCCACATCCCATAGACGTGCTAGTGCTTGGTTCGCAGATCCTTATGTCACCGGCCTGAGGATGATTCGCTCAACGACTTCCTTGAAACCGGTCATGTATGTTCGGCTCTTCTCAGTATGCCGCTTCCCGAATTGCGTCTGATGCATCGAGAGTGCTCCAAGGACTGTCTCCGCGTAGTTCTGCTTTGCGTCCGTTATCATCAGGGAAACGTCAACGACCTCATCGCTAGACTGTCTTTGCTCCGGATGCAAAACCCAATACAACCTGCAGTTCCGTTGGCCGTCACCTGCAGGACCCAACAGTCGCGTGGCAGCGGATCCCACAGCACGGTGTTCCGGGTGCCACGTGAACCCTCTTTCCGGCTCGAACGTGACGCACACGCAGTTGGGGTACCGGCGAACGCAGTCTCCAAGACAGTCGGGAAATCGTTCGTCTTCGGCGGACCATCGCTGGAGGATTCCTTCTGGTTCTTGCTTGAATTCGCCTGTTTCTTTCCATCTTGCGCTCGCAGCCGTCTCATCTTCCGCTACTGCATGGCTAGCGTGGGCTGTCGAGGTTCCGCTGATGAAGCCAAGACATTGGCATGATGCTCCAAGGACGCGACATGCCTGTTCAAGTTCGCCGACGCGGAGTTGTCCAAGCGTACGATCACACACCGTATCCGCGAGATTCCATCCGCTTTGTCCCTGTGTAACGCATTGAACATGCGCATGCGAGCGCTCTGCGGCGAACGCAAGCAGCGGCCCGACAAGAACCTCATCGTCTGGATGCGCACCTATGAAGATTAGCGGAGCGCCCCGTGAAATATGTTCAACAATCGTCATGTCTCATCGTTCCCATGCGAACATATATTGAACGTCATGACGGGATATCCGCGCATTTGTTTGATTCCCAAAAACGGCGCGGATTCAGAATTCGAACGCCTTTGTATTCAGTGATGACCAGCAAATCCTTGTCACCTGTGACTATGACATCTGCATTCCCAGGGGAAACCAACCCAAGAATCATCAGGTCATCGGGATCCCGGCAAATCCCCTTATCAACATGTTCCGGCTCGACGATTTCGGCGCCATTACGCAACACTCTCACATATTCAGCAACAATGGCTGGAGGAACCTTGAGCTTGAATCTCAATTTCTCCTCAATTTCCTTCAAAATGCCTTCACATAAGACGATGCGATGATGCTCAAGGCAAAGTTCCATGATCGCCTCACACAAGCCGCGAGAAGCGGCGCCGGCGATCGCGACATTGGCATCAATAATGACCCTCATGACAAGGCCTTGAAAATGTCGTCATCCGTCAGAAGTCCTTGAGCTTCGGCAAATGGGAGAATTCTTTTGCGAACTGATCGGAATTTTTCGACAGCGATATAGCGCCTGAGGGACTCTCGCACAATGTCACTGACAGCCTTATGCTCCTCCCGACTGATGTCATCGAGATCGCTTTTCAGTAACTCCGGCAAACGAATGGTGAGCGTTGTCATATCTTTTTTCTCCTGTAATACAACGTAGTGCATCTCCTTTTGTTTGTCAATTTGATTGCATCGAACGCAGCGGTTCCGAAAGTAGGGAGCGGGAGGGGAAGCGGAAGGCAGTAAAGGCGGGGAAACTGGATACCGCTCCCCTCCACAGCACCGAGCAAATCCACTGCCATCGCCTGCGGCACACCTTCGCCACCGAAATGGCGCGGGCCGGCATGCCGGTTCCGGCGCTGATGAAGTTGCTGGGACACCGGACGCCCAAGATGACTATGCGTTATGTGGAAGTCGCCCAAGTTGATGTGCGCAAAGCCTACGACGAGGCCGTCGTCCAGTTACGAGCACTCCAGAACATTCGCCTCAAAGATCGGTTCGATCACTAACTGTACCTTGAACGTACCCGCACGACCGTCCAGACTTCCTCTCCTCTTCGGATTTTTACCGACTGCCTGCTACACGTTTAGCTTGGCGCAGTCATTGTCACTCCTTGATTCTACTCCCAGACCAACTTGTCATCGCGAAAAGTCAGTTTCGCGTTCCCGACCTGCACCTTCGCGTCGAGTCCCGCGCCGCTGACCTGAACCGGTGGCGCGGCACCCCGCTGCAAGGTCATGACGACCCAGAAGTTGCCGACCCTGGGATCTTCGGCCTCGATCCGGATCCCGCGGAACGCGGCGTCGGGCTTCTCTTTCGAGGGTTGCGTGTTCGCGGGAGGCATGGGCGCGCTGATCTTCGCGCCGGGCGGCGACACGACCGTGCCGACCAGTGTCGCGTCGCCTTTCTTGATAACAAAGCGATTGCCTTCCGTGGCAACGGCGTCGGCGGTCAGGCCGGGAACGAACATCTGCCAGACTTTCCGGCCGCCGCCGGTGACCTTGTCGGCCACCGCGATAACGGCGGGCGCGCCGGCCTTGCCGCTGAGGTCGGCCGCAAACGCGCGCCGTCCGCGGATGCCACCGTCAACGATGTCCGGGCCTTCGCCCCATTTCGGGTTGAGCTTCGGTTTGAGGACCTTGTAGAGTTCGTCCATGTCCACGGCGATGCTACCGCGCGCCTGGGCGGCATCCAGTTCACGCGAGCGCACCTTGCAGCGCGCGGATTCGTTGAGGTTATCCTCCGGCATGAGCACCACGTTCTCGAGCCAACGGCTTGCCTTTTGACAGTCCTCCTCACCACAGTATTTTTGCCGCCTCCCGTTCCGGTAGTTCGGAAGAAAGAACTGCTTGCAGTGAAGACACTTGTGGGGCGACGGTCGTTTCATATGGCCATCATCTTGACCATCACGAAAATCGTCACCAGAAATCAGCGAGAAGAACAACCAACAGGGGAAGAAGATGGGATATTTGAACCCTGAGGAATCAAGAAAATCAACCCGAAGAAAATCAAACGGCTAGTAGCATGTTCATCCCGCCACTCCAGCTACACTTCCGGTTTGGCGTTGGGACCCGCCTTGCGGCGACGCTCTTGTCCTTCGCTAAACCTTCCTCCTGTCAGGTGGTTATGGGACTTTCACCCATTAAGTCGTGCGCCATGCCGGGCGCACACGCCCGCCTTCTCCAGCGGCGCAAGCCGTATGGAGAAAGGTGTGGTTGGCATGGTCATTTATCCATGCGCTAGTCTGGCTGATGCCAGACGGTTCAAGCTGACACCGGCCTCGGCGGCCTCTAATGCGAGTTCGCGATGTACGTTGGGCGGGACACGCACCATAAACTTCCCGCTGAATGACCGACTTGCCAGCGGCTCAGGAATTGGCTCCCGTTGTTTATTCATGTCCTCAATGACATCCGCCACAACGGAGCGAACGCCCCGAAGCGCAGTTTCGGGTGCCGCAGCCAGCCAGCTCAAACCCGGAAATTCCGCGCAAAGACCGACGTACTCTTTGTCTTCTTCCGACCACGTGACGCGGTAGGTATAGTGATCATGTAGTATGGTTTTCATATTCCCACCTCTCAATTGCCTTCAATACTTGCCTGACCTGGTAAACCTTGGCCTTCCCTTTGTCATCCTGAATGTTTACCCGTGGATCCCCCTGCCATGGGGTCCTGTAGATCCGATGGCTGGTTCCTTTTTGCCTTGGCGGCCCAAAAAAGTGCTCGCACGCACGGCACAAATCCACAAACCGAACCCCTTTAGGGTTGCCTCGCATCCCTGAAACGATGTCTTCAACCGTGGCCATAAGAACATAGTATCAGTAATGATATCATGATCAATATATTTCTACTGCCTTGATGCGATGAGGAATCCGCGCTCGGCGCGGGTTCCGAAGTCGCATCCGAGACTTGGTTGGGCATCTTTGTCACAAAGGCTTGGCGGACGTCGGAGCGCATCAGGTAGTACAGCATTGCGATGGTCGGGCCAATGCGGAACGCAATTGTGACCATTTGCTTCACCGGAGACATATGCGCCGGCGCGTTGACGACGCCGAGATACGCAGCCACAAAGAACACAAGGAACAGTCCGTCGCCGACAACGGCGATGAACAACAGAGCGACAAGAATCTTTCGAACCAGATTAATGCGGCAGGCGATGCCGATGCTCAAAATCAGGCAGATCGGCACCAAGATAAGTCCGAACACTCGACCCGCCGGAGTTCCGATGAAAACAAGCACGCCGCACAGAAAGGTTGCGACGGCATAGACGGCAGCAATGACGTAGATTCCCCACGGTCGTCTTGTTTCTGTTTCTGCAGCATTCATTGTTTCAGTCATCATCGAATTGCCCAACGTCACGCCTCTCCGTTTTGCTAACCCGTCAGGGTTGGCAAATACGTGAGGAGGCGGTTGTTCGACTCATGCTGTCTTTGCATGCCCGTGCCGCAACTCTGCTTCAACCTTTTCAGCCAGGAAGACTTTGAGTAGCGATTGGTATGGTACATCGCGCTTATTAGCCAGGACTTTAAGCGCAGCAATGATCGACTCAGGCAAGCGCAGCGAAATCGTCTTGGTAGACGGTTTTAGATTCGGAAAAACTGCCTGTTTTGCCTTGGACCAATCAATATAATCCGTGGAGTCGTGGTTCGCCCAGAACTCCCTCTCCGCGTCCTCGTTCTTGAACGTTGGAATCTGCTTCTTCATGTTCTGTAAACCCTTCTTTCCTTCCGGCTCATGTCCCGAGCCGATACAACACGCAATCGTTTGCCACGGATCGTAAATGCAATAAACAACTCGCGTCCCTCATCCGTCTGCCCCAGGGCAAAGAATCGTTTCTCACTTTGGGAATGTGCATCATCTGCACCGGTAAGGAGTGGCGAGTTAAAAAACACTTGCTCAGCCTCCAGAGGCGAAACATGGTGTAGATCCCAGTTCTTCTCGACATTGCCCCCGCTCCAGTCGAATCCCTCGAACTCCGGTGCGGTTATTGATTCTGTCATGCTCATTATGTATACGATAAAGGTATACGCATCAAGTCTGATTAATAATCAAATTTTCCCGCCCAACGGCGACAATCAAGGGCGGCGAAGCCGTACGGTGCATTATTCGAGAAATCAATCCCAGCAAAGTCCGGTTCTCTTCATAATCATGGACTTGTGTGCACACTTGGGACAAGGAAATATAACGGCCGTGCTGTCCTTGTTTTTGCTGAATTCCGCATGCTTGACCTCTACTACTTCTCGGTTCTTGCTGCACTTTTGACACGCAAGTGGATTCTCTGGTCGTCTTCCGAGTTCAGGTTTGAGACTATCACGAAGAAAGGTGTACCGATTCCGCTCGTCCTTCGACAGGTCGGTGGTTGCGAGACGCTTTTCATAGTCTGCGACCAAGTCCTGCAATTCCTTCTTGCTGACAAGGTCGATGCATGCGAACTCCTTACAGTCCCGGCAGTAGACTACGCCAAAGTTATGCCCTGGCATCTTGCCGCTGCCGACAGCGATTTCAGTTTTGCCACTGTCTTTGACTGCGTACTGACAATTCGTGCAAGTTATCGTGATACCCATTCCGGCAATGACGTCCAGCGACATTATGACGATCAACGAAACAAAAGGAATCAATTTCATAATTCTTCTTCTCAACATATATTGTACGTCATGAAGGGTTTTCCGGATCATGATCCAGTAAACCATTCAGCGCTTTGCTCCAGGTTTCCTTCACCCTGCCAGAACGGCGCTGGTGATGGCGGCGCCCATCTCGGCGGTGCCGACGAGTATCTGGCCGGATCCGTGGGCAATGTCGCGCGTTCGCAGACCCCTGGCCAGGACGGACTCAATGGCTTTTTCAATGGCGGCGGCGGCCTCCTCCTGTTTCAGGGAGTGCCGGAGCAACATGGCCGCAGACAGAATCTGCGCGATCGGGTTGGCGATATTCTTCCCGGCAATGTCCGGCGCCGATCCGCCTGCCGGTTCGTACAACCCGAACCCGGCCTCGTTCAGGCTCGCGGAGGGCAGCATGCCCAGCGAACCCGCCAGCATGGCGCACTCATCACTAATGATATCCCCGAACATATTCCCGCAGAGCAGCACGTCGAATTGCTGGGGAGACCGGACCAACTGCATGGCCGTGTTATCGACATACATATGCTGGAGTGTCACGTCGGGATAAGTTTTGCCGACTTCGGTCACGACTTCGCGCCACAGAACCATGGTCGTAAGAACATTCGCCTTGTCCACGGAGGTAACCTTGTTCCGGCGTTTCCGGGCCGCCTGGAAGGCCACATGGGCGACGCGTTCAATTTCACGCCGGGTATAGACCATGGTATCGAAGGCCCGCTCATCCAGCCCCGAGCCGTCGCGCCCCTTGGGTTGTCCGAAATAGATGTCGCCGGTGAGTTCACGGACGCAGAGGATGTCGAAGCCATCGGGGCAGAGGTCGGCCCGGAGTGGACAACAGGCCAGCATGGAGGCGGGCAACTTGGCGGGACGCAGGTTGCAGAAGAGGCTGAAATGTTTGCGCAGGGGAAGCAGGGCGCCGCGTTCGGGTTGTTGGGCGGGGGGCAGGTTTTCCCACTTGGGTCCTCCCACGGAACCGAAGAGGATTGCCGTGCTGGATTCGCAAAGGCGCAGGGTACTGTCCGGGAGGGCCGAACCCTGCCGGTCGATCGCCGCTCCGCCGACATCCGCCGGGAGAAACTCGAAGCGGAGGTCGAACCGTTTCCCGATGGCATGCAGCACCTGGATCGCCTGCTCCATCACTTCCGGCCCGATTCCGTCACCGCTCAACACTGCAATTCTGGTTATGTTGCTCATAGGGTCGTGAATGTGCCGACGGGCAGGAGCGTTGTCAAGTTTCTAAAGGCGAAAATCCCCGTCTTGCTCTCTCCGTCCGCTTATGCTTTCATGCCTGGAAATCGCTGGAGGCACGTCCGCATGTTTCACATTAATGATTTGCTTCGACAGGCTGTTGCGGTGGAAGCTTCGGATATCCATCTCAAGGTCGGGCAGCATCCCTGTCTCCGGTTACATGGCGCCCTGGCGCCCACCGATCTCCCGGTTCTGACGGCGGATGATCTGGAGCAGACCATCCGAATGATCCTGCCGCCCCACCTTCACAAATCCTATGAGGAACAGCATGAGGCGGACTTCTCCCACACCGTGGAAGGCGGGGTTCGTTTCCGCGTGAATGCCTTTCTGAGTCAGGGCGCACCGGCGCTTGCGTTTCGTCACGTCAAAACCCAGGTTCCAACGGTTCAGGAATTGAATCTGCCCGAGTCCATCACCAAGATTGCCGGAACCCAGCGCGGAATCGTGATCATCAGCGGAACCACCGGAAGCGGAAAATCAACCACTCTGGCCGCCATGCTCAACCACATCAACGAGACGAAGTCGTTGCGGGTCATTTCGATCGAAGATCCCATTGAATACCTGTTTACCGACAAGCAATCGATCATCTCGCAACGGGAAGTGGGGTTGGATACCCTGACTTTCCAGGCCGCGTTGAAACATGTCCTGCGGCAGGATCCGGATGTCATCGTCATCGGGGAAATGCGGGATCAGACAACCTTCCGAACCGCCCTGGCCGCTGCGGAGACCGGGCATCTGGTTCTCACCACGCTTCACTCCGGGAACGCGGCTGTCGCGGTTCAGCGTCTTCTCGAGTTCTTTCCGTCCGGTGAATGGGATCAAGTACGCCTGAATCTGGCAAGCAACCTTCAGGCCGTCATCTGCCAGCGTCTCGTCAAGGGAAGCCAGGGCGGAGTCATCCCCGCCGTGGAGATTCTGATCAACACGCCTACTGTTCGCAAAGTACTGGAAAAGAACAAGTTAGAGATACTTCCAGCTGCCATCGAGACCGGGGTTGAAGATGGTATGCAGACCTTCAACCAGTCCATTTACCAGTTGATTAAGAGCGGTATGATCTCGCAGGACGAGGGAATGCAGAATGCCAGCAACCCGCAGGCGTTGCGTATGAATTTGCAGGGGATATTCCTGGACGAATCGCGACGGATTCTCTCCGCCATCTGATCATGAGCGCCCTTCATCAAGAACCCGGCACCCCGGTAATCCCGTCAGGCATTACCGAACTGGGGTTATTGGCGGGGAAAGGCGATTACCCCCTTCAACTCGCGAAATCGGCCCGCGCCCAGGGTGTCCGAAAAATCTTCGCCATCGCCTTTCGGCATGAAACGGATCGCTCCATTGCCACGGTTGCCGATGAGGTTCAGTGGCTCTATCTCGGCCAGTTTGGCGCCGTGCGCGACGCCCTCCGATCCCGGGGGATCACCGTCGCGGTGATGGCCGGGCAGATCACACCCACGCATCTGTTCAGTCTGCGATTCGACCGGTTCACACTGGATGTCCTCGCCCGCCTGAAGCGGCGCAACGCCCACACCATCTACGGTGCGGCCTGTGATGAATTGAAGGCGGCAGGGATCGAACTTCTCCCGGCCAGTCTGTTCATGGAGCAGGCCATGCCCGCCGCCGGCTTGATAGGAGGGCGCCCCCCCACGGAGTCTGAAATGGCCGACATCCGGTTCGGGCTGAATGTCGCCAAGATCACCAGTGGAATTGAGATGGGGCAGACGGTGGTCATCAAGGACGGCACCATTCTGGCGGTCGAGGCCTTTGAGGGAACGGATGAAACCATTCTCCGGGCGGGCCGCCTTGGCAAAGGCGGGGCGGTGGTGGTGAAGGTGGCCAAGAAGGGGCATGACATGCGTTTCGACATCCCGATTGTCGGCATGCGCACGATGAAGGCCTTGAGGAAGAGCAAGACCGGGGTTCTGGCGGTTGAAGCAAAGCGCACCATTCTTCTGGAGCGGGAAAAATTGATTGCCGAAGCCAATCGGCTGGGTATTAGTTTGATAGCCATGAATACCGAGGATTCCGGGTCGGGCGCCACATGAACCGACCCCGCGAAATCCTCGTCATAGCCGGTGAAATTTCCGGGGATATGCACGCCGCCGGACTGATCCGGGCGATCAAGAAGGCCGATCCCTCGATCCGGTTTTACGGCATCGGCGGCCCGCGATTGCGCGCGGAGGGGGTTGAGACCTACTATGATGTCCGGGACATGGCCGTCATGGGAATCGTTGAGGTTTTGAAGCGGATTCTTTTTTTTCGGCGGGTCTTCCGCAAGATGGAAGTCGTGGCGAGGGAGCGCAAGCCAGACGCGGTGCTTCTGGTGGATTATCCTGGATTCAATCTCCGGTTTGCCGCCAGTGCTCATCGGATGGGAATCAGGGTCATCTATTACATCTGTCCCCAGGTCTGGGCCTGGAACCGGGGCCGCATTCCGAAAATGGCGGCGGTGGTGGATCGCCTGATGGCTATTTTCCCGTTTGAAAAGGAGGTCTTTACGGGCACCGGACTGGCGGTTGACTTTGTGGGACATCCGCTGGTTTCGGAGATTCAGGACGTGATGAAAGGCCCCCTGACGCCCTTGCCGTGGGAGGGGGATCCGAAGATCGGGTTATTGCCGGGCAGTCGGCATCATGAAATCGACCGAATGTTGCCAACCTTCTGCGCGGCGGCGGTTTTGATTGAGAAGACGTTTCCCGGAGCCTCGTTTATCATTCCGACCCCCTCCCCCGAGATTGGGGAGTATGTGAAGCGGCGGCTTGCCGGACTGTTGGCGCGGCCCAAACGTCTGCACGTTGTGCCCGGGGACGCCCGCCAGGTCTTCCGGCAAAGTCGTGGCGCGATTGTCAAATCCGGAACCGCCACGATGGAATCCGCATTGATAGGATGTCCCACGGTGATTGTCTACAAGGTTGCGTCCCTGACCTATCAGTTTGCGCGCCGGGTGGTAAAGATCCCCTTTATTGGCATCGTCAACATTATTGCCAACCGGAAGATCTGTCCCGAGTTGATCCAGGATGAGGCCACGGCGGAGGCGCTTGCAGCGGCCCTGACCCCCCTTCTCCCGGATACGGCGGAGCGTCGGGCCATGCTGGCGGGTTTTGAAGAGGTTCGGGGGCTTCTTGGGGGCGGGGGGGCAGCAGAGCAGGCCGCGACCGTGGTTCTTGAGGAACTCAACAAAGCAAAAAAAATGCCTTGAAAGAGTCGGGCTGGAACCGATACAGTACACACCTATGAAAACAACCGTATGCCTAGTGTCGTTATTTTCGACTGTTGCTATATGCACGTCCGCGTTTGCATCAGGAGCGGATAGTTCCGCTTTCCAAGGGGCGCTGTTCAACGGCGATTCCACCCAATTTTTTGACACCCTCCACAGCGGGGGACCGCGACTCATCAGTGTGGGAGCGGGGATCGAGCAACAAAAGAGAACCTTGAAAACGGATGGGGGATTCAAGGAAGACCTGAAAATCAACTCCCTCACCGGCCTGCTCGGAATTGATCTGACCAAATGGTTGACGATTTACGGGGGTGCAGGGGAGGCGGACATCAGCACGGGGCATTCGAGTAAAAGTTCCAATTTCGAATGGACGGCGGGCGGCACCATCCGGGCCCTTGACTACATGGTACTGGAACCCTGGAATGACATTGACCAGTACTGGGTGGGTCTCGATTTGAACTCCTACTACCGCAATACCAGCGTTGATGATGGCTGGAAGACTCAGGACATCTCAGAGGTGTTCGGATCCCTGACCCTGAGTTTCTATTCACATCCCGAGAAATTCGGCCTGTGGGATCGTCTTGGTTTTTACGTGGGCCCCGCTGTCTCGATGCTATCCAAGGGCGACGCCCATGAAGACCAGATGTTCGGGTTTGTCGGGGGTGTTCAGTTGAACCCCAGTCCCAACATGGCCCTCCGGCTGGGATTCTTGAAGTTTGATAATGTTGGCATGGGAGCCAACATTCTCTTTCACTTCTAACCGGATCATCCCTGCCGTTGTATCTGCACGGTTTGACTGTATCATTATTTACGCATTAAAGGAGGCGTGACGGCTCATGGGTTGGTTCACCAAATCGAAAGAGACAACCGCCAATTCGGAATCCCCCAAAAAAGAGGATATCTGGATCCAGTGTCCCTCATGCAAGGCCCACATTTACAAGGAAGAGTGGGAAAAAAATCTCAAGGTCTGCGACCGGTGCCATTTTCATGAGCGCCTGACATGGAAAGAACGTGTCGACATGCTTCTGGACGGGGGAAGTTTCGTGGAGTTATGTCCCAAAGTGTCTTGGAATGACCCCTTGAAGTTCTCGGATGCAAAGGGGCCCTATGCGGAAAAGGCCGCTGAAACCTGTGAAAAAACGGGGATGAAGGAATCGGTTGCCACCGGAACGGGGAAAATCAACGGGATTAAGGTTGCGATGGCCATTATGGACTTCCGGTTTCTGGGGGGAAGTCTTGCCAGCGGGACCGGGGAAAAGATTCTTCAGGCGGCGATGGTGGCGGTGAAGCACAAATTGCCGTACATCATTATTTCGGCCTCGGGGGGCGCCCGTATGCACGAGGGGATCGTGTCCCTGATGCAGATGCCCAAGACCTGTGCCGCGCTGGCCCAGTTAAAGGAGGCGAATCTGCCCTACATTTCCATCATGACCGATCCCACGACGGGCGGGGTGTCGGCCAGTTTTGCGATGGTGGGCGACATCCACATCGCCGAGCCGCGTTCGCTGATCGGATTTGCCGGTCGGCGCGTGATCGAGGAGACCATCAAGCAAAAACTGCCGGATGACTTCCAGACCGCTGAATATCTTATGGATCATGGGTTTGTGGACATGATCGTGCACCGCAAGGACATGAAGGAAATGCTCTTCAAATTATTGAAGTATGCCGGTTGTAAGTGACCGCCTCGAGATTACCGTGAGCCGGAATTCCAACCCCAAACGCATGGAGCAACGATGAGTCTGGATTTTGAAAAAGACGTGGCCGATATCGAGACCAAGATCGAGGCATTCAAGGCGAAGAACCCTGAAGCAACCGGTGAACTGGTCAAGACACTCAACGGGCTTGAACTCGAACGCGCCGAGAAACTGAAGGAACTCTATGCCACGCTGACCCCCTGGCAGACGGTTCAGGTGGCGCGCCATCCGGAACGCCCCCTCATCCGGGATTTTATCAAGGGACTTTGTTCGGAATTCATTGAACTTCACGGGGATCGGCTATTTGGGGACGACCACGGCATGATCGGCGGTTTTGCCACGATTGACGACCGGCGCGTCATGGTGATCGGCCACCAGAAGGGAAAAGAGCTGGACGAGAAGATCAAATGCAATTTCGGTCAGGCCTGTCCGGAAGGGTACCGCAAGGCGCTCCGGCTGATGAAACTGGCGGAAAAGTATCATATTCCGGTGGTGACATTTATTGACACGCCGGGCGCGTTTCCCGGGCGTGACGCCGAGGAGCGCGGCCAGGCGGAGGCCATTGCCCGCAATCTGCTCGAAATGTCGGCCCTGAAAACCCCTGTCGTGGCCGTGGTCACAGGCGAGGGCGGGAGTGGCGGCGCGATCGGGATCGGCGTAGGCGATGTGGTTCTGATGCTCTCCAACGCGGTATATTCGGTCATTTCGCCCGAGGGGTGCGCCTCGATTCTGTGGCGCGACGGAACCAAGGCCAATGAAGCAGCCAATGCCCTCAAAATCACAGCCAAGTCCCTGCTTCAACTGAAGATCATCGATGAAATCATTCCCGAGCCTGTTGGCGGCGCCCATCGCAACTACGAGGCGACCATGAAGACATCGAAGAAGGTGATTCTCAAGCATCTCGACGCCCTGGCCAAGGTTTCACCAAAGAAACTGACCGCGCGGCGGTTCGAGAAATACGCCGCCATGGGGCGTTTTTAGTTCATTTAGAAAGGACAGGTTATGGCTAAAAAAACATCAACGAAGACACAGGATATTGTTCGCGACAGCGTCAACCACATTCCCCTGCGTATAACGGACACCACGCTTCGAGATGCCCACCAGTCGCTCTGGGCCACACGCATGCGAACGGCGGACATCATGCAGATCATTGATGTTGTGGACAGCGTCGGATACTACTCCCTCGAAGTCTGGGGTGGCGCCACGTTTGATGTGTGTTTACGTTTTCTGCGGGAAGATCCATGGGAGCGGCTGCGCCAGATCAAGTCACGCGCCAAGAAGACGCCCCTCCAGATGCTTCTGCGCGGCCAGAACATCCTGGGTTACAAGAATTATCCCGATGATGTGGTGGATCGCTTTATCGCGCTGGCCACTGAAAACGGCATTGATATCTTCCGCATTTTCGACGCGCTGAACGACACCCGCAATTTGGAACAGGCCATCAAATGCGTGAAGAAATACGGCGGCCACGCCCAGGGCACGATCAGTTACACGGTCAGTCCGGTTCACACGGTAGACGAATATGTCCGGGTGGCCAAGGAACAGATCGCCATGGGCATCGATTCGCTGTGCATCAAGGACATGGCCGGAATCCTCAGTCCGATCGCGGCGGAGCGGCTCGTTTCGGCCCTCGTTCGCGAGACCAAGATTCCGATCCAGGTTCACTCCCATGCGACCAGCGGCATGGCCTCCTCAACCTACGTGGAAGCGGTTCGCGCCGGCGCCGGCGCCATTGACTGCGCCATTTCGCCGATGGCCGGGTTCTCGTCCCAACCTCCCGTGGAGACCATGCTCGCGATCTTTGCCGAAACGCATTACAACGCCAATTTGGATCAGGACGCGCTCCGCCAAGTCTGCAAATTCTTCCTCGATTTGTCGCCCCAGCGGCAACTGAACGCGCATCAGGCGGATAATATTATCGATCCCGAAGTTCTGCTGCATCACATCCCGGGCGGTATGATCTCCAATCTCCGCGGCCAGTTGGCTCAGCAGGGGGCGTTGGACAAGATTGACGAAGTCTTCGAGGAACTACCGCGTGTCCGTGCCGATCTGGGGTACCCTCCCCTGGTCACGCCGACCAGCCAGATCATCGGCATTCAGGCCGTGATGAACGTTATTTCCGGCGAGCGGTATTCACTGGTCTCCCAGGAGGTGAAGGATTACGCAAAGGGCCTGTATGGACGTTCCCCCGCCCCCATGGATAAGGCCGTCATCAAGAAGATCCTGGGCGATGAGAAACCGATTTCCGGACGTCCTGCGGATCTGCTCAAGCCGATGCTTCCGGATGCCACAGCAGGGGTGGATCCAAAATTGATCAAGAAGGAGGAGGACATCATCTCCTATTGCCTGTTCCCGGAAGTGGCGCTGGATTATTTCAAGTGGCGCGCCCTGGCGCCCGAACAGCGTCCTCCTATTCCGGCGGATGTGGAACTGAAGAAGCAGTCAGACGGCGCCAAACCGAAGGAAGCCACACCGAAGGCGGCGATTCCATTCCTGGCGCAGACTGACTATGACTCCATCAGTCAGTTGATTGATAAAGTGAGCACTCTGAATTTCTCACAGATCACCATCCAGCACGCGGGTAGTACGATCAGTATCAATGCAGCCGGTGTTACGCCCGGGCCTTTGCCTTCCGCTCCCGTGGCGGCTGCAGTCTCGGCATCAGCCTCAGCCCCGGCACAACCCGCAACTGCCGTCAAGGCGGTTGCGCCGGTTGCCGCAGTGCCAGCCGGACCGAGCATCAATGCCCCGCTGAACGGCACGTTCTACCGGTCACCGGGTCCCGGAAAACCGGAGTTCGCCAAGGAAGGCGACGTCGTGGAAGCGGGCGCGACCGTGTGCATCGTCGAGGCCATGAAACTCTTCAACCCGATCAAGGCGCCCTATAAGTGCAAGATCGTGAAGATGCTCGTTGAACACGGTAAACCGATCAAGAAGGACGAGCCGATGGTCAGCATTCAAAAGCTGTAATCGCGCCCCGATACTATTATGAGTACCGGCCCTTTTGAAATCGGCGCCGATGGCGTGGATGTCGAGCACATCATGGCTGAGATCCGCGAGACCGTCGCGCTCAAGATGCAATCCGGCGCCTATGTAGGGGCTCAACTGGCGCGGGCAGAGCGTTTCAACCTGGTGAACCTAAAGAAGGATGATAATTTTTTTGATTTCTACATGGAAAGCCTGCGTGAAGCGGTCTTCGTGGATATCAACGACTTCGAAATCCGGGAAAGAAGGGCCTTGTTTGCCCCGCTGCTGATCCGCCTCAAAAAAGCCATATGGGGCCTGCTGAAGTTTTACACATACCGCATATGGTCGCAACAGAATCAGGTGAACGGTCTTCTTCTTTCTGCAACCGAGGAAGTGGATCGCAAATATCGAGACAAGATCAAGACGCTGGAAGAGCGTATCGCCAAACTGGAGTCAAGGCTCCCCCCCGGCTGATGGGTACCCCACCCCGCATAGCCTTCGTCTCCCCCCGTTTCTCCGAGGGCGCCACGGTCGGCGGCGCGGAAACCCTTTTACGCAAATTGGCCGAGCGGCTTGTGAGCGCAGGCTGGAAGGTGGATTACCTCACCACCTGCGCCCGCAACCATTTCACCTGGGAAAACGAAATTCCGGAGGGAACCCAAAACCAGGGCGGGATCACCGTCCATTATTTCCCCGTGGATTCCGGACGCGACCTGAATGCCTTTTACGACATTCAGAACCGGATCAGTCGTTCGGTGGAAGTCTCTCTTGAGGATGAACTCACCTGGCATCGCAACAATGTCAACAGTCAGGCCTTGTACCAGTTTCTGCGGGATCAAGGTCACCAGTATGACAAGATCATCACGGGCCCCTATTTGTTTGCGCTTGTCTATTTTGCGAGCCAGATCCACCCAACAAAGACGCTTTTGCTTCCCTGCCTCCATGATGAATGCTTTGCCTACCTGAAAACCATCAAGAGCCTCTTTGCCTCTGTCTCCGGATGGATCTTCAACTCCGAACCTGAACGTGATCTTGCAGGGCGGCTCTACGGGCTTGATATGACCCGGGCCAATGTTGTCGGAATGGGAATTGAGGGTTTCTCGGTTGATCCGGACGCATTCAGGGCTAAACACCACCTGACAAGCCCCTACATCATCTATTCAGGTCGTCGTGAATCACTGAAGGGTACCCCGCTCCTGATGGATTATCTGGACGTCTTCCGGGAACGTACCGGGAATGATGTTAAATTGGTCATGACCGGGAGCGGATCGTTTGAGCCCCCCACGCGTCTGGCGCCCCACATACTTGACCTCGGTTATGTCACGGAGCAGGAAAAACACGACGCCATGGCTGGCGCTGTGGCCTTTTGCCATCCCTCGGTGAATGAGAGTTTCAGCATCGTGCTGCTCGAATCATGGCTGGCCGGAACACCGGTCGTGGTGCATGCCTCGGGCGAGGTCATGCCATACCACTGCCGAAAATCCAATGGGGGGCTCTGGTTCCGGAATTATGGAGAATTTGAGGAAGCACTCTCGCTGCTTCTGGCCAAACCCAATCTGCGTCAAGCCATGGGCACTTCGGGTTGCCGCTATGTGCAACAAGAATACTCATGGGCGGCCGTGGAAGCCAGATTGCTGACAGCGCTACGTTAGCCAGATGAAATGTTTCGATGTGACGCGAGAAAAACAATGACAAAACCATCCACTCCCTATTACCTGATAGACGAAAGAAAACTTCTGAGAAACCTGAAAATCATTAAGAAGGTCAGGGATCTATCAGGCGCAAAATCAGTTCTCGCCCTGAAGTGTTTTTCGACCTGGTCTGTGTTTGGTCTGATGCGGAAGTTCATGGATGGAACAACGAGCAGTTCGCTCCCTGAAGCCAGACTGGGGCATGAGAAATTTGGCAAAGAAGTTCATGCCTATAGTGTCGGATTTTCCCGACAGGAAGTTCGCGAGGTCAGTACCTTCGCCGACATGGTGATCTTCAACTCCGTCACCCAACTGAAACGATATGCCCGCGACACGCGCGGCCTGCAACTCGGCTTGCGGGTCAATCCCGGAGTCAGTCACTCCCATTTTGACCTGGCGGATCCGGCCCGGCGTTATTCGAGACTCGGCGTGACGAATCGGAATGACCTGATGAAAGTGGCTCCCCTGCTAAGCGGAGTCATGTTCCATTTCAACTGCGAAAATGATGAGTTCAAAAGTTTTGCCTCGGCATTGGACCGTATTGGAGAAACGTACGGATCCATACTGAAGCACATGAAGTGGGTCAGCCTGGGCGGCGGACTTTCATTCACGAAAGCCGGGTATCCCCTGCACCCATTTTGCCGGCGACTCAAGCAGTTCAGCGAGGACTACGGGATCCAGGTGTATCTGGAACCCGGAGAGGCTGCCATTACGGGATGCGCGGAACTTGTGACGACCGTGCTGGATGTGGTTCACAACGAACAGGACACGGCCGTGCTTGACGTCTCCATGGAGGCGCATATGCTCGATCACCTGATTTACCGGACCAGTCCGAAGGTTAACTCCCCCGGGCCGGGGCGTTATCCGGTCATCCTGGCCGGACGTTCCTGCCTGGCGGGTGATGTGTTCGGCCTGTACTCGTTTAATAAACGACTGACTCCGGGCACCGTTGTTCATCTGGCTGACGCCGCCGGATATACCATGGTCAAGAAAAACTGGTTTAATGGCTTGCCCATGCCGTCGATCTGCGTAAAAAGGCTCAACGGAAAGCTGGATATCGTCAGGCAATTTAGTTACAAGGATTATCTCGAAAGTCTTTCATAAGGAAGGGAACATTGATGAAAAAGAATGTATTGATAATCGGCGCAGGCGGCGTCGCCCATGTGACGGCCCATAAGGCGGCCATGAACAATGATGTTCTGGGCGACATTTGCATTGCCTCGCGCACCCAGTCCAAGTGCGATGAGATTATCGAGAGCGTCAGGCGCATGAAGCACCTCAAGAATCCCTCCCGTAAACTGTATTCGCGGCAGATTGATGCCCTCGATATTCCGGCGACGGCAAAATTGATCCGTGAAACGAAATCAAAAATCGTGATCAATCTCGGGAACGCCTTCATCAACATGTCCGTTCTGGAGGCCTGCCTGGAAACCGGCGCAGTCTATCTCGACACCGCCATCCATGAGGATCCCGACAAAGTCTGCGAGACGCCCCCGTGGTACGCCAACTACGAGTGGAAACGCAAGGATCGGTGTCGCGGAAAAGGGCTGACGGCCATTCTCGGGGTCGGGTTTGATCCAGGCGTCGTCAATGCGTATTGCGCACTGGCCCAGAAACGATACTTCGACAGGATTGATACCATCGACATCATGGATATCAATGCCGGAAGTCACGGCAAGTATTTTGCCACCAATTTTGATCCCGAGATCAATTTTCGCGAGTTCATCAAAGTCTGGACCTGGATTGACCGGCAATGGAAGGAATATCCGACCCATTCCGTCAAGCGTATCTATGATTTCCCGGTTGCCGGGCCGCGTCCGATCTATCTCAATGGCCACGATGAACTTCACTCCCTGTCAAAAAACATCGATGCTAAGAGCATTCGGTTCTGGATGGGATTCGGCGACCACTACATCAATGTGTTCACCGTGTTGCGAACCCTTGGCTTTCTGTCGCACCTGCCCGTAACCCTGACCACGGGGCAAGAGGTTGTTCCCCTGAAGGTCGTCAAGGCCCTGTTGCCGGATCCCAAGACACTGGCGCCTGGCTATACCGGGAAAACCTGCATCGGGAACTTTGTCAAAGGATGGAAGAACGGCAAGAAACGGGAGGTCTTCATCTACCAGGTCTCCGACCATCATGCCTGTTACGAAGAAATCGAATCCCAGGGCATCAGTTACACGGCAGGAGTACCCCCGGTGGCCGCGGCCATGCTGGTGGCCCAGGGGATTTGGGATCCGAAAACGATGGTGAACGTAGAGGAACTCGATCCCGAGCCCTTTATCGCCATTCTTGACAAGATCGGTCTGCCCACGGACATCAAGGAGATCAAACCCGGCGGGAAGTATTCTTTCGATGGAACCGTTCGGGCTCTGGAGGTGGAACTCGCTGAATCAACCGCAACGGTAACGGTCTCCGCCGCCAATCCCATGATTGCCCTCAAGCCCAAACCGGTAGCGAAGATGAAGAGGAAACCTACTGGTTGATATGCACAATCGTGGCGGGCGCGAACCCGTTGAAGTGCGTTGCGGACGCCACGCTGTAGGCGCCGATATTCTGACTATAGACGAGATCGCCCCTTTCCAGGGTGCTTGGCAGCTCCTCTGACATGGAGATGACGTCCAGCGCATCACAGGTCGGTCCGAATACTGTGCAAATCTCTGCAGGGCCCTTTTTGAAAGCCTTCAGATGATACTGGCAATGGTCGAAGATGATGCCTGAGAAGGTGTTATAGACACCGTCGTCTATGTAGTAACAAAGTTTGCCATTGCGAACAGCCTTTCCGATTACCTGCGAGATGGCGGTGCCAGCCGTCGCAACCATAAAACGGCCCGGTTCAGCGAGTATTTGGATGGTCTTGGGAAAGAGCCGGTTCAATTCGGCATTGATCTTATGTGCCAACTCTTTGAACGGCTTGACCGTTTCGTCATACGGCGCGGGAAATCCTCCACCAATATCCAGGAGGTTCATCTTGGTGTATCCACGTCCCTTGGCCTCCTCGAAGACACTGGCCGCCAGATTGATTGCCTGGACAAAATTCTCGAAGTTGGTTGTCTGGCTCCCGACATGAAAACTCAGCCCCTCCACGACCAATCCGGACTTGACGGCCTCCAGAATAAGATCCACCGCTTCGCCTGAGGCCGCACCGCACTTGGATGAAAGCTCGCACATGGCCCCGGTATTGGGGACGCTCAGCCTCAGGACAAGTCCCGAGTTCGGAGCATGTTTCTTGATTTTCCGAATCTCCTCATGATTGTCATAGGTGACCAGGGCCTTGTACTGATCCAACTCACGCAGGGCGTCATTCACCTTGATCGGGTTGGCGTAAATGATTTTATCCCAAATCCACTCCTGCCGTTGCTTGGCCGGCATGTGTTTGATTTGCTCATGCACAATGTTGAATTCCGGCATGGACGCAACGTCAAAACTGGATCCGACATCAAAGAGGGTTTTCACGATGGCGGGGTCAGGATTTGCTTTCACCGCATAATACGCCTGAACACGGGGAAGGTGCTTCTTAAAGATGGCGTAGTTCTTCCGGAGCATCTTGTGATCCACGACAAAGAGTGGAGTGCCATGCTTCAGCGCAAGTTGCTTATAGATTTTTAATGTGTCCATAAATCTGCCGCCATCCAATGTTGATCCCGTTGAATTCGCAGGGATTATGGCAAACCGTCACGAGGGAGACAAGTGGCATTGAAACAATCATACGAAGTCAACCGGATCGCAGTTGACCAATCAGTTCGCGGGCGAACTTGGGTATGCCGGGGTCACGCGCACCCATACACAAAACCACTTCACCCGGCCTGCAGTCCAGACTCATGCGCTTCATCAGAGTGTCATAATCAGGTACCCACTCAACTGACACTCCGTTGTCCTTCAGGGCCGAAGCCAAGGCATCGGAATCCATCTGCTTGCTAACCGTTCCGCCGGCATAATAGACCGGCAACAGATAGAGTCTGTCCTGTTGGCGGCAAACTCCGGCGAACATCGAAACCAGATCATTGAACATCATGGCTAACGGCTTGAATCCATGGGGTCTCCAGAATGCCGTCACGCGCGACGAATAGGGCGAAACGGCCCGCCACGCAGCGGCAATTTTGGCCGGGTTGTGGGCATATTCGTCCACAACCGTAACGCCACGCTCCGTTCCAACGCGCTCCAGGCGGCGCTGGATGCCCTTAAAGCCTCTCAAGGCATCTGCAATAAGCCCCAAATCGAATCCCATGCGCCTGCAAAGGATGGCGGCATGAATGGCATTTTCAACATTGTGGGCGCCCAGCAGGGATAATTCGAACTCCACACCGTCATACGTGAACTGCGAACCATCACACCCGAAGCTAGGCTTCAAGTTACCTGCCAGACCGTACTCCCATCCGATGATACAGTCACGACTGACCTGTCCACGGAACTGCCTGAAAAGAATCTCCGTTTCAGACAGGCTGAAATGATCTGCCGACATATTCGTAATCAGCGCCCACTCCGGATGAAAACGCAACAATGACCGGTCACTCTCATCGGCCTCAATAACACAAAGGCCGGATCGGCCTGTCCGGACGTTGCCAATTCGGTGATGATCAGCCCAGTTCACCAGCGCCCCTCCGTTTACCACAGTCGGGTCTCCCCCCAACTGTTCCAGGATCCACCCCACCATTCCGGTCACGGTCGTTTTGCCAGAGGTTCCGGCAATGGCGACGGTCTGTTTGCCTTCGACCAATTCAGCCAGCATCTCAGCGCGATGCCGAACCGGAACCCCCAAACGCGCAGCGGCGACGACGTCAGGATTGTCCTTTTCTATGGCGGTACTCACCACCACGGCGCCGGTTCCGGGAGTGACGCCGGAACCATCCTGCGGGAAAAACCGGACGTTCGCCTCCTTAAGTTTGCAAATGACCTCAAGATCCTGTCCCTGATCCTCGTAACGATCCGACCCGCTGACTTCCCACCCGTCCCCAATTAACACCTGAGCCAGGGCATTCATTCCCACACCGGCAACGCCAACCAAATGACATGACTTCGTTGATTCAGTATTCATGGCCGCTCACTTACCCGTCCGATTCCGGCTCGCTTGTTTTGTTTCCGGGAAAAGGGAGTCAAGAAAATGCCGGGCAACCTCCTCGCCTTCCGGCGGTGAAATGGCCAGATCCGGACTCAGTTCAATCAACCAGTACCGCCCTGTCTTTTCATCGAAAAGAAAATCAATGCCAATAACCGGAACCCCGAGGCATCGCGCGGCGCGCCGGGCCACGGCAACGAGTGAACGACTGACCTGATTGGTCACCACTTCAACGTCACCTCCAGTATGATAATTTGAAGTCAGGCGGACTCGAACATCGGCTCCTGCCGCCGGGATGGTCTCCCAGGATAAACCCAGAATCTCCAGATTCCGTCCTGTTTCCCCATCCACAGGAATAATGTGACTGGGATCACGGGGTCGCTCCCGTCGGTTTCGTGCCTGAATTAACTCGCGAACCGTATCACGTCCGTTCCCCGTAACGTGCGCGGATTGTCGCCGTATGGCGGCTACAAATTTGAAATCGATGAAGATCAGTCGGTAGTCAACGCCCGTGACACACTCCTCCAGAATAATCTCCTCTTCAAAGCGGCGGGCGAAACGAACCGCCCGGTCAAGTTCCTCCGGAGTTCTGACCGCCACCGACACCCCGCGTCCACCCCATTGGGTGCAGGGCTTGACCACGATGCTTCGGCGCCGTTTCAGGAACCGCTCGGCGGCCTTCCTGTCGGTATATAAAACTTGAGCAGGCACGGTAAATCCATGGGCATGAAGAAATCGATTCGCCAGGCGCTTGTTCTGGGTCATGTGGAAGGACACCGCCCCCACGCGATCCGTCAGGGCATTATAACACCGGATGCGCCGCTTCTTGTGAGTCAGCACAAATATCGGGGTAATCGGATCAATCACGTCAATGCGGATATGACGGCGCCGTGCTTCCCGGGTAATCGTCGTGGTATAAACTGAATTCATGCCCCCATGGTATTCAAACGCGCCCAACTGTCACCCAGAAAAACGAACAGTTGTCGGGATTTGGGAAACATTGATAGACTGTCACGCTTATGAATATTCATATTCTGGGCGAGCATCCTCTCGCGAAGTCCGATCAAGGGAAACTGATATCCCGAATCGGAACCATATTCCCGCGTAGCCGGACCATCGTAACGATACCCGGGATTCATGCCGTCCAGCGTGTCGCCTACATTAATGAACTCAATGCCCACCGCCGCCAAAACGGTCTCGATCCCTTGTCTGAGGAGGACGAAATGCTGGAATGGCAGCAGTCGGTCGATCTGATCATGGAAGACAACTGTATCCTGATTCGGCCTGATCCCGAAGACATGGGACTCGCCTTTGAGGCCGATGAACTCCTGCAAGAACTGGTCTCCAAGCAGACGATCAAGTTTCTCAATCTGTTGAATGAAAAAGTGCGTCTCGCGATCAAGCAGCGGGGAGAAAACTGGCGTATTGCCCCCCTACCCCAGAGTCCGGATGAAATGAAACGGATGATCCAGACTTCCATGATCCCGATCAGTGGTCGATCAATCTATTATTACAGTCGGGACATTGGAACCCGCTTTCTCACCTATCAGCAATTTTGCGAGCTGGGGAATCTGACCGACGTTGACCTCGCCATGCACCTGGCGGAGATACGTGATTGCTCCGGACACTACAACCGCATGGGCCATCCGGAGATTGAGTTTTTTTGCACGGAAGATTCATTTAGTCGCTCATTTTTCCCGTCCTGCAATCCCGAGTCCCTCCCTCCAGATGGAATTCGAGCCTGCTTTGAGAAGTTGAAGGATCTGTTCCATCATGCGGTTCGCTCTGATCTCAGGGAGGATAATGTCGATAATCCCGACTGGCGTACCCTGATGTTCTCGGCCTTGATTGGCCAAAAGGGAGTCACCCTTCCCGAGGAATTGATGCTCGGACTGAGTTCCGAGTTCTTCATGCAAATCGAGTGGTTGCCCGGGGGGCGTATTGAGGAGGGCGAATTGATGCTCGACTCTATTTTCGACGAACTGGACACAACCCGGACGACGCCGGAATTGCAGATGCTCTGTGACGAGAAGGCGCGCGGATTTATTTTTAATTTCGTAAGGGAATTCGGCGACCTTGATTATGTCAACATCGGGCGCGTCATCGGCTCCCTTTCGCGGCGGCCAACAAGCGCGGGACGACGTGATGTTTATGTGGCGGAAATCAAGCAACAGGGCTCTCCTCACCCCGTCGTCCGGATTATCAGAATGCAGAAATGGGGCATCCGGGAGCATCTGGACGAGGGAAAGGATCTCCTACCCGCAATTATGGAGGCAGAGGAGTACACCGAATACATCCTGGATCGACGCCTTGGGTGCAGACAATTGGGAATGAACCTGCCCCCCCGCATTACAACCCGGAAGATTAGTGAACTCTATTATGGGCAGCGCTATGGCGGACAGCCCATCTGGTCCACGTATTTTGAACGCGATTACATCGCGGGCATCGCCACCGACAAACTGCCCAATTCACGTTTTCTAAACAGCGCTTATGCCCTCAAATTTGCGGAATTCATGGGACGTGCCGCCGCCTGCAATATCGTTCTGGGCCGTCTGAATCTTAATAATGCCGTCCTGTTTGATGACGGCGACGAGGTGATGGTTGAGGATGAATCCAATTTCCCGAAGGAGATTATTCTGTCCGACCATACGGGAACCTTCACGGATTACACCTCGGAACTCCACGTCTTTGCAGGGGCTTATGCCACGCCGATCCACAGGCGGCTTGCCTTCTTCACCAACCCCCACGATGTTCTTGAGTCTTACCTCTCGGCCTTTACCGCGAGGCTCCTGCACATGAAACAGGATTACCAGAGGCGGAAACGATCCTTTGACACCCTGTTCAAACACCGGCCCCGTGACGAGCACGGCAGTTTCGCCTACCGCTGGGAATGTATTCTGAAGCGGTTGAATCGAACGGATCCGGTGGAACTCACCGAGGCCATCCGGAAAGCCTATTTCGCAAAATAAGCCTCTGTCGTTCAGGTCATTCCCATCGCGATTGGATCTGGTTTCGGACACGCCCCACAATGTCGTCCTGGTTGTATTCGAAATCGTCATTAAAGGGGCTCGTACCGCAGGCAACCATCTCACAGGAGGCGCGGACTTCATCGCTGATGAACCGGGATATCTGGGAATAGACGTGTTTATCGGTAAAACTCCCCCATTTTTGGTAGTATCGCAATGGCCAGGTTATATAGAGATAGTTGCGGGCCCGCGTCATGGCAACATAGGCCAGACGCAGTTCCTCTTCGATCTCCTTGTCATTACCTGTCGCCATGTCGGAGGGCAGGCACCCATCGGAGGCATGGATGACATATACGACATCCCACTCACAGCCCTTGGCAGAATGAATGGTGGACAACACCAACCAGTCCTCATCTTTGAGTGGATTGGCGGCAATATCGCTGGTTGAATTGGGGGGATCCAGGATGAGATCCGTCAGCAACTGCCTGCGTGACTTATAACGGGACGCCACCTGTTCTATGTGATCCAGATCCCGGTACCGGGCCTTCGCATTCTCGTAACGGTTTGCCATGATATCGTCGTAGAACAATCGGATACGCTGAACATGAGCGGAGGGAGTGTGCGCCTCCGCCGCCACCAGATCATCCATCAACTGCCCCAATTCCTTCCAGCCGGCCCTTGCGGCGGCGGGCGGGGTAAACGTCTTTAAGGCTCGCGGATCATGGGCCTGGCTGATGTGGGCGATAACTTTTCCCGCCGTGGCCGGACCAATCCCATCAATCATCTGGAGCACCCTGAACCAGGCAATCTCATCAGAGGGATTCTCCACAACCCTCAAAATACTGATCAGATCCTTGACATGCGCCGCCTCCAGAAAACGAAGACCGCCATATTTATGGTAGGCGATGTTCCGCCGCGTGAGCTCAATTTCAAGAGAATCCGACAGATGTCCTGATCGAAAAAGAACCGCCTGTTTATGAAGAGGGATACCCGCTTCATAATGTTCCAGAATGCGGTCAACCACATACTTGTCCTGGGCGGACTCGTCACGACAGGTCACAATTTTGGGGCACCCCCCCTCCTTGCGCGCGGACCACAGGTTTTTCGTGAACCGGTCATGCGACTGGCTGATGAGCCGGTTTGTTGTCTCCAGAATCGGTTCCACGGAACGGTAATTCTGTTCCAACGTTATCACGGTGGCGCCCGGAAATTGCTTGGGGAAGTCGAGAATGTTGCGGACATTGGCCGCCCGGAAACTGTAGATGCTCTGGGCATCGTCCCCGACCACCGTGATATTGGGATTAAACCGGCGCAGTCCTTTCAGGATATCCGCCTGCACGGTATTCGTATCCTGATACTCATCCACCAGAACGTGGTCAAACCGCCCCCCGATCTCCTGCGCCATGGACTCACTGCTCAGAAGTTGGAGCCAATACAGGAGCAGATCATCGTAGTCCAATACCCCGCGCTGCTGCTTGCGGATGACATAGTTGGTGAAAAGCGTTTTGAGTTGTTCCTTGTACTCGAGACACCAGGGGTAGTGTTTCGTCAGGACGCTTTCCAGAATCTCACACCCATTGACACAACGGGAGTAGATTCCCAGGCATGTGCCCTTACGGGGAAAGCGCTTGTCATTCCGCCCGAGATTCAATTCATGGCGCACCACGTTCAGCAAGTCACCGGAATCGGCCTCATCCATGACCGTGAAATCATCCGGAAGACCGGATTGCCTGGAATAGGTGCGAAGAATCCGGTTTGCAATGGCATGAAAGGTTCCGCCCCAGACCCGGCCGGTCATGTGGGCATTCTGCGTCGAGGCCGCCGCCGCGCGTTTGAGCATCTCCTCCGCCGCACGCCGGGTAAAGGTCATCAACAGGATCCGGTCGGGATTGACTCCCTGCGATATCAGGTAGGCCACACGGTAGGCCAGAGTCTTCGTCTTGCCGCTTCCGGCACCCGCCACGACCAGCAGGGGGCCGGCGCCATGAATGACCGCCTGCCTCTGTTGCGGGTTAAGATCGGAAAGCCATTCCAGATTATCGAGCGCCTGTTGAGTCATGGGTTAGTCTATATCCATCGAAAGGTTGAGTTTGACAGAAATCAAGGCGCCGATCAAGGATGAGGAATCCTTTCTCCTCATTCTCCCCTCGACATACGTCGCCTGGCTCAGCATAATTTCAACTCATGCAACTGAAGGATCCATCATGAGCATTTCACGAAGCCCGATTCCCTCGTTGGCTCCACGATCTCTGAGGAAGGGCGAGCCCGGTATCATCCAGCGCTCCTTTCCATTCGGTGAAAAAAATGTCTCACGCCTTTTTTGCGATTCGCCCCTTGATCTCACGGTGACGTTGAACGTGGACAATTCAATCCCGCCCATCGTGCTCCTTCATACTGACATCCATGAGACCGGGCCGGGCGAATGGCACGACATCCCTTTTACAACCCATGACAACAAGGTATTCCGACTCACCCGGATCATCCCCCATTGCGGCCTCTACCGGTTCAGGATTAAATATTCGCTGGATGGCGGCGACCAGTGGTTCTGGGATCGTGTCCCCCATTCCTATGTCATGGTTGACCCCCCCTCCATGCGTCTCGTTCGCCTCTACACCTTGATCCCCAACGCCTCGGGAACCATAACGGACTGGAAACGGCTTCTGCCAGGTATCCGGGGTATGGGGTTCGATACCCTGCACCTTCTGCCGGTCTCACAAATGGGTTTTTCAAATAGTCCCTATGCCGCCGCCAATCTCTTTGATGTTGATCCCCGCTACCGCGATCCTTCCGATCTCCGAAGCCCACTGGAGCAGTTTGAAGACTTCGTTGAATGTTGCCGTGCCCACGGCCTCCGGCTCTGTCTTGACCTCGTTCTGAACCATGTCTGTTCCGACAGCCAGATCGTCCACGCGCGGCCCGACTGGATTGTTCCGGATGATGTGGAGGCCGATGGGTTCAAGCGGGCGGGGTGTTGGCACATGCAAAGCTGGATCCGATGGAATGACCTGGTTCCCCTCTATTATGATCATCCCGACACCTTTGCCCGCCGTGATATCTGGGACTACATGCAGCAATACGCATCCTTCTGGTCGAACTACGCCGCGTACACCGGGGGCATGGTACGATTCGACAACCTTCACAGTAGTAACCATGATTTCATCACCGACCTCAATCGCTCCCTGCGCAAGGATTATCCCGACTTGGCGATTCTGGGCGAGTATTTCACCGATGAACTCACTTTGGAGCGAACCGTTCCGGAGTGGGGCATCAATCTGCTGCTGGCGAACAGTTGGGAATATCCATTCGGCCCCACATTGCGCCACTACATCAGTTATCTGCACACTGTTTCCAGTCGGTTGCGCCATTTGTGCGCCATCACCACGCATGACACCGGTGTGCCGGCCCAACTGTTCGGGTCTGACCGCTCGGCGTTGCCCCGTTACGCCATCTGCGCCCTCTTCACCATGGGACACACCGGCCTGGTGCAGGGAGTCGAAGCAGGCGTCACCGAACGCATTCCCTTTATCGGATCGATGCAGAAGCTCGGCTTGTCAGCCAATCCTGTCTTTGTGGATTTTTTTGCGCGGGTGAATGCGTTGCTGGCGTCCTCCGAGACGCTCAGGCAGGGAGGAAACTTGACCTTTGTCGATTCTGGCCATGAGGCCATTCTTGGCGCATTCAGGCGTAGCGGCAGCCGTCAGGATTCCAGTTACCTGTTACTTTCCAACCTCGATATATACCACGATCAAACAATTACCGTTAACCTCACCGGGTGTGAACTCACATTCCCTCTCGAAGTCAGGGATGTGTGGTCCGGCGAGACCACCCTGATCCAGGAACCCGTAGTTACCTTCACCCTTGAGTCCTGTGGAGTCAAAGTGCTTGAGTTCGTATCGAATACACCCTGAATTGGTCTTGGTTATGTCACACTGCAAATGGATTTACGGCCGGAGACGGCGCGTCGCCGGTACGGTCAATGATCAACACCGCCGGGGATGGTGGTTACTACCGTGTATTGTATCTGTGGCACTTTTGGCTTCCTCTCTCCCGGCCCGGATTGGCGAAACTCCCGAGAGATGCGCCGAACGCTATGTCTTGAAACAAACACCGGTGAAGTTAGCCACGGGATTCTGGGACAAGGAGCAGTATTATGAAAAAAACGGGATCCAACTCTCGATCCGGTTTCTGCGTAGCCCGGAGGACGGACTGCGCGCGGAATATATCGAATACCGCCCAATCAGCACATCTGGCGTCACTCTGTCAGAGGTGAAGATTAATTCTCTTCTCAGCATCGTCTCAACCAACTGGTCGAAATTGCTACCCTTGCCGCCTCTGACCCCGCCGACCAATGCCGTGCCGGACAGCGCCAAGACGTTGGCACGCACATCCAAGACCAAGATTATCACACTGGAGCAGACCAGTGGTATTGAGGAAAAACGACTCAAGAAAGAGGCCGCTGAACGCAAGGCTCTCGCCGAGTTGATCGAAAATCGGAATCGGGAGATCGCCCATCTCAAGGACGTTATCGGAGTAAAGATCATCCCCGGCACCAATTTCTGGCATACGGCGCAAGCGTACGCCTGCGGCAACGACACCAGCCTGACCCTCTTTACCGAAGCCTACGTTAAGGCCTACGACCATCACGTCGCATTAGAAAAAGCCCTTCAGAGAAGGGCTGCGGCCACTCCCCTGAAGGGATTTTAGTCAGGTGTTGTAAATGTCACCCTTCCGGTAGGAAGCCCAGGCCGTCTCAAACCAGGCATCACTGTCCGTCATAGGCCGACGTGGCACCCATTTGGAGAGCACCGATCCATTCCGTTGAGCGATCGTCTCCTGAACCTTGTCGCGGAAGTCGGGATTCTCCCCGGCGAAACTCCATTGGGCTGGATCCAATTTACCGTGGGCTCGCTGGCCGGCCGGATCAAGCACAATGCTCGACCCACGGCTACCCACGCCGCTTTCGATGGCAAACAGAACCGCCTCGATATAGACCGCATGGGCGAAGCAGAGTTGGCGGTTCTGAACGGCCTCGCAGAGATCCTTGGGCGTTGCGCCGGCGCAACCGCCCTTCTCCAGACGTTTCCACTGTGCCCAGGCTTCCTGAGCCGCCTTGCGCAAGTCGTCTTTCGACCGGATGTGTGCGGCTGAACGACTCATGCGTTTCTGGAATTCTTCACGCTCCGCCCGCCAGTCGGTTATGGCAGGTCGTCCAATCAGTTCTCTGATTTCCTTCACGGCAAGCGATGCGGCAGACTGCAAGTCCCTGGCATCGCCGGACACACCGGCGTACCGGGCCGCAATATAATCAGCGACCCGGAACCCCGCCACCTGGCCGGAATTCAACGCCGACCCGCCCGGCCGATACACCCCGTGTGATCCATTCACCTCGCCCACCGGGAACAAGTGCTTCACAGTGGTCGATTCCCACCACAGATTACCGGCCAGTCCCCCGTTATTGTGTTGTGCACACACGGCGATTTCCAGCGGATCGAGCCGGATATTGATGCCATGATCCTTGTAAAGTTCAATGGCACCGGGATTCATTTTTTCAAGCCGCTCGATCGGGGTTCCCAGTATCGCCTTGGAATTCGTCAGATACTGAAGCGCCTCGGGGCTCAAATCCTCAAACCGGAAGCCTTTCGGGTTATCCCTGAAATCCAGAAATACGCGGCGTCCCTTGAGGACTGTCTCGATGTACACGAGAATGTCCACAATCGAGGAACCGCCGGCGATCTTGCGGGAATCAAACGGCCACTGATACCCCTTGAGGAAAACCATGGAATTCATCTCGCCGACCGAATTGAAGTACTCGCCCATAAATTCACAAGCATCGCTCTTGCCGTCGGCGTCCGTGCTGATGAACCGCGGAACGACCTGCATGTATGTCCCCGAGACATTCCAACGGAACGCGATCGACGCCAGGCCGTACTGCGATTCAGGCAGGCTTTGCGCCGCCGCGCCGGCCATAAGGCCCACACCAATCGCCCCCGTGTGGATCTTGGGATACACACTGGTCTTGTACAACCCGCCCGGGCCTCCTACCGCGAGCACGATATTCTCCGCCGCATACAACTCGAGTTCCCCCTTGTCATCCAAAACTGCTGCGCCGACAACGCGAGTGTGATCCCCTGCGTCAGAAGTCAGGAGCGAGACCACCGTACGCCCCTCCCTGACCGGAATCTGGCATCGGTGGATCTCCCTGATCAGGGCCCGGCACATTTCACGGGAGGTGTAAGGGCCGATGGACGTGGCGCGTTGGCGGGGATCGTGATCCGTCTTATAACCGACAAACTGACCAAAACGATCCTGAGGGAACGGAACACCCAGATTGACAAGGTTCAGGAAGGCCCGGGCCGAAAGGCTCGCCTCAACCAGCGCCAGGTCACCATGCATACTCCCGCCGGCCATGTAGGTCTCGGCCATAACCTTGGGGGCATCCGTGTCGACACCGCACATCGCCAGTTTGTAATAGGTCTGCTTGTCGCTTCCCGTGTTAATCGAGGTTCCCTTCTGGAGTCCCTCGGTTATGATCAGCACATCCTCAATTCCCTTGCGATTCAACTGAAGCGCCGTATTGAGTCCCGCCGCCCCGCTGCCAATGACCAAGGTGTGGACGCGGCAGACGGACACTTCATCGCCGTCAACTTTTAAAATTTCGTTCTGCATGGCAACTCCTTAAAGTCTGTGGATCGTCTGTCCGCCATCGACCATGATCACCTGGCCGGTGGAATAGGCAAGGTCACCGCGCGCCAACATGGCGGCGGCACGGCCGATGTCGGACGGATGCCCCCAGCGCGACTGCAAGAGCAAACCCTCGCCGATCAACTTGTCGTACTTCGCCGTCACTGCGGAGGTCATATCCGTCTTGATGATGCCGGGACGAATCTCATAAACGGGCAGGTCGTATTCCCCGAGGCGGGCCGCGTACAACAGGGTGGCCATGCTGACACCTGCCTTGGAGATACAGTAGTCACCGCGCGTGACCGAGGCCACGGTAGAAGAAACCGAGGATATGTTGATAATGCAACCGGCAAAGGCCGGATCCGCCTTTTTCATCTCAATCATCCAATTTGCCACCGCCTGCGTGAGAAAGTAGGGCCCCTGCAGGTTGATTCTGATCAGACGTTCAAAACTTTCCTCCGTCGCCTCCAGAATGTCCGCGCGCACCTTCGGGGCGACGCCGGCGTTGTTGACCAGCACGTTGAGTCGGCCGAACTTCGCCTTGATCTGCTCCAGCATGGTCTTGCGTGCCATAGCATCCGTCACGTCGGCCCGGCAATAGAGAACCTCGGCGCCAAGTTTCCGGAGTCCGGCCATCGCCTCGGCAACAACCGATTCTTCATGAACATCGCACACCACGATGTCCTTCCCATCCTTCGCAAGGCACTCGGCAATCCCGAGTCCAATCCCCCGTCCCGCCCCCGTTATCAAAGCCACGTGTTTCATAAGTCTTGCTACTTTCTCTGGAGTCATTACGCCTTCAATGCGGGAATGGAGACCCAGGCCCGTTTCGCCCAGGACTCAAGCCCCTTCTCCGCCAATTGAACGCCCTTGGCGCCTTCCAATAGGCTCCAGCGGAACGGCTCATTCTTGACGACATGACGCAGGAACAATTCCCACTGAACCTTGAACGCATTGTCGTACTCCCGTTGCTCCGGGAGTTTCTGCCACCCTTCAAAGAAGTTTATCGGCTGGGGAATATCCGGATTCCAGACCGCGCGCGGAGTCGCCCCGTAGGATTGGACAACGACATCACGCAGGCCGGCCACGGCCGACCCGAGGGTTCCATCCACATGAAGTGTGAGCAAATCATCGCGACGGACACGCGTACACCACGACGAGTTGAACTGCGCCAGGATATCGCCCTCGAGTTCAAAGGTGGCATAAGCGGAATCGTCGGAGGTGCACGTGTAGGGCTTACCCGCCTCGTCATAGCGTGTCTCAATATGCGTGGCTCCCCGACAGGACACGGCCTGTACGCCTCCAAATACATTATCCAGCACATACCGCCAATGGCAGAGCATGTCCACAATCATGCCGCCGCCATCTTCTTTGCGGTAGTTCCACGAAGGGCGCTGAAGCGGAATCGTGTCGCCCTCGAAAACCCAATACCCGAATTCGCCACGCACGGAAAGGATTTTTCCGAAGAACCCGCGGTGGATCAACTCTTTCAACTTCATCAGCCCGGGCAGCCACAGTTTGTCCTGGACCACACCGTTCTTCACGCCCGCTTTTTTCGCCAGGGTGTAGAGTTCATAGGCCTCCTTGGTCGTCACCGCCGTTGGCTTCTCGCAGTAAATGTGTTTACCGGCCCTGATGGCCTGTTTCACGGCGGCCACGCGGCGGTCGGTTGTCTGCGCGTCAAAATAGATGGTGTTGTGCCTGTCGGCCAACACTTCCTCAAGGTTGGTTGTCCACCGTGTGAGGCCGGCGCGTTTGACCAATTGCTGGAGTTTCACGGGATTTCGGCCGACAAGAATCGGGTCAGGCATGATGATCTCCGACTCACTGATCTTGATGCCGCCTTGTTTGATAATCGCACAGATGGATCGCAACAGGTGCTGGTTGGTTCCCATGCGTCCTGTCACCCCGTTCATGATGATCCCGACCGTATGCACTTTAATCTCGCTCATCGTGTTCCCTTTCGTTGAAAAAATCCTTATCGTGCCGACACCGAGGAGGCAATGGCCAGGGCCTCACGGGTCAATTTCTCAATAGTCGCCCAGTCATTGTCGGCAATCATCTTCTTTTCCACGATCCACGAGCCGCCAATGGCCGCAACCGAAGGTCGTTCAAGGTAGGATCTCATGTTGTTCAGGCCGATACCGCCCGTGGGCAGGAATTTGACGCCTGTATGGGAGTAAGGGCCTTCCAGGGCCTTCAGCATCGTCACGCCGCCTGCCGCCTCCGCTGGAAAGAACTTGAGGATCCTGCAGTTCAACGACAGCGCCTTCTCTACCTCGGAAGGAGTCATGACGCCCGGAAACATCAGGATCCCGTGTGCTTCGGCGGCCTGGACGACGGCCTCGTTCAAGCCGGGCGCCAGGGCATAGGTGGCCCCTGAATCTGCAGCTCGCTTCAATTGATCCAGCCCGAGCACGGTTCCTGCGCCCACCAGAATCTCCGGAAATCGTTTGGCGATCCGTCGGATGGATGCCGCCGCCGCCGCCGTACGGAAGGTGATCTCCATGATATCGAGACCGGCCCTGAGTAAAGTCTCAGCCAGGGGCTCCGCCTGTTCCTCATGATCCAACACGATCACCGGCACGATACGTTTGCTGGCAATACGTTCCAGCATGAGTTTACTCTTGTCGCTCATGATAACTCCTTTATCGGATCACCCGCGCGCCTTTTCCCTTGATAATCGCCTCAACCTCTTTCACGGTCACCATGCTGGTGTCGCCGGGTGTGGTCATGGCCAGCGCCCCGTGGGCGGCGCCGTAGTCCACTGCCTCCTGCGGCGTTTTGCCGGATAGGAATCCGTAAATCAGGCCGGATGCAAAACTGTCGCCTCCGCCAACCCGGTCATAAATCTCCAGGTTATCGCGCATGATGGACTGGTAAAACTCACCCCCGACATACAGGATCGCGCCCCAGTCGTTGACGGTGGCTGTCTTCGCATTGCGCAGTGTCGTCGCCACCGCCTTGAAGTTGGGATACATTTTAATGGCGTTGGCAATCATCTTCTTAAAATTTGAGGGATCAATCGTGGAAATATGTTCGTCCAGCCCCGGCACTTCAAAACCCAGGGCCGCCGTAAAGTCCTCCTCGTTCCCGAGCATCACATCCACGAGCGAGGCGATCTTGCGATTCACCTCGACCGCGCGTTGGATGCCGCCCTGCGATTTCCAGAGCGAGGCGCGAAAATTGAGATCATAGGATATCAACGTCCCCGCCGCCTTGGCCGCCTCCATCGCTTCGATGGTAAGATCTGCCGTCGTGGCGGACAGGGCGGCAAAGATGCCGCCGCAGTGCAGCCAACGGGCGCCTTCATCCTTGAATAATTTTGCCCAGTTGATATCGCCGGGCTTGAGTTGGGACGCCGCAGAGTGACCGCGATCAGAGCACCCGACGGCGGCCCGCACTCCATAGCCGCGCTCGGTGAAATTCAATCCCACGCGCGCATCGCGGCCAATGCCGTCAAAAGGAACCCATTTTACATGGGAAAGATCGACGCCGCCCTGCAACATCAGATCCTCAAGCAAACGCCCGACCTCGTTATCGGTCACGGCGGTCACCGCCGTGGTCTTGAGGCCGAAGCACCGGCGCAGGCCGCGCGCCACATTATACTCGCCGCCACCCTCCCAGACCTTGAATTCACGGGCCGTTCGGATGCGTCCCTCGCCCGGATCCAATCGCAACATCACCTCACCCAAAGAGACCGCATCCCACTTGCACCCCTCGCGAGCCTTGATCGTTAAACTCATCGACTTGATTCCCTTCTTAATGAGGTTTCTCTGTGCATTGCGGCGTTGCGCCGGACGGTAAAGGCGGCGCCTCTACACCCGCCTTCGGCAGGGTTCCCGCCAGTTCCTGTTTCCAATGCGCCACGTCACCGGAAGGCCCGTAGGTATAGATCATTTTCACCGGCGTCGCCCCGAGGTTGGAAATCTGATGAAAGACCCCGCTGGGAATGTAAGCCGCCTGGCCGGAGGTGAGAATCTGGCGCTCCGAACCGAGACACATCTCCGCCTGGCCCTCAAGGACGAAGTAAACTTCCTCCTGTTCCTGATTGTGCCAGGGCACCTGACCGCCATAGGGCTCCAGAGTGACAAAACCAACGGCGAAGTTATGGGCCTGAATGGGAGACATCCCCCCCACTACATTCTGGGTGCGACGCCGGGCCGGATAACGCCGTCCCTCAATCTTGTTCAAATCGGCTATGATCATACTGGAAGCCATTCCCTTTCAAAAAATTCAGAGCAAGAATTTGACAGTCTTCAATCACTTCGTCAAGAGCGCATCTCCGGTGCAAAGCGATGTGACCACCAACGGATATCCACCAGCATGATGTGATAATACGCCGCTATGGGTCTATAACCAATCTTGACCGACGCGCCAGATTTTCACATGTTCCCAACCATGAAAACGATATTTCAGGTCGATCTCAACGGTGTGGTAACAGTTTAGCGATACCCCAATTTACTTTACCCCCCTGTCCGAAACGCTTAGAGTCCACCCCTTATGAGAAGGGCGGTATAGATTCATGCTTGTTGACATTGTCATGCTCGTCGTCAGTCTTTGCGTTATCCTGTTTGCCAGCATTGTGTTTACCAATGGCGTTGAACTGCTGGGACACCGTTGCGGGTTCCACCAGGGCGTCGTTGGCAGCATCCTGGCCGCCGTGGGAACCGCGCTCCCGGAGACCATCATCCCGGTCATCGCCATCCTTGTATTTAACAATGCGGCCGCCCATGAAGTCGGGATCGGAGCCATTGCAGGAGCCCCCTTTATGCTGGCCACATTGGCTTTCTGTATTACCGGCCTGGCGGTTCTGATCTATTCGGCATTGGGGCGCCGGACGCGAACTATTCACACCGATGTCTCGGGAGTGACCCGCGACCTGTCTTTTTTCATCATTCTGTACACTGTTGCCATCCTGGCGTCATTTATTCACGGGCCTCATTGGATCCGGTGGGTGATCGCGGCGGGTCTGGTTCTGGGGTATGGCTGGTATATCCGGCAAACCCTCTCCTCCGACGGACACGAGATCGAAGAGGTCGATATCCTGCACTTCAGCAAGTATCTCCATTTGCCGGAAAATCGAACCGTCATCATCGCCCAGATTCTCGCCTCCCTGGTTCTGATGACGGCGGGTGCGCACTACTTCGTTCATTATGTCAGCGCCATCTCGATTCAATTCGGACTCTCGGCCATGATCCTTTCGATCATCATCACGCCCATCGCCACGGAACTCCCTGAAAAATGCAATTCCGTCATTTGGGTGGGCAAGGGTAAAGACATTCTGGCGGTAGGCAACATCACGGGCGCCATGGTCTTTCAGAGCAGTTTTCCGGTGGCCTTCGGCGTCGCCCTCACGGCCTGGGATCTGACCGGGGTTCCTCTGGTCAGCGCACTACTCACCATCGCCTCGGCGCTGATGTTATATACTTGGGTCAGAATCAAGAAATCTCTAAACCCCTATATCCTTCTGGTCGGCGGGTCGTTCTACCTGATCTTTATGGTTTACCTGATCATGCGTGGCGGCTGAGGCCTACAGAATCTACACGATCAGCATGCAATCGCCGTAACTGTAGAACCGGTAACGCTCCCGGATCGCCTCTGCATAGGCCCGACGAATCAACTCGCCGCCTGCCAGCGCACTGACCATCATGATCAGCGTGGAGCGCGGCAGATGGAAATTCGTCAGCATGGCATCCACCACCTTGAAGGCATAAGGAGGGTAAATGAAGATGCTCGTCCGCCCCGCTCCGGGCAACGGCAATCCGTCCCGCCCGGCGGACGTCTCCAGCGTCCGAACCACCGTGCTGCCAACCGCTACAATCCGCCCCTTATTCCGCCTTGCTTCAGCCAGAGTGGCCACGGTGTCGGCAGTCATGTCAAATCGCTCCGCCTCCATGACGTGATCCTCCACGGCATCAACCTTTACCGGCTTGAAGGTACCCATTCCCACATGAAGCGTGACGGCCGCATGCGACACCCCTTTCCTTTCGAGTGTCCCGAGCATCGATTCGGTCAGATGCAGTCCGGCCGTCGGTGCGGCCACGGCGCCCGGCACCCTCGCATAAACCGTCTGATAGTAGAGGCGGTCACGCGCCAGGATTTCCTTGGCAGGACATTCGGGACGCTTGATGTAGGGAGGCAGAGGCGGCAATCCAACCTCTTCCAGAACTTCCAGCAATGGACGATCCGAGTACAGGCGAACCTTGATCCCGCCACCTTCCCGCCAGGCCACGACTTCGGCCAGGATCCGCCCCCCCGACATGATCAGTCTGGTTCCCGGCTTGGGCCGCCGCGCCGAACCACATAGCACATCCCACTCGCCCTCAGCGGTTTCCTCGAGCAGAAGAAACTCCACCCGCCCGCCTGTTTTCTCCTTATGCCCGAAGATTCGCGCCGGTATCACACGGGTATCGTTGAGGACAAGGCAATCATGGGGACGGAGAAACGTTGGCAAATCTCTGACGAAATGGTGCGACAAGGCGCCCGAAGCCCTGTCGACGAGCATCATCCGGGCGGCCTCGCGATCCTCCAGGGGTTCCTGCGCAATCAGATCGGGTGGCAGGTCAAAGTCAAAGTCAGCGGTTTTTAGCATCTCATTCCCAGATAAAATCACTCGAATACAAATAGGCAATCGTTAAAACGGGAGAATGCAAGAATCCAGCGGGGAGGTCAAGATCGGGTAGAAACACGTCAGGTATTCAGGTTACGAGTCTCGACTTTGCGCTCTTATCGTCATACTCTTCCGGTACACATGAGCAGGTTATTGAGGAGATCGATACTCATTATTGGTGTTTTGGCCATTCTGGGGATGGGAATAGCGTCGGCCTTCCGGCTTGAATTAAACTATTTTCGCAACAGGGCCGTCATTGATGACGCAGCGGCGCGATATCGGGTTTCGCCCTTTCTAGTCGCCTCAGTGATCTGGCAGGAGACGCGCTTTCATTCGGAATACCGCGGCAAGGCGGGGGAAATTGGTCTTATGCAAATCATGCCGATGAGCGCGGGCGAATGGGCTAAATCCGAGCACATTGCCAATTTTGAACCGGCCACGCTTATTGACCCGAAAACCAACATCCTCGCCGGAACCTGGTATTTGGGACGGGCCATCCGGCGCTGGAACACTCAAGCCGATCCCCTGCCCTATGCCCTGGCCGAGTATAATGCCGGTCGATCAAAAGCCCTGCACTGGAAACGTAACACAGCCCGTTCACCTGAACTGTTTACCGAGATGATCGAGTATCCCGGCACACGAAACTATGTGCGAACCATCTTGAAGAATTACCGGTCTTTCGGAAAGCCCTGGCAACGCTGGTAGGCGTTCACCCGCCCAGGCTGCCCAGATAACGTTCCGCCTCCAGGGCAGCCATGCACCCTGACCCTGCCGCGGTTACTGCCTGCCGGTAGTGGGGATCCTGGACATCCCCGCAGGCGAATACACCCTCCACATTGGTCCGCGTGTGAGTCGTCACCAGATACCGGGCCTCATTCATCGCCAGAACCCCGATAAATGGCTTGGTATTGGGTTCATGTCCTATGGCCGCGAACATCGCATGCACGGGAATTACATTGCGTTCGCCTGTCTTGAGATTCTTCAGGCGCAACCCCGTCACTTCATTTCGCGCGACATCCAGAACTTCATCCACCACGCTATCCCAATGGATTTCAATCTTGGGATGGTTTCGCACCCGATCCGCCATGATTTTTGAGGCCCTGAATTCATTCCGGCGGTGAATGAGCGACACCTTGCTGGCAAAACGGGTCAGAAACAACGCCTCCTCCATCGCGGTATCCCCGCCGCCAACCACAGCCACGGGCACATCACGATACAACGCGCCATCACAGGTTGCACAAGCCGACACGCCCCTCCCCATTAATTTCTGCTCGGACTCGATGCCGATATACTTGGCGCTGGCGCCGGAGGCAATAATGACACTGGAGCCCTCGAGGCCCTGGCCTTCATCCAGCACGATTTTCAGCGGTCGGCCTGAAAAATCCGCCTTGACCACCTCGCCGCGCAGGAAAGTGGCGCCAAAACGTTCCGCCTGCTCACGCATTTTCATGACCAGGGTCGTACCATCGATTCCCTCCGGGAAGCCCGGGAAATTCTCGATATCCGTGGTGGTCGTCAATTGACCGCCAGGCTGGATCCCCTCAATGACAACGGGCTTGAGATTGGCGCGCGCCGTATAAATGGCCGCCGTCAAACCTGCGGGGCCAGTGCCGATTATGATGACATTCTGCATGGGTGGAATCTCCGAGAGGTGTTGATGATCAGGTATATCGAAGGACTTCTTCAACCGTGGTGTAGCCGTCCAGGATGTTCTTGATCCCGTCCTGCCGCAGCGTGCGCATACCGAGTTCAATGGCCTTGGACCGGATCACGAGGGTCGGTTTCCGTTGATTGATCAATTCCCGGATGGGGTCACTGATACTCATGTATTCATAAATCCCCTTGCGCCCCTTATACCCGGTATTGTTGCATTGGCCGCACCCTGTTCCATAATAGAAGTTCTGGTCGCCGACATCCAGGCGCGACAGGCCCAACCGCTCCAGGATCTGATCATCCGGACGATACGCGGTTTTGCAGTTCGTGCAAACCTTGCGAACCAGGCGCTGGCCGATCACCGCCTCCATGGTTGACGAAATCAGATACGGTTCCACATCCATATCAATCAAACGGGTCACGGCGCCCGCCGCGTCGTTGGTGTGCAGTGTGCTAAACACAAGATGCCCGGTAAGTGAGGCGTGCACGGCAATATGGGCCGTGGTGAGATCGCGAATTTCGCCGATCATCAACACATCCGGATCCTGGCGCAGGAAGGCGCGAAGGACGCGTTCAAACGTGTTCCCAATCGCATCGTTGACCGGCACCTGGATAATCCCGTCGATCTCATATTCAACAGGATCCTCAGCCGTAAGGAGTTTGCTCTCCACCGTATTCAGTCGGCGCAACGCGGAGTAAAGCGTGGTTGTCTTGCCGGATCCGGTTGGCCCCGTGACCACAATGATGCCGTTGGGTTTGTCAATATCCAACATAACGGCCTGGAGAATGTCATCCGGCATACCCAGATTATCGATGTCCAGTGACACCACGCCACGATCCAGCACGCGAAGCACAACACTCTCGCCGAATTGGGTGGGCAGACAGGAGACGCGAAAATCGATTTGGCGTCCCCCAATGGTCAACTGAATACGTCCGTCCTGGGGTAACCTGCGCTCGGCAATGTTGAGGCCCGACATGACTTTGAGGCGGGAGATGACCGGCAGGGCCAGCCGCTTGGGCGGCGGGGCCATCTCATACAAAGCGCCGTCAACACGATACCGGATCTTGAATTCACTCTCAAACGGCTCAAAATGAATGTCCGACGCACGATCCTGAACCGCCTGATACAACACCAGGTTGACAAACCGGATGACCGGCGCGGAGCCGGCCGCCTCTTCAATCCCGCGCGCATCCTCCTGGGCCGTGTTGAGTTCCAGGAACTTATCAACCTGCTCAATCTCCGACTCCAGGGCATTCAGCATGTCGCTGACGGACGCGCTGTCATCCCCATACAACTGGTTGACGTGGGCCCGGACATCATCCTCGCGGGCGAGCACCAGTTGAATGTCCTTGGACAACACGAACGCCAGTTCGTCAATTGTCCCCGGACTCATCAGGTCATAAGTGGCCAGGGTCACGGTATTGACGCCCTTTTCAACAGGCACCACCATGTACATGCGGGCCACACTGGCGGGAATAGAGCGCACGACATCGGGAGGGATATCGGTAGCCGGCAGGTTCACCACCCGGGTTCCCAGACTCTCGGCAATCAGATTCAGCAGCGTATCCTGCGGACAGATCTCCATATTGATGACAATCTCACGCACCGACTTTCCGCTGCGTTGATGCTCATCCGAGATCTCCTGGAGTTGCTCGGCCGTAACAAGCCCGTTAGATTCCAGGAGTTGGAGAATCGGGTCATTTTGATGGACATCAGGCATGCGTCATCTACCTTTTTCTGGCTCGCTGATTTTCTTCCAGTTTCAAGACCACTGACTCCGGGTCCTGGGACTTGGTGATCAAATCCTCATAACTGATGTGTCCGGCCTGATACAGCGCCATGAGGTGGGCATCAAGCGTGATCATACCCCACTTGGCGCCCGTCTGGATCTCAGACGTAATCCGGTAGGTCTTGCTTTCACGGATCAACGCCTGGATGGCCGGGGTGCTGATCATGATCTCGAACGCCGCGACGCGACCCGGACCATCGGCCCGAACCAGCAGCAATTGGGAGATTACCGCAATGATTCCCGAGGCCAACTGCGTCCGAACCTGGGCCTGTTGCCCCATGGGAAAGGCATCCACAATGCGATCCACGGTGCGGGCCGCTCCCGTTGTATGCAACGTGGCAAACACGAGATGCCCGGTTTCCGCCGCCGTGATGGCGGCCGTCATGGTTTCCAAATCGCGCATCTCACCCACCAGGATGACATCCGGATCCTGGCGCAACGCGCGCCGCAGCGCCTCGCTGAATGACGGGACATCCACTCCGATTTCGCGCTGGGTCACCACGCTTTTTTTATGGGGATGATAGTATTCGATCGGATCCTCGATCGTAATGATGTGGTTATCCCGCTCCATGTTAATCAGATCGATCATCGAGGCCAGCGTTGTCGTCTTGCCAGACCCCGTCGGTCCCGTAACGAGAATGAGTCCTCGTGGCCTGAACAGAAGTTCCTTCACCTGTACCGGCAACCCGATTCCCTCCAGTGACATCAATTTGGACGGGATCTGACGGAGCACCAGGGCGACATGCCCCTTCGTCTTCAGCACACTCACGCGGAAACGGGCCGCCGTGCCAAACCCAAACCCGAAGTCCGTCCCGCCGCCCTCCCGGATCTTCTGCTGGTGATCCTCGGAGGTGATGCTCTTCATGAACCGTTCCGTGTCTTCGGGTTTCAGCGCCGAGGCATCAATCGGTTGCAGACGCCCATGCAGGCGGAGCACCGGGGGAACCCCCACCTCGAGGTGAAGATCGGAAGCTCCTTCATCGACAACAAGCTGAAGAAGCTCGCTCATATCAATCTGGCTGCTATCCATCATTCGGCATCTCCCATTGTGGCGCGCAACACCTCGTCCAGGGTTGTGCTACCCATGATCACCTTACGCAAGCCATCCTCCCGCAAGGTCCGCATCCCCAGTTCCCTGGCGCGTTGCCGTATTTCAACGGCCGACACCTTTTCAAAAATCATCCGCTGGATTTCCTCGGTAATGACAAAGATTTCAAAGATACCGGCCCGGCCCGCATAGCCGGTCAAGGAACACTTGCCGCACCCGCGTCCCCGGTAGAGTTGAACCCCGGCGAATTGATCCGCCGCCGCCCCCAGAAGTTTCATCTCCGTGGCGGTTGGCTTGTGTTCCTCCTTGCAATGATCACACACATTACGAATCAGGCGCTGGGCTACGACCGCGCGAATGGAGGACGCCACCAGGAAGGGCTTGACGCCGATATCCTGCAAACGGGCAATCGCGCTCGTCGCATCGTTCGTGTGGAGAGTGCTGAAGACCAGATGCCCGGTCAGCGATGCCTCCGTGGCAATACGGGCCGTCTCGCCGTCCCGAATTTCACCAATCATCACAATGTTCGGCGCCTGACGCAGAATGGAGCGCAATGCGCTCGCAAACGTCAGGCCGATGTCCTCCCGAACCTGCACCTGATTGATACCCGACATTTGATATTCAACGGGATCCTCCACCGTGATGATTTTCCGGTCGGGACGATTCACAAAGTTCAAACAGGCGTAGAGCGTCGTGGTTTTCCCGGAACCCGTCGGTCCCGTCACCAGGATGATCCCGTCGGGCAATCCGATCAACCGCGTAAAGGTCTCCTGGTCATCGGCCAGAAATCCCAACTTGGGAAGTCCGAGCGCCAGATTCTGCTTATCCAGAATACGCATGACCACACTCTCGCCATGCCCGGTGGGGACGGTCGATACGCGGAGATCCAGTTCCCGGCCCTTGACGTTGACCTGGATGCGACCGTCCTGCGGAACACGCTTCTCGGAAATTTTCATGTTCGCCATGATTTTGACACGACTGATGATCGCGGCCTGCAGCCGTTTGGGAGGGCTGTCAACCTCCTGCATCACGCCGTCAATACGGTAGCGGACACGGAACCGTTTCTCCAATGGTTCGAGGTGTATATCGGAGGCCCGGTTGCGGTGCGCTTCATAGATGATCAGACTCACCAGTTTGATGATGGGAACATCGGATTCGGAAACATCGGCCTCCTCGCGCAGGTCAGACCGGCCGGCGGACACCATGGCGACCGTTCCCTCGGTCAGTTGGTCGATCATCGTCTCCATCGACGCATCCGTGGCGTAGAACCGATTCAGGGCCGCGGTGATCTCGGCGGGCAAGGCAACAACCCCCTCAATCTCACTCTTCAGCACATAGCGCAGACTGTCGAGCGTATCCACTTCAAGGGGGTCGCCCAGAGCCACAGTCAAGACATTGTCATGCTTCGAAACCGGCATGATCTTGTACTTGCGGGCCACATCCACGGGCACGGCGGCGATAGTCTCCGGCGGAATGTGAAGGTTGACCAGACTAATCATCTCCATGCCGAAACGGCTCGACAAAATGGAAAGAATCTCGTCATAAGAGAGTGTTTTGAAGGAAATGAGGGCGTCGACGACGGATCCATGGGGCGGCATCTTGCGTTGAACATCGGCAATCTGCTCAGGCGTCACTAGGCCCTCTTCCTTGAGAACCTCCAGAACATAATCGTCATTGGATGTCAAATCATAGCCCTCTCAACGATGCCGTTACAAAACCTATCCCGGTACATTAACACCATGTCGCTCTGCGGGTCAATTCGACAGTCAATTCGACAACTTGCGCTCAAGCCAAACACCGACCATCTCCGGGTTTGCCTTACCCTTGCTCAATCGCATGACCTGTCCAACCAGGAATTTCAACGCGGCGCCCTTCCCTTTCCGGTAATCCTCGACCGACTTGGTGTTCTCCGCAATGGCCTGATCCACAATCTTTTCGATGGCCGCCGTGTCGCTGACCTGCGCCAACCCCCGGGCGGCAACAATCGCCTCGGCCCTCCCGCCCTCAGCGAGCATGAGGCAAAAAACAGTCCGCGCGGTGTTGGAATTAATCGCCTTGGACTCGGTCAAGTCAACCAACTCAGACAACGCCTCCGCAGAAATGGAAAACTCCGTAATGGAAATGTTCTTTTCGGAGAGCGTCCGGAGCACATCACTCATCACCCAGTTCGAGACGGCCTTCGGGTTTTTCGAGGAACGCGCTGCCGTTTCAAAATAGTCGCCGACCGCTTTCTCTGCGGCCAGAACCTTGGCGTCGTACTCCGGAAGACCATACTCCCGCACAAACCGCTCCCGCCGCTGGGCGGGTAATTCAGGCAGAGTGGCGCCCCATTCGGCCACCTGCGACTCCGACAGGACGACCGGCATCAGGTCGGGCTCGGGGAAATAGCGGTAATCATGGGCATCTTCCTTCGTTCTCATGGAGAACGTTTGGCCGAGGTCCGCATCCCAGCGCCGGGTCTCCTGGATGATTTTCCTGCCGGCGTCAACCTCATCAATCTGGCGAGCAATCTCGTATTCCAGCGCACTGAAAACCCCCTTGAAGGTGTTCATATTCTTGATTTCGGCCTTGGTGCCCAGTTCCTTCTGTCCATCGGGGCGAATGCTGACATTCACATCGCACCGCATCTTGCCTTCCTCAAGATTGCAGTCGCTGACACCCGCATAGACCAGAATCTGGCGTAACGCCAGCAGGTAGGCAAAGGCCTCCGCCGGCGTCTCCATATCGGGCTCCGAGACGATTTCCATGAGCGGTACGCCGGCGCGATTGTAATCAATCCCGCTCCATGTGGCGTAGTGCAGGTTTTTCGCCACATCCTCCTCCTGGTGGATTCGTGTGATTCCGATGCGGCGCGCTTTTCCCTCACCCTCAATATCCACGTAGCCACCCAGACAGAGCGGTTTATCGTACTGGGTAATCTGATAATTTTTCGGCATGTCCGGATAGAAATAATTCTTCCGGTCAAACTTGCTGAAGGGATTGATGCGGCACCCGAGCATGAGACCCGTGACGACGGTCAGGTGAATCGCCTCCCGGTTCATCACCGGTAGCGAGCCGGGATAACCGAGGCACACCGGGCACACATGGGTGTTCGGCGGCGCGCCAAAATCCGTGCTGCACGCACAGAACATTTTGCTTTTCGTCTTGAGTTGGACATGCACTTCCAACCCGATGGTTACACGATAGTTGCTCATTTTCGACATGCGCTCCACGCCCTCACGGGTTGTCCTTGGGCCGGTACTGGCGCCAGTTTGTTGCCTGCTCATATGCGTACCCGACCCTCAGGATAGCCTCCTCGCCCAGCGAGGAGCCGACCACCTGCATGCCGATCGGCAGGCGATCCGCGGAGAACCCGCACGGAACCGACATCCCGCAGATCCCGGCCAGATTCACAGGAACGGTAAAAATATCCCCCAGATACATCTGCATCGGATCCTCACTCTTTTCTCCGATTTTATAGGCCGGAGTGGGTGCCACAGGCGACAGGATGGCGGTGCACTTTTTGAAGGCCTCCTCAAAATCACGACGGATCAGCGTCCGAACCTTCTGGGCCCGCAGATAAAAGGCATCGTAATATCCGCTGCTGAGCACATAGGTTCCCAGAATGATCCTGCGCTTGACCTCGGGGCCGAACCCCTCCGCACGGGTTTTCTTGTAGAGTTCGATCGGATCGCCTGCGCCAGCCGCCCGGAATCCGTACCGGACACCGTCAAACCGCGACAAGTTGGCCGAGGCCTCCGCCGGGGCAATGATATAATACGTAGCAATGGCATCACGGGTATGGGGTAAGGACACCTCGACGGTTTCGGCGCCGAGTTCGCGGCATACGGCAATCGCCTCCTGAACGCGGCGTTCCACATCCGGATGAAGCCCCCCGATGAAGTATTCACGGGGCAGCCCCAGCACAACCCCCTTCAAGTCCTTTTTCAGCGCCGCACGATAGTCCGGCACCGGTGAGGGCACGGTGCTGGAGTCGGACGGATCCACACCGGCCATGATCTGCAACAATAAGGCCGCATCACGGACATCCTTGGTCATGGGCCCGATCTGGTCAAGGGAGGAGGCGTATGCCGTCAACCCGTACCGGGAAATCCAGCCATAAGTCGGTTTCAGACCCACGCATCCGCAAAAGGAAGCGGGTTGCCGTACCGATCCCCCTGTATCCGACCCCAGCGCCGCGATGGCTTCATCCGCCGCCACGACGGCCGCCGATCCACCGCTCGAGCCGCCCGGCACACAGTCCGCGTTCCAGGGATTCCGGGTGATCCCGTAGGCCGAATTTTCAGTGGAGGATCCCATCGCAAACTCATCCATATTGGTTCGCCCCAAAAAGACGGCGCCTTCCGCCCTCAAGCGTGCGATGGCCGTGGCGTCATAAGGGGCGACATATCCCTTCAGGATTTTCGAGCCGCAGGTGCATGACTGCCCCTTGACATTCAGAACATCCTTGACCGCCAGAGGCACACCCAGCAGGCGTCCCGTTCCGCCGTTCAACCGGGCCGCATCCGCCGCCCTGGCCTGTGCCAGCGCCGCTTCCTCATTCACAGAAAGATACCCGTTTAACTGTGGATCAGTCCGGCGTATGGCCTCGAGCACGGAATAGACAACGTCCTCGGATCGGCATTCCCGCCGCTGCAATTTCTCCAATACCTCATGGATCGTCAGGGTGTTCAGCATATATCCTCAACTGTATGACACGTGAGTGTCATAATTTCTCACTGATTCGGCCAACCTTAATCTTTCGGCCCTATCAAGGTCAAGATGAAGGACACGTGAAGAGCACGTGAAGATTTCACTGAAAGACGGGTAACCATTCATATTGCGTAAACGTCTCTGTTCTGGCACTTTCTTTCACATGCAACTCAAACGATATTCCGGCAACCCCATCGTCATTCCCGGCGGCCTATGGTGGAGGCGGATTGCCACCTTCAATCCCGGGGTTATCCTTGATGACAATGGCACCTTCTGGTCGAAATAAACGGGGACTGGTTGACGAGATCGTCGGCGAAATCACGTCTCACGGCGGACGGATCACCTTTGAGCGTTTCATGGAAATGGCGCTCTATCATCCCCGCCTGGGATACTACACGGGAATCCCCCGGATCGGACGAGATGGCGATTTCTTCACCAATGTCAGTGTGGGTTCCCTCTTCGGGCGCATCCTGGCGAAACAGTTCCTGACGTTCAGAGACGAACTTGGCAACCCACCGGACTTCAGGATAGTCGAGTTCGGCGGACATCATGGACAGTTGCGCGACGACGTGCTTCGAGAGGCGCCCGATTTGGATTATCATGTCATTGAGAACGGTGACTCCCTGCCCGACACGATATCAGGCTGTGTGTTCTCCAACGAATTCCTGGATGCCCTTCCCGTCCATCGCGTAACGGTGGTGGGAGGACAATGGCAGGAACTCTACGTTACCACCCAGGCAGTCAACGGGACGCCATTCGTTGAAGTTGCCGGCCCCCTATCCTCGCCCCGCATCGAAGCGTACTTGCGCGATCTGCCAGCCCACCTGATGGAAGGCTACACCACGGAAATCAATCTCCGATCATGGGACTGGATGGATGACATCGCCCGACGACTGACACAGGGGTATGTTCTCACCATCGACTACGGGCATGAGCGCAATAACCATTTTGCTCCGCACCGCCGCGACGGAACGCTCCTCTGTTATCACCGTCATACCCAATCCGCCAATCCGTTCGAACACATCGGCCTCCAGGACATAACGGCCCATGTTGAGTTCACTTCACTGATGGAACAGGGCGAACGATCAGGTCTGGAAACAGTTCTGTTCTGCGACCAAACTCAATACATCCTGAATGCCGGACTCAAGATTATCGAGTCCATTGCCACGGGCAATGCCGGACAATGGAGCCCGGAACGCAATCAAATTCATCAACTCATGCACCCGTCCATGATGGGTCGGGCCTTCAAAGTTATGATACAACGAAAAATCACAAACCATGAGCCATAATCAGGATTTCAGAGTCGGCAACAAGACAGTAATCGCCCGACGTCGCCACCAGCCCACGGGCCTCACCATTCTTCATGAGGATCGCGAGATCATTGTGGTCGATAAGCAACCCGGCCTGCTGACGATTGCCACAGATGACGAACGGATCAGAACGGCCTATCACGTGTTAACCAACTATGTGCGCAAGGGCAATTCAAAGTCACACGAACGCGTCTTTATCGTCCACCGTCTGGATCGGGACACCTCGGGCGTCCTCATATTTGCCAGAACTGAGAGAGTGAAGCGGACGTTACAGGATAACTGGGACCATACTGAAAAACATTATCTGGCCATCGTACACGGGATACTTTCAAAGAAGAACGATACGATCAGTTCCTACCTGACAGAAAACGCCGCATTTCGGGTCTATTCCACGCCGAACCATGCGAAGGGGTTACTCGCGCATACCGCCTACCGGGTGATACGGGAGTCCAGAAAGATGAGTCTTCTGGATGTCACGCTGCTGACCGGCCGAAAGAACCAGATTCGCGTCCATCTGGCAGAACACGGTCACCCCATAGTCGGCGACCCAAAGTACGGACGACCGCACGATCCGAATCGTTTCCTGGCGCTGCATGCCCATTCCATTTCGATTCAGCACCCCTTTACCGGAGAGCGAACGACTTTTGAAGCGCCGATTCCTGCCCATTTTATCCGGCTGCTCCCAGCCTGAAAGGGAGATTCGCCGCAATCTCAATACCAGACACGCCAGAGGAATAGTCCCCTGGACGGAGCGGTGGGCACGCGGGCGGTTCTGAGTCTCGAGGCCAGTATATCCCGCACCTCATCAGGCTTCACATGACCCTGCCCGACCCTGAGCAAAAGCCCTGTCAGGCTACGGACCATCTTGTAGAGAAATCCATCACTGGCAGCGCGGATGACGACCAGAGATCCCTGCTGTCTCACCATCAGATAGAACACTTCACGAACCGTGCTCTCCACCTCGACATTGGGGTTTGCCGTAAACGAGGCGAAGTCATGACGCCCCACCAGAAGTCGGGCCGCTTCCTGCATGGCCTTCACGTTCAACGACTGGCGGACATGCGTTGCATACAGGCGCCGACAGGGATCCATGACGGCACTGTTCCAGATAAAATACCGGTATTCTTTCTTCACCGCGCTGCGCCGGGCATGAAAATCCGGTTTTGCCCGGTTCAGGCGGAGGATCCTGATATCCTGGGGCAACACGGCGTTCATTCCTTTGAGGAGATATCCGCACACCCATTTCCTCGACAGGTCAAAATGCGCCACTTGCCCCCGGGCATGAACGCCCCCGTCCGTCCGACCACTGCCATGAACCTTTACCGTCTCGCCGGTAAGTTTCTTCAAAGTCTCCTCGATCCGCTGCTGGACGGTTACATGAACGGGCTGAACCTGCCACCCGGCATAGGACGTGCCATCATAAGCTACAGTAACCTTGTAGCGGAACGTCTTCGCGGAACTCTTCTTTAACTCACTCATTCACTGTATGTGTCTCGAAAAAAAATCAAGCGCGGTCATGTCAATATTCTACCGATGACACAATAGGTTCAGCAAGGTGGCGGAATAGTAAGCGAGAGTCAATACATTTGACCTATAGAGCGTTTCATTGACTTCTAACCTTGACTCCCCTCCACTAACCCAGTATCCATAACGCTTATTGTTTTTCGGGAAAGATGTTTTTTGAACAGATCAGGGAAGGAATACTTTCATGATGATCATGAAGTTTAACAAGATGATCCGGAACAAGGTTGTCTGGTGGATCATAGCGGGCGTGGTGATCGTAACCTTCGTCGGGTTCTTCACACCCAACGGCGGGTGCGACAAGGGACGTCCGGTCGGCAAGGCCGGCACACTCGACGGGGTTCCCGTCACGGATAGTGAGTTGCGCCAGGCACGGCTCAACACCTACATGGGACTCTGCCTGAGCGTCGGGAAAATCATCACCATCACCCCCAGACTCGACAGGGAACTTCGGGAGATGTCATGGAAGCGGGTGGCTGCGCTTCGCGCCGCCCAGGAGATGGGCATCACATCCAGCCCTGAAGAAGTCCTGGCCATGCTCAAGCGAGACCCCCAGTTTCAGGAGGACGGAACCTTTAGCAAGCAACGGTATCAGTATTTCTGCCAGAGCGTCCTGGGAAGCCTGAACGTCTCCATGCCTCAATTCGAACATCAACTTACCGAAAATATCATTCTCCAGAAATTGCACGGCATCGCATCCTCGGCTGTCTGGGTGAGCGCCACGGAATTGAATCGCATGGCGGCCCGCTACGCCGACTCCTTCCGCATCGATTATATCAGTCTCGATACGAACAGTATTCCGCCGGAGTCCGTCACAGTATCGGAGTCCGATCTTCAGTCCTACTACACTCGGAACACCAATGCCTTCATGGTGCCCCCGAAAGTGGCGGTGCGTTACATCGATATTCCCGTCGCGGATTACATGACGAAGGCAGTGGAGAAGGTCGATACCAACTCAATTGAGGAGTATTACGCCTCCCATAACGATGAGTTCTCAACAACAGACACCAATGGCGTCAAATCCGTCACCCCCTTCGAAACCGTTTCAGCGGTAATTTCAAACCGGCTGATTCATGCCGCCGCCATCCAGCTCGCACGCGATGCGGCAAACGACCTCAGCGACAGTCTCGTCCCTGATTTGAAAGGCAATTCCCTCTCCTTCGACGCCATGGCGGCGAAGGCAAAACTCAGCGTTCACAAGACCGATCTCTTTGACAGGGAATCCGAACTGCCTGGAATTGACGCTGGCATGGCCTTCAAGGCGGCGGCCTTCCGAGTGCGCCCCGCCAATGACGAGCGTTTCAGCGATGCCATCGCAGGCTCCAATCATATCTACCTGCTGACGTTGGCCACCAATACCGAGGCGTATATTCCGGCCTTCGACGCGGTTCGAAGTCAGGTGAAGCCGCTGGCCGTCTCCAAGGCAATCTTGGAAGCTCTGGATCAAAAGGCGAAAGCCCTTCACCTTTTCTTCCAGACCGGTCTGAACAACAAAAAATCATTCATCAGCCTGGCCAAGGAGATGACCCTGAATGTGCACACCACCGCCGTATTTTCGGCCTATTCGGCTCCCGATAATCTCAGTTCTCCTGAAATTCTGAGTGACATCACCGCCCGCAACGCGGGTGAACTTTCTGATGTCCTGCCGGGCGCCGACGGCCTGATCATTGCCTACGTGGTGGAACGAACGCCTGCCAGCCCTGATGAACTTTCCTCTGTCCAAAACCAGGTCATGACAAGCACGATCCGGCGCAGAACCCGTCTCCTCTTTGGCGAATGGCAAAAATCCCTCATCGCCGGCGGGAAAAAGAAAGACCTTCAGACTGTCGAATCGAGCAACGAAAAAAACCCTGTCGGCGATGACGCGCTGGATTATTAACGAATGACGTCCGACGCGCGTCCGCATTGGGTACATCCACGGTCATTTAGACCCGTGATCCGGGTTCGATAGCCGATCCGTTCGATCAGCATTGCACCACACCCGGGACAATCGGTGTTCTGTCCCGTCTTCAGTGGCAGATTTCCCACATAGACGTAGGCCAATGATTCGCGGCACACCTGATACGCATGAAGTAAAACAGAACTCGGCGTGGGTGGCGCCTGGAGTTGAAAATCCGGATGAAACGCGCTCAGGTGCAACGGCGTCAGAGGGCCCAGTTCGTTCCTTATCCACGTCGCCAATTGACGCACCCCCTCCTCTGAATCATTCAGTCCCGGAATAATCAGATTGGTGATTTCGAGATGACAACCTGCCTTCACGGCCTGTTTGCAGAAATTTAACACCGGTTTTAGAGTGCCCTTGCAGTATTTCCGATAAAAATCGTCATCCATGCTCTTGATGTCCACATTGAGGGCGTCTATCAAGGGTAACAATTCAGACGCGGGACTTTCCTCGCAATATCCGTTGGTCACGAGAACATTCGTTCCGCCCTCTGATCGAACCAACCGGCTACAGTCTCGAACAAACTCAAACCCGACCAACGGCTCGTTGTAGGTGTAGGCCATCCGGACGCCCCCCTCCGCCTTCATCAACGTGATCACCTGGTCCGGGGTGTGCCGCGCCGCCGACTGGCGGAAATCCTGGGAAATCGCCCAATTCTGACAAAACGAACAGGCCAAATTGCAACCCCAGCCTCCCACGCTGAAAATGGTGGAACCCGGATGAAAATGATACAGCGGCTTTTTTTCGATGGGATCACTGTGGATTGAGGAAATCATCCCGTAGCCGATCGCCCTCACCGCGCCCCCGACAGTCGCCCTGACCCGGCATCGTCCGGTGTGCCCTTCCCGGATCCGACACCGATGCGGACAGAGCAGACACTCACAGGTTCCGTCCTGGTGGCCCTGCCAGTAATCCGCCTGAATCCCTTGATGATGGTTGTCGTTCATTGTGCTTTTGCTACCATGACGGTACCATTTAGCCATGAAAGGAACAACCCGCATGAAAGCCTTTCTCATCGTTTTGGATTCCGTGGGAATCGGTTCAGCGCCGGATGCCGATGCCTATGGGGATTCCGGGGCCAACACTCTGGCACACATCGGGCAGCGCGTGGGCGGCTTGAACCTCCCGACACTCGAATCCCTGGGTCTCGGCAACATTCCCGCCGTTTTGCCAGGCGGCATTCCGATCCCGGGAGTTCGATCACTCCCCGAGACGGAAGGCGGATTTGGCGCCATGCGGGAACGATCCGTTGGTAAGGACACCACAACCGGGCATTGGGAGATGGCCGGATTACTGATGGACAAGGGGTTCCATCTCTTTCCCCATGATGCACCGTCATTCCCCGCGCCCTTGATTCATGAATTTGAACGCCTTACCGGACGTACGGCCATCGGGAACAAGGCGGCAAATGGGCTCGCCATCATCGATGAACTGGGCCCCCGGCAGATGAAAGAGGGATCCTGGATCGTCTATACCAGCGCCGACTCCGTGTTTCAGATCGCCGCGCATGAAGAGATCATCCCCCTTGCCGAACTCTATGAAGGCTGCCGGATCGCCCGTGAGCTGTGCAACCCCTATGTTGTCGGACGAGTGATCGCACGACCCTATATTGGCGCTCCCGGCGCGTTCAGGCGAACGGAAAACCGGCGTGACTTTTCGTATCCGCTCCCCGAACCCACCGTTCTGGATCGCTTGTCGGAACAAGGCATCAGAGTCATCACCGTGGGAAAACTCGACGATATTTTCGCCGGCCATGGCATTGCGGAATCATTCCATGTGGAAAACAATCCCGATGCTGAAAGGGCGCTCCTGAAACTGGCCGACCGTTCTGATTCGTTCTTCTGTTTTGCCAACCTCATTGACTTCGACATGCTCTACGGACATCGCAGGGATGCCCCGGGTTACGCCTGCGCTTTGGAGCAAACGGATCGATTCCTGGCGGCCCTGCTTCCAAAACTGGCGCCTGAGGATCTGCTGATCATCACCGCCGACCATGGGAATGACCCCACCTTCAAAGGTTCGGATCACACCCGTGAATTTGTTCCGCTTCTGACCCGGGGAGCGGGTCAACGCAATAAATCATTGGGAATCCGAAACGGTTTCTTTGATATTGCCCAAACTCTCGCCTCGTTTTTCATGAGTGAGCCCCTTCCTCGCGGGGTGAGTTTCCTTTGATCCCGTAATCCCTTCGTGATACCTTTTCCGTGTGGCTGACAAATCAATACCCTGCCAGAATTGCGGCAACGTCATTACGGTATCGGAATTCGTTTCCGCGAAAACGTTGACCTGCATGAAATGCAAGGCCCAGGTGACTATTCCGATCCCGGAGGCCGCTCCTGTCGAGCCCCAACCGAAATTGCGTCTTGCCCCTTCCCCCGTGACCGATTCCCCGACCGGTTCGGATGCCGCATCGGGGGATCACCCGCGCCAGAAGAAACATGACCCTCACGCGATGCGGAATGTCCTTCCCCAATACAAACGGCGGAAACTGAAACGCAGGGTGACGGCTTTTGAAGTCAAGGTATTGCCCTGGCTTCTCTTCTTTATTCTGGCAGCCATCCTCGCCTGGGTGCGCTATGTGCCTGGCGCGGTTTCCCCGGACCTCCTGAAGTTGATGATCAGTGGAGGAGTCTGGACCCTTCTCTTTCTTCACATATCGGTCGTCTGTTATGCCTTCACCGACGACTCCTTCTTTGGCATACTCTGCCTGATCATCCCCGGCTATTCCCTCTACTATTTGTACGTCCAGTCGGATCAGATGATACTCCGATCCCTGGCCGGCGCGCTCCTCATCGCTTTTGGTTGGGATGCTTTACTCGCGGCCCAGAATCTCTGGATCGAAGTTTACAATACTGTCTCGATCTGGATTGCCACCACAGACACAATCAAAAAGAAATAGAAGATCCCCGGGTCGGGCGCATCCGGTACGAGGCCACGGCCGTATCGATCAGTCCTGCAATATAGATCATCGTGCTAAGGGCCAACGGGAGAAGAATGGCGCCGACTCCCGGCGCCTTTCCGGTCGCCCCCTTGAAATCAACGGCAAAGGCATAATACGCCTTCAACACACCCACAATCTCTAGAACAAACCAGACAAACCCGATCGTGAAAACGAACACGAACCCGATCCCCGCCACCCACCGGCGCTGCATCAATTGACCGGTTCCCGGATAAACCAGAGCCGATAGCAACATGGGTGAAAACGGAGTCTTGCGATCACCGTTCGCTTTCAAGGGAGGGGGCTGGGATTCAGACTTCACACGTTAATCGCTCCGGATATTGGTCAGGATCTCGTAAGGAATGGTCTGGCACCATCGCGCCAATTCATCCGCCCAGAGACACTCGTTGCCCTGCGTCCCGATCAGCGTCACTTCATCACCCGACTTGACCCCTCCCTGTGGACCCACATCGACCATGGTAAAGTTCATGGTCACGCGGCCGACCACCTTGGCGCGCCGTCCCCCGACGAGGACATGGCCCTTGTTGCTCATCAGGCGCGACAAACCGTCTGAATAGCCGACATCAATGGTGGCCAACCAGGTGGGTTCCGGGGTGATGTGCGTGCTCAGATAGCCCACCGGAAATCCGGAAGGCACCTGTTTAACTTGCACGACACGGGTCTTCCATTGAAGCAAGGGATTGGTGTGTACTCGCGAATCGTTACGCTTTCCGCCATACCCGTAGGCCAGAATTCCAATGCGGACACCGTCAAAATCCAGTTCGGGATGAGCCACAAATGCCGCACTGTTTGCCACATGCTTAAAGAGGTTGTCGAGTCCGCAGTCCCGGCACCCTTTCACCACCTGATTGAACCGGGACGCCTGAACGGCGGCAAAACTATCACCGACCTTCCCGGCGGACGCAAAATGCATGCAGATTCCGCGAATATCGAGCCCTCCTCCACGTTGAAGCCTCGACAACAGAACGGGCGCCCCTTCCCATGGGATTCCGAATCGTCCCATCCCCGTGTCAATTTTTACATGACACGCCAGAGGTTTCCCGGAGCGTCTCGCCGTTTCAGACAATTGCACAGCCTGTTCCTCACAAATCAAAACAGGAATGATCCGGTGGTTCGTCAAGTCAGGGACATCCGACGGCCATACTGCGCCCAACAAGAGGATGTTAACGTCTGGCAGCACCGCGCGCAGCGCCATGGCTTCATCCATCCGTGCGACCAGAAACCATCTGACACCACACTCAAAGGCCTTGGTGGAAACAACGTTCAAGCCATGCCCATAGGCATTGGCTTTGACAACCTGGATAATCTCTGCCGACCCGGAAAGGGTCGATTTGATCGCCAGGATATTCCGGCACATCACCTCTGAATCCAACTCGATCCAGGCATTTCGTCTCGTCACGATCACGTCACTTTCTTTCCGACACTCCGACACGATTACGCCTGCATGGCGCCCCCCTGCGGCATCGGGGGTGGACTGACCCGATTGACCCGCAAGGGGTATCTCAGTTTCAAGTCTCCATCAAGAAGGATTTCAATCCAGTAAACTCCCTCCTTCTCAAACTTCAGATTAACGAAAAACTCAACATTGGTAACCGAGCATTCCGGGTTCGCGAGTTGCACCGCAATGGCCTGGCCTTCTGCAACGACTACGCCATTATCCGGCCCCACAATCCGGGTCTTTTCATTGAAATTCCCCTGCCCGCTACACCACCTGTTGACGAGGCAGACCCGGGGGAATACAGAGGGAAATTGGGGTAATCCAATCACATCGAAAAGACCGATGAGGATGAATTTTCCCGTTCGCTCCTGTCTGACATCATCACACAACACACTCATTTGGAGATCCGGCGACATCATGGCACAACTCCTTTTATGGTTCCGCCCCATTCCTTGAGATGGGAGGCAACGTGACGAACCACCGTCACATGCTCTTCCCGTCCGCTTCCCGTGACTCCGATCCTATTGCCGAAAGCAAAATGAATGGTTCGGGAGGGATAAACCAGACCCATATCTTTGATCCACTTTCCGTTGGCCATAAAATCGGTTTTCAAGGCCAGCGGTATGACCGGCGCGCCTGCGCGTGCCGCGAGTTTAATCCCCAGCGTGTTGAATCCATCGACATCGAATTCCGCAGACCGGGTGGCCTGCGGGAAAATCACAACAGACACCCCCTGACTGAGTAATTCGGCGCCGCGGGTCAAAACCAGCTTGAGATCCTCCCGCGGGTTATTGCGTGCAACAGCGATATGCGGCACGGCACACATGATCGGCCCAAAGATGGGATGCGTGGTCAAACTCTGCTTGACCACAAATGCGACCTCCTTGAAGGGCAGGATAAGGCAAGGCATGGCAATCGTTTCCAGTGAACCCATGTGGTTTCCAATGATCACGACAGGGCCCTGGGTATCCACCAGATGATGCAATCCCGTGACCGCAAAACGTCCTCCCAACTTCTCCGCGACCGTCAGGGAACTCCAGGAACTGTTCAAATATCCATCACGCCCAAAACAGCCCTGCCTAATCCTTCGTTTGGCCAGGGCGTATACCCTTAAAATTCGGGCGTGAAACAACACAGCACGAAGCACTTCCAACGGGCCCCAATTCCGGGCGGTTTTGCATGCCGAGGTTGTGTATGCCAACTGTTGTTTCAGTTGGCGTTCAAACGCTTTCGGCTTATCGTCATTCCACATGATTCATCATCCCGCTGTTCAGTCTGTATCCTAACTACCTGCCAATTCGTAAGAAAGCACGCACAACCCGTATATCGCCGCCGTCTCAACCCTCAATACACGGGTTCCGTAACTGACAGGAATGGCGCCGACCTGATGCGCAAGGGCAAACTCTCTGGGCGAAAAATCACCTTCAGGACCGATCAGTAATCCCACCGATTTGGGGTGCCGTGCCCTAAGATCTGCCAAGCCGCTTCTAAATGGGGTAGCCGTCTCTTCCAACGACGCAATCAAAAGCCCATCCAAAGGAATTCCTCCCCCCAGAACATCGACCAGAGACCGAACCGGCTGGATAGTCGGAATCCAGGCCGTCCGGCATTGCTTGGCGGCCTCAACGGCAATACGTTGCCAGCGCTCCGTCCGCTTGTCCGCTCTTTCCTCTTCCAATTTCACAACACCTCGATCCGTCATCACGGGCAGGATGGACCACACCCCGATTTCCGTGGCTTTTTGGATAATCCAGTCCATTTTCTGGGCTTTTGGAACGGCCTGAATAAGCGTGATCATCACACCGCTTCCAGTCTGTGGGCGGCGATCCAGAATACGAATCGCTACGCCGCCGGGAGTAATTTCAATAACTTCGGCGGAGGCCTCCCCGCCTATTCCGTCTGAGACCACGACGCGATCCGCCATCCCCAGCCGGAGAACATCGGTAAGATGATGGGAATCATCGCGGCTCAACCGAACAACTGGGTTATTCCACGCAGAAGAATCAACGAAAAATCGGGGAATCATGGCTCCGTCTTCGCCTTGTTAAGTTCCTGTTTCGCCTTGTAAAAACAAGTGGCCTGATCCCTGGATTTCTGCCCCATCGGATAATTGGAATCCTCGCAGGAATCACCGAAATCCTTGAGGATCTTCTTCTGTTTTGAATCCAGACGAACCGGAACTTCCACCACAACGCGAACATGAAGATCTCCGCGGCCATGACCATCGAGACTGGGGACACCCTTGCCTCGTAATCGGTAGATCCTGCCGGTTTCAGTCCCGGAATCAATTTTCACGGTGGCCATCCCCTCGAGTGTGGGAACCGAGACTTCGCCCCCCAACGCCGCAAGATGCATGGGTACGGGAATCTCGCACAGAAGTTCCGAGCCTTCCCTCTGAAAAAGATCACTCGGCTTGACGTGTAGCAGCACATACAGATCCCCCGACGGGCCTCCCCTGACACCACCCTCCCCCTGCCCGGCAAGCCGCAAGCGGGATCCGGTCTCGACACCGGCCCGAATGGGAAGAGTCAGTCGTTTTCGATTCTTCTGGCGTCCCGTTCCCTTGCACTCACGACAAGGTTTTGTAATCATCTTGCCGCTGCCTGAGCAAACGGGGCATGTTTGACGAACCTGGAAGAATCCGCTGGCGGAAATCACGGCTCCGCGACCGCCACAATGCCGGCAGTTTTCTTCAACGCTCCCCGGTTCGCTCCCCATTCCCCTGCATGCGCCGCACTGCTCGGCCACGGTAAGCGTAATCTCCCTCTTGGCTCCGAACATGGCCTCTTCAAAATCAATTTCAAGGTCAAACCGAAGATCCGCTCCCTGTTGCGGACCCGTCCTGGAGGTTCGACGTCCTCCGCCGAAGATATCCTCAAAGACACCGCCCCCTTCACCGAAAAGACTGCCAAACAAATCCTGTAAATCGGAGACATGCGTAAAGTCACGCGAGAAATTGAACCCATCCGGACCAAAGGCAGACTTCAGTCCTTCATGCCCGTATTGATCGTACTGGCGCCGCTTGTCGGGATCGCTTAAAATTTCGTAAGCCTCGCTGACCTCTTTGAATTTCGCCTCCGAGGCCTTATCGCCCTGATTGCGGTCGGGATGATACTCCATCGCGAGACGTCGATAGGCCTTTTTTACGTCCTCCGGTAATGCCGATCGCGACACGCCAAGAATCTCATAATAATCTCGTTTTGCCATAGCCAACAAATCCTTGCCTAACTTGATGAATCATTCACTTTTCGAAGCGGGGGGGAGTATAGCCTCTTCAAGAAGTTTGAAAAGGGATCAGCGCCAAGGTCATCACTTCCCCGAGGGTGGGGTTAGTGTCATGGCACCACCGTGCGCTTGAGATCCTCCTTCAAATACGCCAGGACATCCTTAAATTTCACGATATTATCCGGGAACGCATCAATCAGATCCTCGTGTGCCGTGATCATGTCCTGTGTCATCTGCCGCTTATCTCCACCGGTCGCGAGAGGATCACCGGAAAGAACAGGAAAAGAGGCGTCAGGCAAACTCGTGTCAACGCGGACAAGATGAAGCAACCCCAGCATTTTCAAAAGAAAAAGGTTCTTTTCGCTCAAATCGAAGAGGATGACCTCGCCGTCCGTTTTCCTGATCACGGTGGATAGTCCTGCCAGAATGCCCATGAAGGTGCTATCCATCCCGACACAATCCTTCATTTCAACAACAATCCTTGAACACCCCTGCTCAATCGCCGAGGCTCCGAATTGTTTTAGAGACGGTCCTACCTTGAATGTTCCCCTTCCCTGTACACGGACATAAGCCACCTGATCTCGTATCCCAACCTCAACTTTATCGACCACTGTATCCATAGAAAATCCGTTTCAATTGGTGTCAGGCTAACACCCCTCACGTCTGCTGTCAACGGGGGGGCGCAATGACAAATACAATTTCTCCCTTGATGGTTCGGTTTTCAAAAAGACGCTTGATTTCAGAAGGTGTACCCCAAATCGTCTCTTCAAATTTCTTGGTCAACTCCCGGCCTAGAAAGAGGTCGCGGGGCCCCAAAACGGAGTCCACTTCATCCAGCACCTTGAGAATACGGAACGGCGACTCAAAAAACACAACGGGGACAGGACACTCTGCAAACTGCTGGAGAAACCTGCGCAGAGCGCCGCTTTTCCGCGGGGTAAAACCGGCAAAAACGAAACCGGCGCCATTGAATCCGCACAGTGCGACTGCCGTCGTGACGGAGGACGGACCCGGAATACAGGTGACTGGGATCCCCGCCTTTCGACAGGCGGCCACCAAACGTGATCCGGGATCCGAAACCCCCGGCATGCCCGCGTCCGTGACCAGGGCCATAGACTCACCCCGACGCAATCGGTCAATAACCCCTTCAGCCCGGGACGCTTCATTGAATTTATGGCAACTGAGGGTTGGGGTGTGCAACCCGAACCGATCCAGCAAGATACGAGTCCGCCGGGTATCCTCGGTCAGAATCGCCTGAACACCCCCCAATGTCTCAATCGCCCGCTTCGAGAGATCGTCCAGATTCCCGATGGGCGTTCCCACCACATATAGTCCCGGTGTCATATTTCTCCACAATCAGGCTTGTCGTTTCCTGACGCCTCCATACAATGGGCTCCATTTCTACGGCATTCAGGATCGAAAGCAATGAGAATCTGTGTGGACATTCAGGCGGCGGTATCTCAACGGGCCGGAGTCGGGCGTTATGCCAGGACTCTGGTCGAACACCTGGGCCCGCTCGCCCTGCCTGAAGATGAGTTGCGGCTGTTCTTCTTTGACTTCCGCCGACGGGGCCTGGACTTCACCTGCCCGGGCGCGCAACTCTCACCAACCCGTTGGATACCAGGACAATACGCGCAACAGGCGTGGAAACGGTTTCACTGGCCACCTTTCGACTGGTTCTCGGGACAAGCGGATGTGTTTCATTTTCCCAATTTCACCATTCCCCCGCTATCCCATGGCAAAGCCGTGGTAACAATCCACGATATGAGTTTCTTGCGCTATCCGGCGTTTGCGGAGAAAAGGAATTTGGAATACCTGACCTCGGTGATTCACGAGACCGCCCGCCGGGCCGATGCCATTATCGCCGTCTCCGAGTTCGGCAAACGGGAGATCGAGGAATGCCTGGGCGTCGCCCCTGACAAGGTCTCTGCCATCCATCTGGGCATTTCGCCACACTGTGCGCGCCAACCCCTTACCGCCGTCAATGCGTTGCGGAAACAACTCCATCTTGCCCGCCCTTACCTCCTCACGGTCGGCACCATTGAACCCCGCAAGAATCTGCCTTTTATGCTCGAAGTATTTGAACGGCTCGACGAGTTCGACGGCGACCTTGTCATCGCCGGAATGCCAGGCTGGAAAGTGGAACCCATTATGGATCGCATGCAACAGTCGCCCAAGCGCGACCGGATCCGGTACCTCAACTACCTTCCCGATGGACAATTATCATCGCTCTACTCAGGCGCCGAACTATTCCTGATCACGTCATTCTACGAGGGATTCGGATTCACACCCTTGGAAGCCATGGCCTGCGGAACACCCGTCGTCTCGTCCGCCGGCGGGTCGTTACCCGAAGTGCTGGGGGATGCCGCCATCATCGTTCCGGAATTCAAGTCCGAGGCATGGGCCACCGCGATACAGTCGTTGCTGGCGGACACCACCCGGCGAGACCGGTTGTCCCTCCAGGGAGTCAATCAGGCATCCGGATATTCATGGCAGGATACGGCGCGAAAAACGTGGGATGTGTACAGAAAGGCCGTGGCATGAAAGTCGCCCTGGACGCACGCTGGATCTTCAATGAAATCTCCGGCATCGGCGCCCACACCCGGGATCTGATCCGGCACATTGCCAGGGAAGACCGCCAGACAACCTACATTCTGATTTTTTCCGATCAGGCCCTCGCCGAACGAACGTGGCATGAGGCGGAACTGTCGGATAAACCCAATTTCCGCCCGCATATCGTGCCGTGGAGTATCTTCTCCCCGCGAAGCCAGCTTCACATGCCGTCATGGCTCGTGCGGCAGGGAATCACCGTGTATCATTCCACGAATTACATGATTCCCCTGGCCTCATTTCCTCGCGGGAAAATGGGGAAAGTTCTGTGTGTGACCACCATTCATGACCTGATCCCCATGCTGTTCCCCGCGGCAACGCCGCGCGCCTTGAAGACACGCTTGTTCCCCCTCTACAAACGCCTGATGCTTGAAATCGGCACCCGCGCCGACCGGATCATCGCGGTGAGCAAAGCCTCCCGCGATGATATCGTCAATCACCTGAACATCCCCGCCTCCCGCCACGGCAACGTGCGGGTCATTTACAACGGGGTATCCTCCCTGTATTGTCCCGCACAAAATGTCACAAAGACAGGGGATTCCAGTCACCCCCGGGTTCTCCTCTATGTCGGGCGAAGTGACCCGTATAAGAATTTGACCGTCTTGATCGAAGCGCTTGCGGTCTTGCGGGGAACCCTTCCGTTCCCGGTGCATCTCAATATCGTTGGGCCTCCCGACCCCCGGTATCCGGAAGCCGGAAAAAGAGCCGAATCATTAGGCATCAAACCCTCTGTCACCTGGCTTGGATACCAGACCAGCGACGCCCTGGTGCGCGCCTACCAAAATGCCGACGCGGTCATCCTGCCATCCCGTTATGAAGGGTTTGGATTCCCTGTTGTCGAGGGCATGGCCTGCGGGACACCCGTCATCTGCAGCGACATACCTGTGCTGCGCGAGATCGGCGGCGAGGCCGCATACTATACCACGCTCGACAGCCCCCCCGCTCTGGCGGAAGGTATTCGATTTGTCCTGACCGACGCCAAACAGAGGGAACACATGATCCAACGGGGCTTTGACCAGTCTCGCCAGTTTACCTGGGCCGAAACCGCCCGGCAAACCATCGCGCTCTACCGTGAACTGGCCGAGACCAATGACACAACGCGGAGTCCGGTTAACGCATGAATACCCCGTCATACCCCCCTGCATGGAACTCCCTAAAGGTTGTATTGTGTCACGACTGGCTCACCGGTATGCGGGGCGGCGAGCGTGTCCTTGAGTCGCTTTGCGAAGCCTTTCCTGAGGCACCCGTCTATACTTTGATCCACAATCGTTCCGCTGTTTCAGATATCATTAACCGGCACCCCATCCATGCGTCCTGGCTGCAATCCATCCCCGGCATTGAAAAACATTACCGGAACTTTCTTCCTTTATTTCCAAACGCCATCGAGCAGTTCAAGGTTCCGGAAGCCGACCTCATCATCAGCACCAGTCATTGTGTTGCGAAGGGATTGCGCGCCTGCGGCGGGACGCGTCATTTGTGTTATTGTTTCACACCCATGCGCTATGCCTGGCTTTTTCATGATGAATACCTGGGCGGGAGCCTCCTGAAGCAGCAACTCGCACGCCCCCTTCTCGCCTGGTTGCGCGCGTGGGACAGGAACGCTTCGAATCGTGTGACCCGGTTTGTCGCCATCAGTCGTCATATCAGGGATCGCATCAACCAGTTCTATGGGCGCGATGCGGACTTGGTCTATCCCCCTGTGGATCTTGATCGCTGGACACCGGACTTCAAACCGGCCGGTGATTTTGACCTTATTGCCTCCGCCCTGGTTCCGTATAAAAAAATTGATTTGGCCGTAACCGCCTATTCGCGAAGTGGCCGGAAACTGAAGATTGTGGGCACCGGCACTGACTTTGCATCACTTCAGGCGGCGGCAGGCCCCACTGTTGAATTTCTCGGGTGGCAATCCGATTCCCAGTTGCTGGAACTCTATAGACGCTGCCGGTTGCTGGTTTTTCCCGGCGAGGAGGATTTTGGCATTGTTCCCCTTGAAGCCCAGGCGTGCGGACGTCCCGTTGTCGCCTATGGCCGTGGCGGAGCCCTGGAAACCGTCAAGAACGGACTCTCGGGAGTCTTTTTTGATCAGCAAACACCCGAATCCCTTCAGCACGCCATTAACTCATGTTCGGCCTGCGTTTGGGATCCGGTTCTTATCCGTGCCCATACGGAAGCCTTCAGCAAACAGGCTTTCATTGATGGCCTGGCTTCATCTATCGAATTGATATTGAAACAACGCGGATGATAGGGTCGGAAGAACTCTCTTAACAGAAAAGGATGCATATCGTGACGAAGGTAAAATTGAGCATTATTGGGGTTGGATCCATGGGCCGCTTCCATGCAGAGAAACTGGCTTCCATTAACAATGTCACCCTGGTCGCCGTATGCGACATCAACCAGGAGCGCGCCAGGGAAGTGGCGGGAAAATACAAATGCGCCGCCTATTTCGACCCTCAGGCGCTGCTCAAGGATAAAGTCTGTGATGCCGTTCTGATTGCCACCCCCCATTACGCCCATACGACCATCGGCATCGCGGCGCTCAAGGCGGGACTCCATGTTCTTGTCGAAAAGCCGATCTCGGTTCATAAGGCGGATTGTGAACGCCTGATCGCGGCCCACAAGGACAAGAAACAGGTTTTTGCCGCCATGTTCAATCAGCGGACTGATCCACGCTACCGCAAACTGAAGGAGTTGATTGACACCGGAGCCCTCGGCAAACTGGATCGGATCACGTGGATCATCACCGATTGGTTCCGAACCGAGGCCTATTATGCTTCAGGCGGCTGGCGCGCAACCTGGGCCGGCGAAGGGGGGGGCGTCCTTCTGAACCAATGCCCCCACAATCTCGACCTGTGGCAATGGATGTTCGGAATGCCCCAAAGCGTCCGCGGGTTCTGTAAAATCGGCCATAAACATGACATTGAGGTGGAGGACGTCGTCACTGCCTACCTGCACTACGATAATGGATGCTCCGGTGTTTTCATTACCTCAACAGGTGAAGCTCCCGGCACAAACCGGCTGGAAGTCGCGGGCGAGTACGGAAAGGTTGTAATTGAAGGCAACGAAATCCGCTTCACGCGCAACACCACCTCGGCCGATCAATTCCTGAAGACAACACCCGAACTCTGGGGCCGTCCCGAACTCTGGAATGTTCAGATTCCTGTCTCGGGAACGGGTGGTCAGCATTCTGAGATTCTTCAGAATTTTGTGAATACCATTGTTTCCGGCGCCACCCTGATCGCACCCGCCGCCGAAGGTCTCAAGTCAGTCGAGTTGGGCAACGCCATGCTCTTCTCTTCTGAAGCCGGAAAGACCGTTCAACTTCCGCTCAACGCCACCGCCTATGGGCGCATGCTGAAGCAGAAAATCGCAAATTCAAAGTTTGTGAAGAAGGCACGAAAAGTGAAAATCGGCAGCATGGCGCGGTCATTCAACTCCTGACCCTGAATTGAGAGGCACTATGTATTTCACAGGATTTGCGGATGAGGCGTCCATTGGTATTGAAGGCCAAATCAGGGCGACACTCGAACTCGGATGGAAAAACATTGAATCGCGGAATATCGGGGGGACGAATATCCATGATCTTCCCGACGGGGAATTTGACCGGGTGGCGGGATTGCTGGAAAACAGCGGAGTCAGTATCAACTGTTTCGGTTCAGCGATTGCCAACTGGAGTAAACTGATAACCGAACCCATGGATTCCTCCCTGGCCGAAACCAGGCGGGCGATTCCCCGAATGCAGCGTTTGGGCACTAAACTAGTTCGCATCATGAGTTTTGCCGTCCTGAAGGACCGCGCCCCCCATGATCAGATGGAAGAGGAACGCTTCAAGCGGGTCAGGGTGCTTCACGCCATGTTTAACGATGCCGGTATCACGCCCGTCCACGAAAACTGCATGAACTATGGCGGAATGGGGTGGCAATACACCTTGCGTTTGCTGGAGAATGTGCCGGGCTTGAAACTGGTTTATGACACCGGCAACCCTGTCTTTACGCCTGACTATGCCAAACCACAACCCTGGCCGAGACAATCCGGCTGGGAGTTTTACTCCCATGTGAAGGATCATGTGGCCTATGTCCATATCAAGGACGGGATCTGGCATGAGGATTCCCAGACGCAGGAGTTTACGTTCGCCGGGGAGGGCCACGGCGACATCAGGCGGATCATGAAGGATTTGCTAACCCGTGGATATGACGGAGGAATCTCGATCGAACCCCACCTGGCTGCTGTCTTTCACGAGAATCAAAAAAACAGGAAAGAATCGGCCATGTATGCCAGTTATGTGGAATACGGCAGACGCCTGGAGCGAATGATCGCTGAACTCCGGAATGAGATCCAGGCTGGACAATAGTCCAGGAACAATCCAGCATCCAGCATGACTTTCCTGGTTCAACTTAAAAAATACCTGACCGTGGGCTTGGGCAGTGCCATTACGGACTTTTCGGTATACGGACTCCTCCTGCATTTCGCAGGCTTGTCGCCGGAGATGGCAAATTTGATCAGTCGCCCCTGTGGTGGCGTTTTCAGTTTTATCGGAAACAAACTGTGGACCTTTGACCGCAGGCATCTGTCGGGAACCCGGCGTGAATTCATCCGGTTCTGGATCGTCTGGCTGGTGTCCTATGGGGTATCTGAACTCCTCGTCTGGACTTTCCATCTCTACTTCATGCGCAACAGCCAGACCCCCCTGGCGATGGCGGACATGATCCGGCACATCACGGGAATCCGACCCGACATGGTCAAGATACTGCCCAAATTCTGCGCTGAATGCCTGGTGGGGGTCGGTCTATTTCTGAGTCACCGGGCCTGGACTTTCCGACACCATTGAGACGAGATTCGTCCTGCTGGTCGCCCCCAGATGCATCGAAGTCATGGTGACTCGCACCTTGCCCAGAGCCAACTCGTAATCCATGGCCATCGGCACCACGGTCTTTACCGGGGCATGTTGGGCCGAACAGACCAGATCATCATCATGCAATGCCAGGGCTAACTTCTCGAAGGTCATGGTCCAGGCAAAGAAATCACGGGGTTTCGCAAAACTTCCATGTTCTGCCACAGACCTGACACACATGGAGTCAAGCCGTTGCCTCATCAGGCAACTCGGGCTTCTCTCCCGATAGGTCAGAATCCGCAGGGCGGCCACCTTCCCGTCCAGATTGGCGACAATCCGCCCCGTATCCGAGGTGTCGGCATCCCGTGTCGGCGCGTTGTACTGCTGCACGAGAAACTCCATAATCGGACGAATCTTGCGGCTGAGTTCCAGCAATGCCTCGGGATTCACCAGGTTCGTTGACGCCACGCCGGTCTTGAGATTCCGGTGTTCAAATTCCAGACGCCCCGCCTGTGTGTCATAGACCGAAACCCCGAGCGACTCCGAGGCACGAATCATGGGGCGAAGATATTCATCCGTATGTTTGGCAAACAGTAACGCCTGCATGTCCGGGATCGTCAATACCGCCACAATGCGGTCATGAATCGAGACCCGGTTGCGACGGCCAGTCTTCCCTATATCGGGTGAGTCAATCCGCATGTCCAGAAACAAGGCGGGAATCGATTCACCGGTAATTCGATGATGCCATTTCCCGATCGTTGTTGTCGCGACAACCTTCCCCACCCGGCTCATTTCAATATTCCAAAGACGGTAGCCGACGTCATATTCCATGCAGACAGGCGTCTCCTGTGGAGTAAAACGGGCATCAATCTCAGACAATGGCAATTCTCCCGCCACGCCCATCTCAAAACCCAGCAGACCCATGATCAAAACGCCGACCACTGACTTCCGGAATCGGCCCATCACCTGCGCCTCCTCGGCTTCTGCCTCCGTGACCCATGCGCACCGGTTGTCGCCTTAGCTGGACGGGCAGTAACCGGCTTGTTCAGGACAAAATCGATGCGTCGTTTCTCGAAATCAACCTTCACAACAGTCACCTTGATCCGGGTCCCGAGTTTATAGACATCCTGCCCTGCCCGTAATGCCTTGGCGGCCGGATCAAACCGCACAAAGGTGTCTGAAATCGCGGAAACATGAACCAGTCCCTGGACACTTAAACCATCCAACTCCACGAACAGGCCAAAATTCATGACCTTGACAACAACCGCATCGTAGACTCGTATATCCTTCTGCTCAATCTGCTGGGCAAGGAAGCGGTATTTCTTGATCTCAAGCAACTCGCGTTCCGCCTCCTGCGCCGCCTGCTCGGTTTCGGAAGAGTGAATGGCGATCCGCTCCAACTCATCCACCGGATAGGGATTGCCCTTGGACTCCAGGATGGCGGCCAGGATCCGATGCACCACCAGGTCGGGATATCGCCGGATCGGCGACGTGAAATGCGCATAGAACTTCTTCGCCAGGCCGAAATGACCTCCCTCCTTGGAACTGTAAACGGCCCGTTTCATGCTTCGCAGAACCGCCATCTGGGCGCTGTTCGCCAACGGGGTTTCCTTGATCCGGGTCAGAAACTCCATCAGATTGCGCCTGTTGGCGAGTTGCCCGGGCTGATATCCCATGTCATGCAGATCGGCGATCAGCATCTCGATCTTATCCTCCGCCGGGGCTTCGTGGAGACGGTGGATGAGTTTCATCCCCTTCTCGCTGATCTCACGATCCACCGCCTCGTTGGCGGCCACCATGCACTCTTCAATCATCTGGTGGGAGATGTCGTTCACAACAGGCCGGATATCCTCGATCATTCCACCCTTGCCGATCACGACCTGATTTTCGGGCATGTCGATATCCAACGCCCATTGGGCCATCCGGCGTCCCCGCAACTGCATGGCAAGCCCGCAAACCTCATTGATCAGGGCCCGGGCTTCAGGGGTGACCAGTTTGCACACCATGCCAGGCGGAGTCTGCAGAACCTGAAGGGCCTGCTCATAGGACAGGCGAAGTCGCGACCGGATGATCGTACGGGCAAATTTCGCACGAATTACACGCCCGGCGTCATCGAAGGTCATGAACGCTGAAAAGGCCAGCCGATCCTGATCAGGTTTCAGACTGCAAAGCCCGTTGGAAAGTTCCTCGGGCAGCATGGGAATTACCTTGTCGGGGAGATACACGCTGTTTCCCCGCTCAATGGCTTCGCGATCCAAGGCGTTCCCCTTGGTAACAAAGTGACAAACATCGGCAATATGGACGCCCAGTACACGCCGACCTTCCTGATCATGCTCCAGGGACAGGGCATCATCAAAATCCTTGGCTGTGGCCGGATCCACCGTGAAGATGAACTTCCCGCGAAGATCCAACCGCTGCCCCGGCTGGGTCAGGCGCGAAGCCGACGCGCCTGCATCCCGCATGACGTCCTGCGGAAAACTTTCAGGAAGACTGTACTGCCGCATGATGGCCAGGGTGTCGAGTGAAGGGTTGTCGGCGGGGCCGATGACCTCAATAATGACGGCCTCGGGATTGACGTGACGGTTTTCCCAATTTGTAAATTGAATGACGACCCGGTCGTTGATCTGCGCCCCCTTGGCATCAGGCACATAGAAATCCTGTTGATAGGCGGGATCCATGGGAGCCACGCAAAGGAATTGGCCGGTACTTTTCAGCGTCCCAACCACCACGCGCGTCCCGCGCTCCAGAACCTTGATCACGACCCCGTGCCGTTGCCATTCGGCCATTCCGGGGCGATGCGGCTCCAGACGAACCACAACCTTGTCCCCCGGCAACGCCGTACTGAGGTGCCCGCGGTCGATACGGACCGTCAGTTCACCTTCGAGATTGGTGAGATACCCATCGCCGTTCCGCTTGATTTCCAGGCGGCCTGTGACGAGATCAGCCGGGGCGCCCAGTGAATAACGGCTTTTGCGAATGAGCACAATTTCGCCGTTCATGACCATCTTATGCAGGAGTGGCTCTAACGCCTTGCACTCAGACCCTCGAAGATGAAAGGCATCCGCCAATTCACCCAGTGTCATCGGGGCGTATTCAGGTCTCTGACAAAAACCAAGAATGGTTTCGTGTGTAATCTTATCTTGAACCGATTTTTTTGGCATACTCCTAACCTTCCTTCGCCCGTAGTCTCGGGTCCAACGCATCTCTCAAGGCATCTCCCACCAGGTTAAAGGCGAGCACTACCAGGAGAATGGCAACCGTCACGGCCGTCATTTCCCACCACATCCCCTGCCAGAGGCGGAGACGGGCATTGCTGATCATGATACCCCAGGAAGGCTCACCCTGCACTCCAATTCCCAGAAAACTCATGAAAACTTCCGTCCCCACTGCCGCCGGGAAACGGATGGAAAACGTGATGATAACGATGTGAAATACATTGGGCAGAATGTGCCTGAAAATGATCCGCGGGGAACTGTACCCCAATGAACGCGCCGCCAGCACGTAGGCCCGATCCCTGTGTTTCATCACCTCGGCCCGCAAAAGTCGGCACAGGCCCACCCAGGTTGTCAGCCCGATGCCCAGATACACACCCAGAATCCCCTTTCCCACAACCAGCGAGATGGCCAGAATGAACAACAGCCCCGGAATACTCTCCACGGTTGAATACAGCCATACCACAACATCGTCGACACGTTTCCCGAAGTAACCGCTGACACATCCCAGAAACACGCCAATGGGAATGGCGATCAGGGAGGTCACCACTCCCACCAGAAAGGCGATGCGAGCCCCCTGGATACAGCGTTGCAGCACATCACGGCCAAGATTATCCGTCCCCCAGGGGCGATAAAACACATTCCTCACCCCATCCAGAATCCACTGCGGTTTCCCGGTCAGGGCGGCTTGCTCGCGGGCACTGGCGAATGGATGACGGAAACAACTGGGCGGAAGATAGCGTTCACCCAGGTTGACTCGCTGATAGGAGGGCGTTTGATCGGTGATCCTGAAATACCGATACACGACTTCGCCATACAGCGCCACCAGCAGGAATCCTCCAATGATCCACAGGCACACGCGTATCAAGCGACGACGACACAACGCGCGCCACGCCTCCCGCCATACTGATTGACTCGACTGCTGCATCGGACTATCTCAACTTCACCCTTGGATCGACCATGGCGTAGCACACATCCGTCAACAGGCTCGCCACCACGTAGAGCGCGGCCCCGACCAGAACCACCCCCCTGACCACATCCACATCCGCCGAATTGATGGCATTCACACTCAGACCGCCCAACCCCGGAATACCGAAGAAACTCTCCAGGAGTAAACTGCCCGTATAGAGGAAAGGCAATGACAACGCCGTGTTCGTGACAATCGGAATCATCGCATTGGGCAGCACATGCCTGAACAGGACAGCCGTAGGACTCAACCCCTTGGCATAGGCTGTCTTGACGTAATCCTTGTACAATTCATCCAGAATGACGGTCCGGTAAAACCTCAAATGTCCACCCAGTCCGCTGAGAACTCCAATGAACACCGGCAACAACAAATAGGTCCAGGACTCAAACCCCCAAATGGGAAACCAGTTTAGTTTAAAGGCCAGGATAAATTGCCCCAGGATAATCCATACCAGATAGTTCACACTCATCAACACCACCGCCGAAATAACGAGGACATGATCCAGCCAGCGGTTTCGCCATGCGGCACACACCAGAGCCAACCCGATGGATAAAACCACCCCTCCGGTGAAGATCGGCACGGTGAGAGCAAGGGAGGGCCCGATTCCCCGCCGTAGCATGGTCGTCACTTTCTCGTTGGTTGCAAGGGAGGTACCCAGGTCCAACCGCGCCAGCAACTTGAAGTAATGCAACAGTTGGGAATCGGACCAGTGGGACATCCGCCGTTCAAGGGAAATCGACTTCACCTCCAGGGATCCTTCCCGCAAAACTAGGTTAACCGGAATGGTCGAGGCGCCTGAACCCGTTCGGAAGGAAAACTCCATGGACTCGCAGGACGAGGCGGATGAGGACATCCGCCCCACACAGGAGTTTGACTCGGAGAGGGATGTCACCCCTTCTCCGGTGATCCAAGCGACCTTCGCCGAGGTGGTATTGACCTTGCAGTTCAGTCGGTACCGGGTGTCCGGTCGTAGTGGAAAGAGCATCGATATGGGATAATTAGTGGGAGCTGACAGTTTCACCATTTCCCTCGCCGTCATTTCCGGGTTGGCCCGCGTCGACGTCCACCACCCCGCCACAACGGGTTTGTTGAAACCGCGCTGTTCATCAAACTCTTCCAAGGCCCGGGGTGAGGCATTCTTTCCCAGAACCAGTGAGGCCGGACTTCCCGCCACCACATTGAAAAGGAGGAAGGTAATCAGGATGACACCCAGAATGATGGGAATCATGTAGAGAATGCGGCGTATGATGTAACGGGTCATTAGAACGGCAAGTTGTAATCCCTGATCTTGCGCTGGATGGTCCTCGTGGAAATGCCCAGTTCATCGGCCGTCATTTGCCGGTTCCCGTCATGACGGCGCAGGGACTGCAACAGCGCCTCTTTTTCAATGTCGGCGAGGGTCGTTCCGAGGGGTACCGCAAGTTGTTGCTTCGCGGACGGGAGATCGCCGCGTCCCAGTTTGATATCCTCAGCCTTCAACACCGGCCCCGATGCCATGATCACAGCGGACTCCAACACATGACGCAGTTCGCGGACATTGCCAGGCCATTCATAAGTCTCGAGTTTCGCATAACAACCCGGATCCACCGACTCCAGATGACGGCCATGCTCTGAACAAGCCAGCGCGACAAAACGATCCGTCATGACCCGGATATCCTCCCGCCGTGCTCGCAACGGGGGCAACTGAACCGTGACCACCCGCAGACGGTACAGTAGATCCTGCCTGAACTCGCCCGACTCCACCAGTTCGTCAAGATCACGGTTGGAGGCGGCAACGATCCGGACATCCACCTTGACGGGAGCACGCCCTCCCACCCTCAAAACTTCCCGCTCCTCCAGAACCCTGAGCAGGCGCGCCTGAACCGACTTTGGCGCCAGCGCGATTTCATCCAGGAAGAGCGTCCCCCCGTCGGCCCGTTCAAAAGCGCCTTCATGACGGTTGACCGCACCGGTAAAGGCGCCTTTCTCATGACCGAACAGTTCGGATTCCAGCAGGGTTTCGGCAAAGGCCCCGCAATTGACCGCAATAAACGGCCCGCTGGAACGCTTGCCATCCGCATGCAAAGCCCTGGCGACCAGTTCCTTGCCCGTTCCACTCTCCCCGAGGACTAGTACTGTGGCGCTGGTTCCCGTGACCGCCGTAATCTGTCTCAAAACCTCCTGCATCGCAGGAGCGCCCGCAATCATGGAACGTGCGGAATAACGGCCCTGAACCTCCTGCCGGAGTAGCGTCACCTGGAGACGGAGCCGTCCTGCCTCGATGGCGCGAGCCAATTTCGTCTGGAGGTCGTCCAGATCCAGGGGTTTGACAAGGTAATCATAAGCCCCCTGCTTCAAAGCACGCACCGCAGTATCAACCGAACCATAGGCCGTCATGATCAGGACTGGAATGGCAGGCTTGGCTCGCTGGATTTCTTCGAGTACCTTCAGTCCGTCGATATCAGGAAGGAATAGATCGGACAACACCACATCGGGTTGCTCACGTAAAAAGGTGTCTACCCCACCTCGCCCAGTGGCGGCAGTCACCACGACATGCCCGGTATCCTCAATGGCATCCTTGACCGAACGCAGCCCGTCAGGGTCGTCCTCGATTACTAATATTTTCACTTCATATGGAATCATGAATGCGCTGCTTGAACTCGGCGGTCATAGATCGTTTCCTTTGTAGCCTCCGAGGTTTGCCTGAAATACGGGTTTAGATCAATCATGGAATGAGTATAGGCTGGCTCCGAAAATCAAGCAATTCAATTGAAACCCGACCTCGTTCGCCTTCAATTCCTCCAACTTGGCGTGAAGCTGGATTCCGAAATCCGATTTCCGAGGTCAGGTCAAGTACGCGGTGGGCCCACGTCTGTTTCCAGTCTATTCGCCTCCACAAAGGCGGCGACCTGTTTCTGAAGTTTCATGTTCATTTCATTCTGCCAGTCGAAGGTGATGGGCTCTGAAATCACCGTTTCAGACATCTGAATCGATTCAGATCGCAGTTTCAGGTGTTTTGGTCAAGGGAAATATGGGGAGATGTCAGACTCCCAATAACAGGGAGAGTCGAATGATGAAACGGGCTCCGCCCTCAC
>JBAWZH010000003.1:0-51985 GCA_037143135.1 bacterium
TTTAACGGTCAGGGTTGGCACCCTCCGAGCCCCTCCCCAGTGTCTGAATCGCAGTATCTTTTAAGGGATGACCCCGATCCTCCTCGGTCTCCAGAATGGCATCGGGATCGTCGTTGGCCTCAATGGGTGGACAGGGCCTTCAGAATGCTGCCCATGTCGCGGAGAAACACCGGCAAATAGGCCTCGGCCATATAGCCCCTGTCGTCCTCGATTACGAAACCCATTCCGCTTCCCAGCAGATCGTTTCGGGCTGCCTGCATGACGGATCGCATCTTGGAGGAGAAGATGTATTCATCGGCTCTAGCCTCATCAAGCGCCCATACCGCCCGCCAGATCGTGGTCAGACCGCGTGTCAGCGCGCGCCAGTTGACCCATACTGGCAGAACGGCCTGCTCTCCCATGAGAACAGTCTGCCACAGAGTGTGGTTAATCCAGTAGTGCTTGGATCGGCCCACGGGACGCACAAAAGCCACCCCGGCATTGGCCAGGCCGACCAGTACTTCCTGCACCCGCATGTGGTTGTAACCCAGTGTCCGGGCCACATCACGCGGATGAGCGCCTTCCGTGGTCATCAGGTATGCCATGACGTCAGCACGGATGCCGATTCCGAAAACGGCCCGGCTCTTGAACATGATATTTGCCGTATCCTTCATGTTTACAGGCTGGGTCATGCCGCGTGTTTGCACCGTTGGCCGAACCAGTCCGTAACGGTGAAAATGCGCATCCGCATTTCCACGCGCGCTGATCGTTATTTCCGAGGCAGAAAGAAACAGGGACTCATCAGGCGTCTTGGCTTCGGATAGTGTGCGTTGTTTCATGCCGCGCCACTTCAGGGACTTGTCCCGCTCAACCATCCATGAAGCAATTGCTCCGATCACGGCACTGTCTCCAGTATTATCCTGGCGCATCACCGTGGCGAGCCGTTGGGTATTGATCCAGTTCCCGTTCGTCGCGAGCCAGTCCATCACCTCGTCAAACATGCGGGCATCACGGCGCGCCACTTCGGTCGCGAACGCCAGCATGGGCTCAGGATCGATGACACAGGGTTCTTTCCGCCCTGCGGAACCCGCTACGCCGGCGCGAGACCACTGGCGCCAGAGGAAGTCCAGGACTCCCTTTGTGAACTCATTCCGGAATGTATTGATTGCTGTCATCATATCCCATTGCCTCCACCACCCGCCTCACGTTGTTTCGAAACCACGGGGACGTCTCGCGCCCGAGCAACCATTCAACTGCCACGCGAACCTCCTCGGATGTCGGCTTGATCCGCTGCATGAGATCCTCCAGGTGGCGCGGTTCAGCCTTTGGGTCGGCAGCGGCTAGAAGTTTGAAGTGAACCTGATCCAGTCTGCTGACAAAATACACAGTCAACGAAGGGCCATATTCCCGCCGTTCCCATCGGTCGATCATTCCCGTCGGGGCTCCGTACACCTGAAGCACATCCTTTGGCCCCATGTTGAGCCAGTCGTCCTGCAAACCCAGATCATGGCCAACATCGGCTACGAAACTACAGAAAGCCTTCGGCAGCGGCTGGTCATATCGAAGTTGAATTCCCTGCGCCGTTGCCACCACAATGGCCAGCACGTCCACATCACGCGTCGTTCTGCTCGCGATATTGAGTACATTTAAAGCACTCCCGCCACAGACGACCAAGGCTATTGGATCTGCATATTCGTACAGTAACCGTTTTCCCAATCGTCCTAGAGCCCCCTCAATTTCATTTGCGCTTCCGAATGTCATAATTGCAATGTAACATATATTATAGATTGTACAATGCAATTCTATTCAGATCTATGACCCGTTCTCAAAACCTTTCTGTGCCCATCAAGAAGATTCTGCTGCCTCTGGCAATTGCATCTGAAGGCTTAATGAAATCTTACATGGGGAGGGAACCACTCCGGCTAACGTTGCTCGTGATACTCGTCGTCGGTGTTGGCGTCCCAGGGATTGCCGTCCTGTCCCATGAGTTTGCGCGCGGCCAGCCAGCCGGACAAGATGGAGTGGTCCATATTGTTGTAGCGGAACATCCCGCCGCGGCCGGCGACCTGCAGGTTGGGGATTTCCGCAAGACGTGTTTTCGCGTGGGCAATGGCCTCCTTGTAAGGGCCGGTATAGATCGGGTAGGCATGGCGAACCCGGCACACACAACCATCCTTGATCGCCGCATCGCCACCCAGTCCGATGAGTTTCAGTTCCATCGCGGCCAGTTTCAGGAGATCGGCATCAGGGGTATTCCAGAGGTCATCGCCTTCAGAACAGAAATATTCGCAACCCACGGGCGTCAAGTCCTGGTCGGGCGTCATCCAGCGGCTCCAATTCTTGAAATTCTGGATCCGTCCCATCTTGACCGCCGGATCATGGATGTAAATCCACGTGTCAGGAAAGACGTCGGCCTTCTCCAGGATCAGGTTGACGGAGATGAAATCACGGAATCGCATGGACTTGGATGAGGCGGCGACGTTCTGGTCGCCCGGGAATAGCAGGGACAACGTGTCCGGCAGCGGAATGGTGGAAACCACAACATCGGCCGGGTGTTCGGTTTTGACTCCGTCCTTCGTTGTTTCTATTCCCGTGACCTGCCCGTTCTGAAGGCGGATTCCGGTGACGAGGTGCCCTGTTTGAATGACCCCTCCGGCGGTTTTGATCCGGTTTGCCACCGCCTCGTACATCATGCCGGGACCGTATTTGGGATAGTTGAATTCCTCGATCAGGGACGTGGCCTTCGACTTGGGTTGGATCAGGGCATTCCGGATCGCTTCCCAGAGGGACAGGCCTTTGATTCGCTGAACCGCCCATTCGGCCGACAATTCGGTGGTGGAGATGCCCCAGACTTTTTCCGTATAGGATTGGAAAAACGTTTCAAACAATCGTTTCCCGAACCGGTTGGTAACCCAGTCCGCGAAACTGATTTCAGGCCGTATGGGTTTGATCTTGTATCGGAGGAAACTCAGGAACCACAGCAGGGAGGGGCCCACCCCGGCATTATGTAGGGCGTCCTTGATGGTGATGGGATATTTGAAGAATCGGCGGTTATAGTAGATCCGGGAAAGGCGCGGGGTTCGAATGAAGTCCGACTTCAGCGTTTCATGCCACCAGGTTTCGACCTGGGCGTTCTTGGTGAAGAACCGGTGCCCGCCCATGTCAAAGCGGTATCCGTGATGTTCTTTCGTTTTGGAGATGCCGCCGACAACCTCATCCCGCTCAAACACCGTGACGTGGTGGTTATGAATGGCTAACTCAAGGGCCGCAGCCAGTCCCGCAGGCCCTCCCCCCAATACCAAAGCGGTCTTCATTTATTCTTTGCTTATCTGAATTATTACGTTAAAAATCCAACTGCATTCAATTAATACGTGGGAATAGTTATGGTATCAACAAGAATAAATAAGAGGGGTGGCGGGCGTCCACCGAAATTCAGGGAAGTTCGTCGTCCTGTAACGGTGACGTTGCCGGAACGAACACTGAAACAATTGGAATCCGTGAATGCTGACCGGGCTCGGGCGATTGTGAAATGCGTCGAGGCCGCCGTTGGGACGGAGTTGTCATCGAGAAAATGTGTTGAACTGGTCGAGGTTTTTCCGGGGAAGGCACTGATTGTTGTTGGATCGCAGCGGTCATTGAACCAGATTGAATGGCTTAATTTGGTGGAAATTGCCCCGGCCCGCTTTTTGTTGATCCTGCCTTCGGGAACGCCCATCGAGGGGTTGGAAGTGGCCTTGCGCGACCTGCTTGAATCCATAGACCCAGGCGAAGAACATGAGAAGGATTTGTTACAGCAACTGTATGAGTTGATGGTTCTGCAGAGGCGCAAGAAAACCATCTCCAAGGGCGAACTGGTTTTAGTGGATGTGAGGGAACCCGCCTAAATTGATTATTCTGATCACAGTGATAGGACTCATTCTCCGGGTCTTGAGCGCCTGGTGCATGCGGTATTCGGCGAACGGTGACTTCGGGATTGTCGCCCTGATGGCCAAGCACATGGCGGAGGGATCTGATTTCCCCGTGTTTTCCTACGGGGTTGCCTATATGGGCGGGCTCGAACCCATTCTGTCGGCGGCGATGGTCTCTCTTTTCAGAACCGATCCCACAGCGTTTCCAATCAATCTTGGAACGGCTCTCATCGGGGCTTTCTTACCACCCCTGGTCTATGTGATGGCCCGTGACGCGGGTGGCGGGCGGCGGGCCGGGATCATTGCCGCGTTATACTGCCTGGTCGGATCGGATGCCTTGTTTCATTATTCCGTGGCGCCGCGAGGCGGTTACATGACCATGATGGTCGGAGGGATGCTGGCCCTGTGGCTGACCTGCCGGGCGGTCACGCGGGAAAACCGGGGAGGCCAGGCGTCGAAGTGGATCTACTTCCTGATAGGGGTTGCGGCGGGATTGGGCTGGTGGGCCACCGAACTGGTGACTGTCTTTCTTGTCTCCGCCATCATTGTGATTCTGGCGGGATGGCGGTGGCGCATGGTGTGGCGCGGCGTTGTTCCGGGTTTGTCTGGTTTTTTTCTGGGGTCACTTCCCTGGTGGATATGGAATGCCACGCACCAGTGGGTCTCCTTGGATTTTGGAGCCTCTCTGGGAAAAGTCAGTTTCGGAAAGGGGCTTGCCAGTTTCGGCGATTTGTTCCTGGATATTGTCGAGATGCCGGCAACCGGGGTTGGCGCGCTTCGCCTGATCCTTCTGATCGGCCTGGTCCTGGGCTTTTTCGGAATCTTGTTTAGGGACGCGGTTCGGGGTAAGAATCGGCAAACTTTCTACTACCGTCTGGCCATGCCGGTTCTCCTGGTGGTGCTGGTGCTGTTCTACAGTACCTCTCATTTTGTTCGCGCCCACGCCTGCCGGTATCTTCTGCCCGTGGTACCTGTTCTGGCCGTTGCCATTGGAGTCTCCTGCGATGCGTTGCTTCGCCGTTTCCGGTTCCCCTGGGGTTGGATTGCCGCCATACTGGTCATTCCCTCCCAGATTCTTTTGCTTTTCCACCTGCCTGACGGCGTTCCTGCGGATCACGCCAGGTGGCAACTGGCCGAGCGACTCGAGCGACAGGTTGGCGCCGTCTGTGACAACACGTTCGTCGGTGAGTACTATACTTACCACTGGCTGAATTATGCCTCGCGTGAAAAACTCTGCGTCGCGGCCTTACCCATCGAGCGGGTGGCATCCTATGCGCTTCGGGCTGAACTTGCGGAACACCGCGCCTATTTCGCCAACTACAGGGGATTGGACGTGTTTCTGACCGGCACCGGCGGGAAAAGCCGACGGGTTTCAGTGGATGGAGTGGTGGTTGATTATGACCTCACTCCGCCTTCACCGGGATGGGATTATGTGTCTCCCACGAATATTGTGGAGGTTCAGGGCGCTGAAGAGGGTGACATCGAACGGGTTCTTCTCGATTCGTCCGTGTTCACGGCGTGGGATGTCGTCATCCCTTCGGAATCCAGGAAGGACTTGGATTTGAAGTTCAAGCATCCTGTCTTACTGTCCGGGATCCGGTTGTTGAGCATGCACAACCGGTATCCCGGTATGGTCTCGGTCGAGGGTCGGGAGGATGGAGGAGACCGCGCATGGCGCACTCTTCTGGAACCAACACCGGCAACCTCCTATTTCTGGTCGGGCTCACATGTGATGATTGACGGGGTTCAGTACCTTCAGGAATTCCGATTTTCGGCCCCCACCGGCGGGGTCACTGAAGTGAGGTTGATATTCCACAACAAGGGGAAAACCGAGGAAGCCATCAGTCTGAGCGAAGTCTTGTTGCTCGAGCAGTCCTCGGCCCCTCCCTCCGCGCCTCCCTCCGTTGATGAGTGTGTGGCCGCCTTGCGGGAAGGTGGGATCAGGCGGTTTTACGCGCCGCGCTGGTTATCCGAGCGCATCGCCCTGGCGACGTCCCGGGAATGGAAGACGGTGGTTCCCTCCCTGCTTTTTCGACAGCAGAATGAACTGCCGGAAGACGATTCCAGTCAACCGGTTCCGTTCACTCTGTGTGAAAGAACCGGTCTGCTTGTGGACGTTCGGGATGCGCCGCGAAGCCGGGCTGTGCTGAACTGGGCCGGGGCTCGCTGGAAGGAACGGTCATTAGGTTCCCTGATTCTGTTTCTTGTGGCCAGGGAGGCGCCAGTGGCCGCGAATACCCGTCCCGCCCGGTTCTTCTGGACGGAGTTTGGATGCTTGACGGGGTATTCCAACAAGGATGTGGCCCAGCAGGCCAGCGCCGGCCCGGCGATTCCTGCATCCATACGGTTTGGAAACGGTGTGGAGTTCCTCGGGGTCACGCTGGGTGACCCCCGTGTGCGGCGCGGGAACAGTCTGCCTATTACCTATTTTTGGAAATGCCCTCCGGGCGTCAACCTTGAAAAATGGGCTGTCTTTGTCCATGTGGAACAGGGTTCCGCCCGTTTCCAGGACGATCATGTCCTACTACTGAGCATTCCATCGAACCGACTGGAACGACCGTTATTCGATGAGATCTATACGGAATCCCGCACGATCCAGGTGCCCGCCTCATTGCCACCCGGCGAGTATACAATTCGCCTGGGACTGCTTGATCAAACCACCGCACGTCGCGACTCTGTTTCCACCCGTCTTCCGCATCGGAATAAAGCTGCGGAACTGCCTGTGCGGGTCACACTATTGCCTTAACCCAGGGTTGAACAATGGCCACGCGTGGTGTATAACGGCGGGCATTCATGAAACCGACGCTGATCTTTACCGCGACGTACAACGAAAGCGAGAACATTGCATTGTTATGCAATCACGTTCTGGGTTTGAATGCCGGGTACGATATGCTGGTTATCGACGACCATTCTCCCGACGGAACCGGGCGGATTTTGGATGAACTCGCGATTCTCAATCCCCGCCTCAAGGTCGTCCACCGATCCGGCAAGATGGGTTTGGGGAGTGCGCATGAATGGGCCATGGAGTATGCCAAAACCATGCAGTACGAATCCCTGGTCACCATGGATGCGGATTTCTCGCATGATCCAGACGACATTCCCCGCCTATTGAAGGCCCTGGATGGCCAGGATTTTGTGACGGGATCGCGCTACATGAAGGGGGGCTCCTGCAATTACTCGGGATATCGCCGCCATGTCAGTATACTCGCGAATTGGGGAGCCAGACGGTTGTTGGGGATCTCGCTGCACGAAATGACAACGTCGTTCCGGGCCTTTCGGGTTGATTTTCTGCGCCGGGTTGATTTGGGCGCGATCAAATCAAGCGGATACAGTTTTTTTATGGAAATTGTATTCCGGCTTTCCCGGGTGGGAGCGCGCATGACGGAGATCCCCATTTGTTTTGAAGACCGTCGTGCCGGGGTATCCAAGATCCCGCCGTTTGAGATCTTCAATGGCTTGAGCCACTTGCTTTATCTGGCAAATCTGCGGTTCTTCAGCCGTATTTAGCAGAGCACATCCCGTTTCCCGGCCTTGATTTGGTTCACCAGAGTGTCCGAGATGGCGCGTTGTTTCGGCGTCATTCCGGCCAGCGTCCGGGCAATCAGGGCCTCGCCCGTGACCCGCGTTTGGGGGCGCGCATAATCCAGCAGATACTCCTCAAACGTCGAGAGCGCGTTGGGATCACAGTGATGTTTGATGTCGCCCGGTTTCGCCAGATCCATGAAATCAGCGCCCGTTCGTCCCAGCCGGTAGCACCCGGTGCAGAATGACGGGATGTACCCCAATTCCGCGACGTCGTTGACGACCTCATCCAATGTCCGGTGGTCGCCCAGTGAGAACTGGCTCCGGTCTTCCTGTTCCCCGTCCGCGTACCCGCCGGGATTGGTCCGGCTTCCGGCTGAAATCTGGGACACTCCCAGGGCAAACGTTTCCCGGCGCAAATTCGCGTTCTCGCGGGTGGACATGATGATTCCGGTATAGGGGACGGCCAGTCTCAGGATGGCCACAATCTTCCGGAAGTCCACATCGGAGACCGGCTTGGGAGGATGACTGGCCATATCGGATCCGGATGCCGGTTCCAGGCGCGGGACGCTGATGGTATGCGGGCCGACTCCGAAATGCCGCTCCAGGTGGCGGACATGTTGCATGATCGCCAGCATCTCGAAACGCCAGTCACAGAGACCGAAGAGCACCCCGATGCCCAAGTCATTGATTCCCGCCTGCATGGCGCGATCCGGCGCCGTAACGCGCCATTCATAGTCCGCCTTCCTGCCGCCGATGTGGACGGCCTTGTAGGTGGCCTGGTGATACGTTTCCTGGAAAAGTTGGTAGGTTCCGATCCGGGCCGCCTTCAACTGCTTGAATTCGTCAACCGACAGGGGCGCCACATTCGCGTTCACGCGCCGGATTTCCCCATGGCCTTCCTTGACGCTGTACACGGTTTCGATGGCTTTTAGAACATAGGAAAAACCTTCCCTCGGATAGGATTCGCCCGCCACCAGTAACACCCGCTTGTGCCCCTGATTAATGAGGATTCTCACTTCGTCGGCAATTTCCGCCTGGGTCAGGGCGTGCCGTTTGATGGCGGCATTCCGGGCCCGGAAGGCGCAATAGAGGCACTCGTTCCCGCACAGGTTGGAGATGTAAAGAGGGGCAAAGATGACCAGCCGCTTTCCGTAAATCTCATCCTTGACCGTCCTGGCCGCCGTGAACAGTTCTCCCAGCAGTTCCGGGTCGCTAATCGTTGACAGGGCCGCCACGTCCTTCAAATCAAGGCCTTTCATGAGAAGCCCCTTTTCGAGAATGGCGTGGATTCGGGCCGTATCGGGCCGCCCCATGGATTTGAGAATCTCCCCGATCTCCGTCTCGTCAATGGGTATCATGTTCGTTCGGTCTGTCATGGTGTGTCTCCAAAAAATGGAAAACCATGATACCACGAAGTGATTGAAAACAATAAGAATTGTTGTTAATGAGACGTTCCAAAGGGGAGTACGGTATGATCTTAGACACACTTGAAAATGCAAAACGCTATCATTCGCTTCATCCGGCTTTTGCGCGGGCCTTTGCCTGGATACGGGATCAGAGCGTCAGTAAGTTGCCCGTCGGCCGTACGGAGATTGACGGTGATCGCCTTTATGTCGTCACCCTGCGCGAAGGCGGACGGGGGCTGGAGGCCGCCCGATTTGAAACCCATCGGCGATACATCGATATCCAGTACCTGGCTGAAGGATCGGACATGATGGGGTGGACCCATGCCGTTCCGGGCATGAAAAGTCTGGGGTATGATGCGTCCAGGGATCTGGAGTTCTATGCCGATCGTCCCGCGATCTGGATCCCCGTTCCCGCCGGGCACTTTGCCGTGTTTTTCCCCGAGGATGCCCACGCCCCCATGGCCGGGACGGATAAGATGGTGAAGGTGGTTGTCAAAGTGGCCGTCAGTGATAAGGGGATATGACAGGCGTCGCCACTTAACTTTGGCTTCACGGCAACAGACTCTTGAGCCATTTTTGCTCAAGCCCATCCTGGGTTTGAATGTCGTCCGGGTAGGCGGCGGCCAGGGCTGCCTCGAAGGCCTTTCCATCCCTCAAGCCGCGGCAGAAGGCGCCGAACCGTTCTCCTCCCCGGGTGTTAATCAGAAACCCCACTAGACTGGCTGACTGGGCGTAAAAGAGGGCGACGCGTTGCCGGTCATGATCCTGTCTGATATCCATGGTCATCAGGGTTTTGAGTGGGACGGGACGGTATGGAAAAGGAATCGGTGTGGCGGGATGCCGGACTTGTTCCCATTGTGCGAATCCTTCGTTCAGCCATAGGGGGATATGCTCCAGACCGATGAAGTCGCCGAGGATCAGGTGTGACATTTCATGGGGTAGCAGCGCGTTGAGAAAGGAGTCTCCGCTTTGTCGGTAACTGGCAATTTCATGCCGTTCGGCGCTGGCCCGCCCGGCGGCCCAGGCCGGCGCATGACACGCCGTGGCGAAGGCCTCGGCGGTCGGATAGATCAGGATTTTGACCCGGTTATCCCACACCCAGAATTTCTGGTAACGCGTATAGCCGAGATCGCCCGCTATTTCGGTGTAATAGGTTTCGGCGTGATCGGAGATGGTTTGGGCCAGTTTGGTGTCGCCTGTGTGCATGACGACGAAATGCGTCGAGGCGACTTTTTCCCAGACCCCGTCATTGGCCGCCTGAACGGGGATAGACAACCCGCTGCAGATAAAACCGAGGAGCAGGCCTCGAAAATGGGACGACCGGTTCACGCTGAAGATGTACCACGACGGCGGAGAGAAAGAAAGGCCGGGCATTTATATCGGTCATTGACAGAGGTCGTGTTGATTTGATAACTACCCTGCCCATTATGGGACAACAACTTAGAGCAAGAGCCAAACGGAAACGTCGTACTCGTCAGATTCAGCGTAAAATTGACACCGCCAAGGCGGCTGTCAAAGCCAAGCCGAAGAAGTAAAGCCGACCGTGATTCGCGAGCCGTCGCCGCAAGGTGGCGGCTTATATTGATTTCCAGACGGGCGCGGTAGCCAAGTGGTAAGGCAGAGGTCTGCAAAACCTTTATCCATCGGTTCGAATCCGATCCGCGCCTCCAATATTTTCCTAGCTATCGGCAATGACAATGTCGTATTGTCAGCGTTTTGGTTTGGCATGATGAAATAATAAATCAACAGAAGGAAACAGATCATGTTTAAGAAATGGGTATCAGTGATGGTGTGCGGCGGAGTGGCCGCCGTCTTGATCGCGGGGTGTAACAAGAAGGGCGAGGAGAGCAAGGCGCCCGTAAAATCTGCGGCGCCGGTTTCAACGGTGAAAGCGCCGGCGGCGGCGGTGGATCCATCGGCCACGTTGGTTGACGTGGGAGGAACCAAACTGACTGTCGGCGAAGCCGATCAGCAGATCAAGGCCATGTTGGGCCAGCAGGCCGCCAAGATGGGGCCGGGGCAGATGGACTCCCTGATGGGTCGGTTCCGCCAACAGGCCGCGGAACGGTTTGTCGTGCGCACCCTGTTGAATCAGGAGGCCGATAAGCGCAAGGTGACGGTCACGCCCAAGGACATTGATGAGGCCCTGGCGATGATCAAGACGCGTCTGCCCAAGGAGATGACCATGGATGATGTCCTCAAGCGCGAAAACATGACGATTGACCAACTTCGCTCCAATCTGACGGGTGAGATCCGGATCAAGTTGCTGGTGGAGACGGAAGTTCCGACCAACGCGGTGGTGTCGGACGAGGAGGTCGTTAAGTTCTATGCCGAGCAAAAGGAAAGTTTTGTCCAGCCCGAGACCGTTTCCGCGCGCCACATTCTGGTGAAAGTCGAGACAGCGGATACCGATGCCGTGAAAGCCGGAAAGAAAGCCAAGATTGAAGGCCTTCGCAAGCAATTGGTTGATGGAGCCGATTTTGCCAAGGTTGCCAAGGAAAATTCCGATTGTCCCAGCAAGGATCGCGGTGGCGATCTGGGATCCTTCCCGCGCGGGCAGATGGTCAAGGCGTTTGAAGACGTGGCCTTCAGCCAGGCGACCAATGCGATCAGTCCGGTTGTGGAGACCCAATTCGGGTATCATATCATCCAGGTGACCGAACATTCATCCGGCAAGACCACGGAACTGGCCGAGGTGAAGGGGCGACTGGTTGAGCATTTGAAGCAGAAGAAGCAGATGGAGTCGTTCCAGGCCTTCATCGAGAAGTTGAAGAGCCAGGTTAAGATCACCTTTTCCGATCTCGCCAAACCGGCGCCGGAAATGGCCTTTCCTCAGGGACCCTGAGCTTTCTGACCGATGATTCCGCGAAAAGCCCGCCCTCCGGCGGGCTTTTTTTGCCTTACGCGGCATCAGAAAAACCCTGATGCAGAATCAGGATATTCCTGATTGTGGAAAATCTGAACCTGCCTCATGATTATCCCTGTCAGTGGGCGAGGTGGTGCTCCGTCAGTAACATGATGTCACACCCCCCTGTGGCAGATGACTCATAGCTGTTCCTCCGCAAGTTATGGCAAGAGCGTCCGACCATCTCGCCCGCTGATCTTTTTTTTCCAAAGCCCTCCTTACCGTTGCCAAGTTGCATTAGAACCGCTAGAGTATCTGAACTTTTTCGCGGTACTGGAAGGATGGTTTATGGTTTCGAAATGGAATTGGGGTGAACAGCGGGCTCGCCAGGCATTTATTGCGTTGCAGGATGGCGTCATTCTGCGGGGGCATTCCGTCGGCGCCGTCACGGATGGTTTGGGAGAAGTGGTGTTTAATACGGGGATGGCCGGGTATCAGGAAATCCTGAGTGACCCCTCCTACAGCGGCCAGTTTGTGACCATGACCTATCCGGAGATCGGCAACACGGGCATGAATCTTGCCGACATGGAGAGCCGTCAACTTTTTGCCAGCGGGTTCATTCTGCACGACATGAACACGCCCAGCAACTGGCGTGCGGACGGGTCGTTGCATGATTACCTGGTGAAGTGGAACATTCCCGCCATTGCCGGAATCGACACCCGGGCGTTGACCACAAAACTTCGCACCGAGGGAACCCAGCGCGGATTTATCAGCGTGACCGGCAACGTGGGCGAGGCCGAGGCGGTCAAGAAGGCCTGCGAGTGGGGCGGACTCGACGGGCAGGATTATGCGGCCAAGGTGTCCTGCAAGAAGGCCTATGCCTGGGATCCGGAAGGAACACTCACGCGATCATGGGGAATTGCCGACACGTTGCCGGAGGCAGACCTGAATATCGTGGCGTATGATTTCGGGATTAAGTGGAACATTCTGCGGAGCATGAGGCGCAATGGCATGGCCGTGACCGTGGTGCCGGCCCAGACGACGGCGGAAGACGTTCTGAAGCTCAAACCGGACGGCGTCTTCCTGTCCAATGGCCCGGCGGATCCGGCGGCCGTGACGTATGCCATTGAGTCAGCCCGTAACCTGCTGGGGAAAGTGCCTCTTATGGGGATCTGTCTGGGGCACCAGATCCTGGGCCTTGCCTGCGGTGGAAAAACATACCGGCTGAAATTCGGGCATCATGGGTGCAATCACCCGGTGAAGAATTTGCGGACGGGTGCGGTGGAAATCACGTCTCAGAACCACAACTTCGCGCTGGATCCGGAAACGCTGGACGCCGGGAGCGTGGAGGTGACTCACTTGAATCTGAACGATCAGACGGTGGAGGGGCTCTCGCATCGGAAGGAGCCGATGTTCTGTGTGCAGTACCACCCGGAATCCTCGCCGGGTCCGCACGATCCCTATTATCTATTCAACCAATTTCGCGATCTGATCCGAAAGGCGTGACACTCATGCAGGGGCACAATTGGATAGCCATTCTTGATTTTGGTTCCCAGTACAGCCAGTTGATTGCGCGGCGCGTCCGCGAGCAGCGGGTCTATTCGGAACTTTTGAAATTCAACATCACGGCCGCCGAACTGGCGGCCCGGAAGCCGGCGGGAATCATATTATCGGGGGGGCCGTCCAGCGTGCTGGACAAGGGGGCGCCCCTGTGCGACCCGGCGATCTACGACCTGGGTGTGCCCGTGCTGGGGATCTGTTATGGGCTCCAGATGACGGCCCAGTTGTTGAACGGCGCCGTCAAACCCGGGCGGGAGCGCGAATATGGAAGCGCCCGCGTGGCGGTGGTGGACTCATCGTCCCTGTTCCGCGACCTCCCCGGGGAGTTGGATGTCTGGATGAGTCATGGCGACCAGGTTGAGCGAATGCCGGAGGGATTCTCCGTGATGGCCCGCACGGACACCTGTCCGGTGGCGGCGATGGGTCATTCGGGCCGTCGCATCTACGGTCTCCAATTTCATCCCGAGGTGGTTCACACGCCCCAGGGGGCCGCGCTCCTGAGCCGGTTTTTGTTTGATGTCTGTAAATGCCGACCGGATTGGGAAATGGCTCAGTTCATCAAGGAAAGTGTGGTGGCGATCCGGGAGAAGGTGGGGGATGGCCATGTGCTGTGCGGTCTGAGCGGGGGCGTGGATTCCTCGGTGGTGGCGGCCCTTCTGCATCGCGCCATTGGCAAGCAGTTGCATTGTGTCTTTGTGGATAACGGCCTTTGTCGCGCCGGTGAGGCCAAACAGGTTGAGGAACTTTTCGGCAAGGCGTTCGGAATCGACCTGCATGTAGCGCATGCGCAGGACCGGTTCCTGTCGGCCCTGAAGGGCGTGGTGGAGCCGGAGCAGAAGCGCAAGGCGATCGGGAAGACCTTCATTGATGTTTTTTCAACCGAGGCGCGCACGTTTGGCCAGGTTGATTTTCTGGCGCAGGGCACACTGTATCCGGACGTGATCGAGAGCGCCTCGCCGATCGGCGGGCCGTCGGTGACCATCAAGAGTCATCACAATGTCGGCGGCCTTCCTGCCGATCTCAAATTCAAGTTGATCGAGCCCGTCCGCGAACTGTTCAAGGACGAAGTGCGCCTGCTGGGCCGCGAGTTGGGGCTGCCGGATAATCTGGTGAACCGTCAGCCGTTTCCAGGTCCCGGCCTGGCGGTTCGGATTCTGGGCGAGGTGACGGAGGAGCGGGTGACGTTGCTCCAGAAGGCGGACATCCGGGTTCAGGAGGAGATGCAGAAGGATCCCATCTATCCCCGGATCTGGCAGTCGTTCGCGGTGTTGTTGCCCATCCAGTCGGTGGGTGTCATGGGCGACAGCCGAACCTATGAGAATGTGGCGGCGGTGCGCATCGTGGAGAGCCAGGACGGTATGACGGCCGACTGGTCGCGTGTGCCGTACGAGACCCTGGCCCGTATTTCAAGCCGAATCATCAATGAGGTTTCCGGAATCAATCGGGTGGTTTACGACATCAGTTCGAAACCGCCGGCAACGATCGAATGGGAATAAGCCATGAAGTTCCGTTTATTCACTCTTGTGCTGATGCTGGGTTGCGTGGCCCGCGCCGACATCCTGACCTTGAGGGACAGTACGGAGGTGCAGGGGCGTTTTCAGGGATATTCGAACCGGAAGTTTCAATTCAAGACCGATGATGGCGTGGTTCGGCTTGAGTATGCGATTGATGTTAAAAGTATTGTGCTGGGTTCCCCGGTCAGGGCCTCGTTGTCACTGGCCATGAAGTCTTACGACTCGGTTGTGCTCTCGCGAATTGACCACAATACGCTCCGGTTCAGGAAAGAGGGAGTGCTTCTGACAGAACCCGTGATCCTGCTTAAGAGTCTGGACGTTCTGGGCCCGGTGGTGCGTCCTCCTGTTCCTCCTGCGGAAGCCGGGATCGATCAGGATCCGGCGGTTACAACCCGCATCGTGGCGCCGGGTAGGGCGCCCGAGACCCGCGACTGGAAGGGGGCCGGGAAATGGCATGTCATTGAGACGGACAAGACTCCGGTGATCAGCCGCGGCGAGGTGGTGGATATAGAAAGTTCACTGAAACGGGGAGTCGTCAATGTTGTTCATTTCCACTATCCCCAGGCGGTGGGAAGCGTGCGTGAAGGAAACTATCTTCAGGGGATTATGGCCAGGCGTCCCAGCCGACTGGTGGTTCTGAAGGTGGTGACCCAGGATTTCAATGCGCCCATCTGTGTGTCCTTGAACCTCAAAACATTGCCCCAATTCTGGTTTTACAACGCGGAGGGAAGACTGGTGAAAAAACTGACGGATCGGTTTACCGAAGGCGATATAGACGCCGCGCTAAAAGCCGCCGACAGATAATAAGCCAGAAAAGAAGTTGTCAGAACCCAATCGCGCGTGACAGAATATGCGGAGTTGGAGAAGGGGTCTGGTTTTCCGGAACAGAGCGAGGACTATCGATATGGCGCGGAGGACAGTGGATTGGGATAACATGTTTCGCGCTCTCGAGGCATTCAAAAAAGAGCAGGGGCATTGCCATGTCCCCGTCAATTGGGAAAAGAATGCCCAATTGGGGCGCTGGGTGGCGATGCAGCGATACCGCCACAAAATAGGCGAACTTCAGAAATATTATGTGAATCGGCTTAACCAGATCGATTTTGTCTGGGCGCCTGCAGACAAAGTCTGGACCGAAATGTTTGCGCGGCTGATCAAGTTTAAGAAAAAGCACGGCAACTGCGACGTTCCCTCATCCTATCCATCCGATCCCAATCTGGCCAACTGGGTGGCGAATCAGCGGCACCGCAAGAAGATGGGCTCACTGTCTGCAGAGCGTGTTCAGAAACTCACGGAGACGGGATTCGTGTGGTCGGTATATGGGCGAAATCAGGCGGAGAAGGTCGCCGAGGTGAAGAAGAAGGCTTTGCCCCAGCAGACCAGGGTGGTCGAACCCGTGGTTGAAGAACACCTGTATCAGGTGTCGGGTGAATATATCCAGTATAATGGCCAGGGCGCCCGTCCGGCCAAACTTGAAAAATACATCCAGCTTCATGACGGAGAATTTCCCCCGTGCATCATCCTGCCCCGGCATCCCGTGGTGTTCCGGCTCGGGAGCAGCGACTCAGCGCTCACCCTGGTTCGGAAACTCTCGTGGCCTGGCAAGGGCCCCATCCCGGATGATGTCCTTGAGTATCTGAACGAAAACGGAGCGCTTCCCCCGCACAGCGCGTGATGCACGCCTGGTTCACCAGATCAAGGATCATTTCCGTTCTGGTTTTGCTTTTATTCCTCGCGGCCGTTGCGCTGTTGCTCAATCGCTCAAAGACCCGGCCTGTCCGTATTCCGATCCTCATGTATCACAAAATCGGGAATGCCGAAGATTCGCCATGGTGGGTGGCAACCCGTGATTTCGAGAACCATTTAAAAGGACTGAGGGCGGAGGGGTATCGGAGTATTCTGCCTTCTGATCTCGTGGCCCACATGCGATGGGGGTGGCCTCTGCCGACTAAGCCGGTCATCATTACATTCGATGACGGCTATCTTAACATCCTCGAGAATGCCGAACCGCTCCTGAAGCAGACCGGGTTTCGGGGCGTGTGTTACCTCATTACGGGGCGGGTTGGGGACTCGCCTTTGACACGAACTGCCTATGAAGGCATCCCAACCCTCACATGGCCGGAAGTGCGCGCCATGCAGGCGCGCGGCTCGGTGGTCTTTGGCGGACACAGCCGGAGTCATGCCAATCTCCGTGCCCTGGCAGATCCCCGTGATGAAATAGTGGGCTGCTATCGGGATCTCAGGAAAAGGGGCGGGTTTGCGCCCGAGGGGTTCTGCTATCCCTACGGGCAATACGGGGAGGCAACCCTTGCCTGTGTATCCCGGAGCCGGTTTACCACGGCGGTGACATGCGAGGATGGGATTGCGACAACGGGGCGGACAAACCTTCTGGAATTGCCAAGAGTGTCCGTCATGGGCGGTTGGCACCGGTTCCATGCGGAAAGGGTGGACGCTGTGGACAAGACTGTTTCGGTTCGTGTTTCAAAGGAGGGACGCGGCTTGGAGGCGCATCCGAGACTGGCCTGGACGGACGCTAAGGGGAAGAGAAACGGGGACTGGCTGGCCCCGATCCAGATGTCGGCCATTCCCGTCCTTCTGAAATGGAAACACGATGACGCGCGGACAGGACTCGACCCGGAGTTGGAATTATGGGACAATTTCCACGTTGTGAGGTATTGGTGTCAGCCTCTATCCGCTTTGAGTGTCGGGCGACGGGAATGAAAATGCCTGACGGAAGAATGTATGCGGCGCGAACCCTGAGTGTCATGGTTGTGGCGGCCCTGTCGTTTCTTGTGATGTATCCGCTCATCTACGTGATTCTTCCGGAACGTCTGGCGAGGTTGGCTGATCTGCCCCGGGATTTCAGCCTGGCGCTTTTGTTTGATGGAATTGTAATTCCGCTTGTTGCCGCAGGACTTTACGTTCGGATGCGCAGGCGGGCGATGCCGGATCCGGGTGTGTTCCGGGACAGGGAGTTCCGGGAGGGAGGCGGCTCAGGGGGTTCTTGACACCTGTGTGCGGTTGGCTTAGAAGTGTTCCCGTGTCATGACAACGGTTGCCCATAGTTCCAGGATTGCCGATATTCTTCTGAGGCGGGGTGGCATTTCCGCGGAGGCCCTCAAGCAGGCGCAGGATCGCGCCCAGGCCGCCTCGGTTCGCCTGGAAAAATACCTGATCGAGAATTCCCTGATTACTCCGGTTGAGGCCGCGCTCTGCCTGGCCGAATATCTCCGCATGGCGCCGATCGCCCTGTCGCATTTTACCCCCAATCCCCAGTTGCTGGAATCGATTCCCGCCGATGTGCTCCGGAAGCGGCAGGCGCTTCCGATCATGAAGGTCGGCGGGATGCTCCTGGTGGCGCTGGGCGATCCGTTTGACATCATGGCGATGGACGAACTGCATGTCATCTCGGGGTTGACGGTGATGCCGATGGTGGCGACTGAAAAGGATATTCAGGACACGCTGACCCGCGCGCTGGCGCCGGTGGAAGGGACGACCAACCTGGATCTTGAGGATATCATGAGGGATTCCGACAACGACATCCAGGTCGGAAAAGAGGAAAAGCAGGAGGTTAGTCTTGAGGAAATGATGGAGAGCGCCGAGGGCGCCCCGGTCATCCGCATGGTGAATATGATGCTGGTCGAAGCCCTGCGTACCCGGGCCAGTGATATCCATATTGAGCCGCAGGAGAAGGCGCTCCGGTTAAGATATCGCATCGACGGGGCGCTGACGGAGCGGCCGAGTCCGCCCAAGAGTTATCAGCCGGCCATCATCTCCCGCATCAAGATCATGTCCGACATGGACATTGCGGAACGGCGTGTGCCGCAGGATGGCCGGTTCCGGATCAAGGCGTTGGGGAAGGAAGTGGATATACGCGTCAGTATCCTGCCCTCCATTCATGGTGAAAAAGTGGTGATGCGCGTGTTGGATAAGAGCGCCCTGTTCCCGAGTCTGAGCGGTCTGGGGTTGGATGAACAATCATTTGCCGGACTCTCCTATGCCATCAGTCAGCCGCATGGAATCATTCTGGTAACAGGGCCGACCGGGAGCGGGAAAACAACCACGCTGTATTCCTGTCTTCAGGAATTGAACAAGGCGGATGTGAATATTGTCACCTGTGAGGATCCGGTTGAGTACCAGTTGCAGGGGATCAACCAGGTTCAAGTCAACGCCGGCGTCGGTCTGACCTTTTCCGCCGCGCTTCGCTCCATTCTCCGTCAGGATCCCGATATTGTGCTGGTGGGCGAAATCCGCGATGGCGAGACGGCTGAAATTGCCGTCAAGGCGGCCTTGACGGGACATCTGGTGCTGAGCACGCTTCACACGAATGACGCCTCGGGCGCCATTGCCCGGTTGATCGACATGGGTATTCCCCCGTTCCTGTTGTCGTCCTCCCTGGTTCTCTCCCAGGCTCAGCGGCTGTTCCGGAAACTCTGCACGGTATGCCGCCAGCAGGTGGCGCTCCCGGTGGATGTGTTGATTGCCAACAAGATTGACCCGGCCTACTTTCTGAAGCCGGGAGAGGGTCGAACCGGCTATGTCCCCATTTACAAGGCGGTGGGTTGCCCGAAATGCAGCAACACCGGTTACAAGGGGCGAGGCGCCATCATGGAAGTTCTGCCGATCCGGGATGACATCAAGGATCTGATCATGAAAGGGGCCAGCAGCAGCGAGATACGTGAGGCGGCCTGTGCGGCGGGAATGATCACCCTCAAGGAGGCCGGCCTCAAAAAAGTGAGGGAGGGGATTACCTCCCTTGAGTCTGCGTTGGAGATTACGGGCGGTGAATAATCCGGAAAGGAACACACCATGAGCCCCATGTTGCGATCCCTCCCGGCCACGCCACCGGTTGCCCCGGTCGGCAAGCGCAGTCCCGCGCCCCCCAAAAAAACAGTCCCGGTACGGGATAATCGGGCCGGGCCGAAGCGCGGCAACAAGATCCGCGGCGCCAATAAAATTGTGAGGAAGGATCTGCCCTCCTTTTCGAGGCAGATGGCCGCGATGCTGTCGGCCGGCATGCCGATTGTCGCGGCGCTGGAGACCCTGGAAGAGCAGGCGGTCAATCCCAACTTCAAAATCGCCATCGGCGAGGTCAGGCGGAATATCGAGGCCGGCGCCTCATTTTCGGAAAGTCTTCAGCAAATGCCCGAAGTCTTTGATGCCTTGTATGTGAACATGGTCCGGGCCGGTGAGCAGAGCGGGCAGTTTTCAGAAACGATGAAACGGATCGGTGATCTTCTGGAGGCCACAGCCAGGCTGCGGCGGAAGGTGAAATCAGCCATGACGTATCCGATCGTCGTTTTGTCTTTGGCCTTCGTTATTGCCGCCGGCATGATTATTTTCATTGTGCCGGTTTTTGCGGGAATGTTTAAGGATTTTGGCGGGAAACTTCCGGGGCCCACCCAGTTCCTGGTTGATCTCAGCAACGGCGCCAAACAATACGCGGTGATCATCATTCCAGCCATTATTCTGGCGATCTGGCTGTTCAGGAAGTGGAAGCATACCAGTGGCGGGGCCTGGGCGCTGGATCGGTTTGCCCTCAAGGCGCCGGTGGTCGGCGTGCTGGTTCAAAAGGTGGCGGTGGCGCGGTTTTCGCGCACGCTCAGCCAGTTGGTGCAAAGTGGGGTGCCCATTCTCAGCGCCTTGGAGATCGTGGCCAAGGCGGCAGGAAACCGGGTCATCGAGGATTCGATTATGGAGGCCCGCACGGTTGTCGAGCATGGGGATACCCTCTCGGCGGGTTTGGCTGATCGCCCCGGTATTCCCTCGCTGGTTGTCAGAATGCTCGCCGCGGGCGAGAAGACCGGCAAGGTGGATGAGATGCTGGAGAGCGTTGCCGACACCTTTGACGACGAAGTCGAGGCGATGCTGGCGTCCCTGACATCACTGCTGGAGCCCCTGCTCATGGTCTTCCTGGGTGTGGTCATCGGCGGCATTGTGATCTGCATGTTCCTGCCCATTTTCAAGATGACGGAAGTCATCAAATGATGTACTTCACAAAAAATCACGAGTGGGTGAAGGTGGAGGGCGATGAGGCCACGGTCGGGATTACCGACCATGCCCAGGAAGCGCTGGGCGTCATCACCTTCGTCGAATTGCCCAAGGTGGGCAAGGTCGTGAAGGCCCGTGATTCGCTTCTCGTCGTGGAGTCCATCAAGGCGGCCAGTGATATCTATGCCCCGGTGGCGGGCACCGTGAGCGCGGTGAATGACCGGTTGAGCGCGACTCCCGAACTCATCAACCAGTCGGCTTCCGGCGAAGGCTGGATCTGCAAGTTGAAACCCTTTGACGCAACCGCAGTTGGAAGTCTCATGACGGCCGGCCAATATGAGGCGTTTCTCGGGAAGCACAAAGACGCCGCATATTCCCACCACTGACCCCGACCGTAGGGCCATGCTGGAGGCCAGAGTACTATGTGGCGTGTCCAGCCGGCTGGACTGGATTGCCGAGTTTCTTAGGAAATTTGTGTATATTGAGTGAAAATCCATGCAAGCGCACAAGGTAATCGTCAATGACCGGATGCAACAGGAGTACACCTACTGGCGGACGGAGCCGGTAGGGAAGAACTTTGTAGCAGCGTTCGATCCTGAGCTGACTCCCCGGGAAATGCTTGAAATGGGAGTTTTTGGCGGGAAGTATATGACCGACTGCCAGAAGGAATTCCCTAAAGCCTGGTTTGCGAAGGCTAAACTCAGTCCTGAAGGTTATAATCCGAAACTGAACTATTTTGGTGTGAAAGCTTCCAAACCATTAAGTTACTGGCGCGAAAGGGATTGGATTTATGCGGATGATCCCCGCGGATGGTTCCAATGGTACTGCCGGTATTACATGGGGCGGCGGTGTCCCGACGATGAACGCCAGATCAAGCGCTGGGCGGCGATGGTGCGTCATGTGGCCCAACTGAAAAAAGCATGTCCTGCAGGGGACCTGAATTGCCGGCGACGCCAACGGCAGGCTTTGCTTCATTGGGCCTACGACAGTCGGACGCTTTAGGAAAAGACGGAGTAGGCTTGTCAATCTGGTTGCGTAGAACCCGGTTCTCCTCCAGAAGGTATTCGATCCGATGCTTTGGCCCTTCAAAACTGGTCTCAAAGAATTGAAATAATTTGACCAGATTACGATCATGTCGCACTATGGTCAGAATGAAAACCCGATATCTTCAAGTTCCGCTTGAACACCTTTGCTTCTCCAGCCATAAAATGGCATTTGTCTCAGGACCGCGTCAGTGTGGTAAAACCACTATGGCGAAGCTCTTTCTATCCCAACGGCCTTCGGGAATTTACCGCAACTGGGACGATGTGGTATTTCGACGGCAATGGGTGAAAAATCCAAGCGCCATCGTCCCCACACCGGAAAAGGACGCCACCCCGTTAATCGTCTTGGATGAAATACATAAAGCGAAGGGATGGAAACAGGCGATCAAGGGGGTCTATGACACCCTTACACAGCCAGCGGACATTCTGGTAACGGGAAGTGCCCGCTTGAGCATATACAAAAAAGGCAGCGACAGTTTAACGGGGCGATACTTCCATTTTCGTCTGCACCCCCTCACTCTGGGAGAACTGGAGTCGTCAGGCACTCTGGCGCCTGACGATGTCTTGTCAGCGCTTTTCCAGCGAGCCCAACGACCAGCCAAATCTGCACTCACGGCGTTTGATGCACTGTTGAAATTTGGCGGATTCCCCGAACCGTTATTGGGACAGAACGAACGGAAGGCGAGACTTTGGCGCCGTAACCGTATAGACACGGTCATCCGGGAGGATGTACGCGATCTTACGCGCATTCCGGAACTGGGGCGGATCGAGATGCTTGCAGCATTGCTCCCCGAACGCGTGGGATCCCTTTTCAGCATGGCATCCCTGCGTGAAGATCTGGAGGTCAGTTTCGACACCGTACGCCGCTGGACAACTCTGCTAAAAGATCTGTACTACGTCCATGAAATCAAGCCCCACCACGAGAGCATTGCGCGCTCCATCCGCAAGGAGGGAAAAATCTACATGTGGGACTACGGCGAGGTTCCCGGGCATGCGGCCCGATTTGAAAACATGATCGCCAATCATCTCCTGAAAGCCTGCCACTTATGGACAGATATCGGTGAAGGCACATTCGAACTCCGTTACCTGCGCAATAAAGAGAAGCAGGAGATTGATTTCCTCATCGTGCGCGACCGGCGCCCCTGGTTACCCGTGGAGGTTAAACTCGCCGATGAAGATCCCTCTCCAAATTGGCGTAAGTTTCTCCCTGCCCTGAAGTGCCAGCGGGCTTTGCAATTAGTCGCGAAACCGGGCGTGTGGCGGGAACACGCCATCGGCGACACCCATCTGACCGTGGCGAGTGCAAGCGAGGCGCTGTCCTACCTCCCATAGGAGCCCATCCTGACCAAATTACGACATGATCAGCATTTGGTCGGAACGCACGTCTTGATCAGGCGTGATCCATTCCTTCGTGGTATAATCTTCTCTTTTGGCTTGTTATTGCTTCTTTCCCCCTTTAGACTGCGCGCCCAAATTAAGGGGCGGGGGGATGGCTTTGGATGCACGACCCTCACCCCGGCCCTCTCCCCTGAAGGGAGAGGGGAAAGTCTGATAACAAGGAGATACCAATGGCAAACGTACCGACCACGAACCGAAAACTGATTGATTGGGTGAATGAAGTCGCCAAACTAACCCAGGCGGCCCATGTTTACTGGTGCGATGGCTCCCAGGCTGAATACGACAGGCTTTGCCAGGACATGGTCAAGGCAGGAACCTTCACCCCGCTGAACCAGAAACTGCGTCCCGGTTGTTATCTGGCTCGTTCACACTCCAGCGATGTGGCGCGTGTCGAAGATCGTACCTACATTTGCGCCAAGACCAAGGAAGAGGCAGGCCCGACCAATAACTGGGCGGATCCCGCCGAAATGAAGACGATGATGACCGGCCTGTATAAAGGGTGCATGCAGGGCCGAACCATGTATGTGATCCCGTTCTCAATGGGGCCATTGGATTCGCCGATTGCCAAGATTGGAATTGAACTCACGGATTCAGCGTATGTGGTTGTCAATATGCGGATTATGACCCGCATGGGCAAGACGGTGTTGGACAAACTTGGCGCCACAGGTACCTTTGTGGAATGCCTGCATTCGGTTGGCGCGCCGTTGAAACCCGGGCAAGCCGATGTAGCCTGGCCCTGTGAGCCCGATCCCGCGAAAAAGTACATCGTGCATTTCCCCGAGGAGCAGGCCATCTGGTCCTATGGTTCCGGCTACGGCGGTAACGCCTTGCTGGGTAAGAAATGCCTGGCCCTGCGTATTGCCTCCTCAATCGCCCGAAAGGAAGGGTGGATGGCGGAGCATATGGTGATCCTGGCCCTGACCTCGCCGGCTGGCAAGAAGCATTATGTTTGTGCGGCGTTTCCGAGCGCCTGCGGCAAGACGAATCTGGCCATGATGCAACCGAGTCTGCCGGGCTGGTCGGTGAAGTGTCTGGGCGACGATATCGCCTGGATCCGCGTGAATGAAGACGGTCGATTGTACGCGATGAATCCCGAGTCGGGTTTCTTCGGCGTGGCGCCGGGTACGTCCAATCAGTCGAACCCCAATGCGATGAAGACGATCACCAAGAACACGATCTTCACGAACGTGGCGTTGACGCCCGAGGGTGATATCTGGTGGGAGGATATGGGGATTCCCGCGCCGGCGAAGGCGATTGACTGGGAAGGCAAGGACTGGACTCCGGATTGCGGCCGCAAGGCGGCGCACCCGAACGCCCGGTTTACCGCGCCTGCGGAGCAGTGCCCGGTGATCGATCCCGATTGGCAGAATCCGGCCGGGGTTCCGATCTCGGCGTTTCTGTTCGGCGGTCGGCGCCCCTCCACGATTCCTCTGGTGAATGAGGCTTTCAGTTGGGAACATGGTGTGTTCATGGGATCCTCGACAGGATCCGAGACGACCGCGGCGGCGCTTGGCAAAGCCGGTGTGTTGCGGCGTGATCCTTTCGCCATGTTGCCGTTCTGCGGTTACCATATGGGTGACTATTTCGCCCACTGGTTGTCCATGGCCGGGAAGACCGACCGTAGCAAGTTGCCGAAGGTGTTCTTTGTCAACTGGTTCCGTAAGAGCCCTGAAGGCAAATGGTTGTGGCCCGGTTACGGCGACAACAGCCGTGTCCTGAAGTGGATCTGCGAGCGCGTTGAAGGAACGGGGAAGGCGGTCAAGACGGCGATCGGAAACCTCCCGACGGAGGATGGATTGGATCTGGCCGGCCTCAAGATCACGCCGGAAGAGATCGCGCAGTTGTTGTCGGTTGATCCCGAGGGTTGGAAGAATGAAATTGCCGATATTAGCGCTTACTACGCGAAGTTCGGCGACAAGATTCCGTCTGCTCTCAAGAAGGAACTCGAGGGGCTGAAGCAGCGTCTGGGCGTGTAAATTATAGCCGTCAGTGAGGAGTTTGCTAATAAACTTCTTATTGTTCCTCAGGTATCCATTCTGGCATCATGCGGGGCATGCGACTTTCCATAGTCATCCCCGCTCACAATGAAGAGCATCGGCTTGGCCCCATGTTGGAGGCCTATCTGCCTTTTTTTTCGTCGCGCTATGGAACGGAAGTTGAATTTCTGATCGTCATCAATGGAACCACGGATAAGACGAAAGACGTGGCCGCCGCCTATGCGTCCCGTTATCCCTGTGTCAGGATCATAGTTGAGTCAGAGCCCATCGGGAAAGGGGGCGCCCTGATGCTGGGTTTCGGTCAGGCCGCCGGCGACTTCATCGGTTTTGTGGATGCGGATGGTTCGACACCGCCCGGGTCCTTCCATGATCTCATGGACAAGATCGGCGGCGCGGGGTGTATCATCGCCTCACGGTGGACGGACGGAGCGCAGGTGAGTCCCCGTCAACCCCTTGACCGGCGGGTTGCTTCGCGATTGTTCAACACCCTGATTCGGGTCCTGTTCGGATTGAAACTCACGGATACCCAGTGCGGGGCCAAGTTGATGCGCAGGGAGGCGGTTCTCGCCATTCTGCCCCACATCGGCATCACCCGTTGGGCCTTTGATGTGGATCTCCTGTTTCAAATTCGGCGGGCCGGATACTCGATCACCGAAATCCCCACCGTCTGGCGTGATGTCGAGGGCTCCAAGGTGCAGGTCGGGAAAGCCTCGACGGAGATGATGCTGGCGCTGGCCCGCCTGCGTCTGATCTATTCCCCGTTCAGTTGGGTGGTGGATTTATATAACCGTTTTCTCGGGCCGTGGATCCATCCGGAGGGAACCATCCGGGACCACCTTCTGACGCACAGTCTGATGCTGTTCATGGGCGCCCAATTTGGAAATATCTGCAACCTGCTGTTTCAGGTGTATATGGCACGAATGCTGGGGAACGCCGACTATGGTGTGCTGTTCGCCATCCTCAGCGCGCTCATGATGCTGGGAATGCCACTCGGGGCCCTGGGGGGGGCGGTGACGCACTTCACGGCGTTGTTCACGGCGCGTGGGGAGCGTGAGAAGATCAAATCGATGATGCTTGCCCTGATGCGGGATCTGCTGGTTCCCTCGATTCTGATCGTCTTAGGGGTTGTGCTGGCGAGGCAGGAGTTGATGGACGCATTCAAGATCGGGTCCGCCACGCACGTCTATCTTGCCATTGCGACCGCAGTCATCATGCTGCTTGGCGCCGTTCCTGCCGGAATATTGGCCGGGATGCAGGCTTTTGAATGGGTTGCCTTGATTGGTAATGGGTGGACGGCTTTGAGGTTGCTGCTGGGTGTCGGGTTGGCGTTTCTCGGACTGGGAGCCACGGGAGGGTTGACGGCGAACATGGTGGGACTGTTGGCGTCGACGGCGCTATCGCTCATGTTTTGTCTGTCCCTTATGGGTCGTGGACGGGCTCCGCTGGCCAGGCCGTTGGGACTCTATTCCTACATGGGCGGGTATATGGCCGCCTTTGCCGCCTTCGGGGTGCTATCGAGCGCCGACGTTCTCTTGGTTAAGTATTATTTTTCTCCCGAACAGGCGGGTGTTTTTTCAAAGGCGGCCATGGTGGCCCGCATGGTGTTTTTCCTGCCCGGACCGGTTTGTGTCGCCCTGTTCCCCAAGGTGACATCAACAGGGGAATCATCCGGGGGGACTCGCCGGACGTTGAACAAGGCCATGGCGCTGACCGGTCTGATTGTGGCCGCAGTGGGAGTGATATGCCTGGTTATTCCGGACTTCTTGTTGAAGGTTCTGGCCAAAGAGGCGCAGTCCGGACAGGTTGAAATTCTGAGGGGCATGGTTCTGGCCTTGGCGCCCCTGACCCTGGTCTTGGTGTTGCTGAATTACGAACTGGCTCAACGGCGATTCAAGATCATGATCCCGCTGTCATTGTGCGCGGCGGGATATCTTGTCGGGGTGATGAGATGGCACGAGACTCCCCTTCAGGTGGTGGGAGTATTGGGAGCGATGTCGATGGCGGCGCTGGGATTGTCGTGGTACTTTCTGCAAGACAAGGGAGGCGATGGCGGAGCATTTCAGCAGGGTCAGTTGTCGCGATGACAGGGAGGATTGGAATGGACAATATGGAAAGTTCGCTCAGTGGCCCGATGGGCCGTAATGCCAAGGTGTTGATCCTGATCGTGATGGCGATCTTTATGATTCGGAACGCCTGGATGTGCGATGACGCCTACATCACCTTGAGGACGGTGGATAATTTCGTCAATGGTTTCGGGCTGAGATGGAATATCGCGGATCGGGTTCAAACCTACACGCACCCGTTGTGGTTGCTGGCCCTCTCGATCCCTTATGCGATTACCAGCGAGCCCTATTTTTCAACGATTGTGATGAGTCTCTGCTTTTCACTGGCCGCCGTTGGTGTTGTCTTGTTCGTGGGTCGGCCTTCCCTGGTGACGGGAGTTCTGGTCACGGTTGCCATGCTGATGTCCAAGGCGTTCATGGATTTCACGACGTCGGGTTTGGAAAATCCGTTGAGTTATCTGCTGGTTGGCGGTTTTGTCCTGGTGTCTTGGCATGGGGATGAGGAGGTCACGCCGCGCACGCTCTTTCGAAGTTCACTTCTGTTTGCCCTTCTTCTGATCAATCGCATGGATTTGTGCATTTTGGTTGGTCCTCTTTATGCGATGCTACTCTACAAGGCCATGCGGATCAAGACGCCAAACCGGAGAACCCTGGTGATCCGCATGATTCAGGGATGGTTGCCCTTTATTGCGTGGGAGTTATTCTCCCTGGTGTACTATGGATTTCTCTTTCCGAATACGGCCTACGCGAAGTTGAACACAGGAGTCCCGCTTCTGGAGTATCTGACCCAGGGGGGCATCTACTACCTCAATGCGATTGAGACGGATCCGGCGACCCTCATCGTGATGTTGCTGGTGGTTGTGGTGTTTGCCGGGGGCAGAAGTGCTGGACGAGCGGTGGCATTGGGAATTGTCCTGTTTCTTCTCTACATCCTTCGGGTAGGCGGCGACTTTATGGCGACACGGTTCTTGTCCATTCCGCTGTTCTTCGCCTGTGCCGCGCTCGTGCGATTGAACTTGTCGGTGTGGTTTTCCGCGGGCGCCGCTGTCCTGGTGTTACTGGTCGGATTGTTATCTCCCTATTGTCCGGCGAAAAGCGACAGCACCTATCAGGGGTATTTCCCTGTTTACCAGGCAAAAGGAGGAGGGGTCAATGATGAGCGCGGTTTCTACAATGGCTCAACCGGACTTCTCAGGGTAAAGAAATCGGGAATGCCCAAGCATCCCTGGCTTGAATCCGGCGAGCGACTTCGCGCCCAGATACCGCCGGGTCAGAGGTTTGTTGTGGAGATGCACTCCATCGGAATGATGGGGTTTGGCGCGGGGCCGGCTGTGCATGCCATCGATCTGTTCGCCTTGGGAGACCCTCTCCTGGCTCGTTTGGATTGTTTCAAAGACTGGCGAATAGGGAATTTTCAGAGACCGTTACCCGCCGGTTATCGGGAAACGTTGGAGCGGGGTTCAAATCAGATTTGGGATGCCGCTCTCCGCGACTACTATGATAGGCTTCAATGCGTTGTGTCCGGACCATTTTGGACCATGGAGAGGTTGACTGAAATGGCTCGGTTTAATGTTGGCGCCAACAACCATCTCCTTGGGGTTGTCAACTCGTCGCCCGTATTACATGTCATCAACTCGGGTGACTCCAACATGGCGATCAGTTTGAATGATCGAATACTGGGTTCTGTTCAAGGGAAATGGGCCGAATATTGGAGGGTTCCGTCCGGCGCCTACGTGATGAAGGCATGGGATCCCTCCAGGGCCAACCAGCCTCCCGTTGTGAAAAAACTGTCGATGTCGGACAACGGGGTGTACGAGATGGATGTGGCGAGTGAAAAAAAATAAAGCCAACAAGGAGCGGCAGATCGCTGCGACCAGTCCAAAGGGATTGAACGTTCCCTGGATGTCTTATGTGACCCTCATCAGAAAGGCTGACTGGGCGCTGTGGACATTGGCGCTGGCCGTGGTCGTATCTTTTGTTTTGGTTTCCCGGCCGCATTGGACAGAAGCGGATATACCCTTTGGTGATGGTCGCTGGTATACTCAGCAGGCCATTGAACTTCATGGATTACTCTTCTCCGGCCAGTGGAGCAAGTTTTGGACTCTTTTTTGCGAACCCTCCACGGTGACCCTGATACCGACGTACCTCTTGTTTTTTCTTGTGCCGACAGTCGGGGCGACAGGGCCGGTATATGGGATCATCAATTGTCTCGCATGGCACCTGATCATGGCCGGTTCGATCTATGGGATTCTCAGACTGGCGGGCCGTGTGAATTTGGCGGCGCCCGTTTTTCTCATGACTGTGGCTAACAATTTTGTTCTGGATGGTTCCTACTATTACTACCTTGACATGTCCTTTGCTGCGATGTGCCTTCTGTCCCTGCTTCTTCTGTTTCGAGCCTTCATGAGTCCGGTTGGCGTTAACTTCCTGTGGGCCGGAATGGGTGCCGGATTGATTTTCTTTGTTAAACCGGGTGGCGCGTTTGTTTTCATCGGGTTGTATGGTCTTGCCATGGGACTCTGGATGCTGGCGCCGTTGATGGACAAGCCCCGCCCGTTGGTGGGGCAACTCGTGAGCACCAGCGCCAGGCGCGCGGCGATCTGGTTGGCCGCATTTCTCCCCATAACGCTGACGGCGATGTTTTGGAATGCCGCCCAGCGCATCATCCAGCAATGGGTTGAGACCCAGCAGGGCACCTATTTTTCGGAGGCCCTGAATGAAGGCGGATTGCTAAGACTTTTCTATTTTCCGTTGTGTCTCTCTTATTTTTACAGTTTTGCGGTTCTGGCGGTTCTGGTGGTTGTCGCGGCATTCTGGTTTCTTCAGGGAGCGCGTTCGTCGAAGACGCCGGAACCGTTAACGGATGGCGCTCATCGGGCGCTGGGTATACTGGCCGTGGTCTTTGTCGTTATCTGGGGCCTGGTCTTCTCGTTTGTCATGACCTTCAAGCCGATTCGTTCGCTTCCGCTCATGATTCCGGTGCTCTGGTTGGTCTTGTTCACGCTGACCGGTCTGCGACGCCTTCCCGCGAGACGGCTTCTCATCCTGGCCGTGGCCTATTTTGCCGTTGCCCATGTGCAGTTTGCGTGGGGGCCGGCGATCAAGTCCAACCGGTTGGCGGAAACCTATCATGTGTCAGGCGACTGGATGAATCGGTTGCCTGCGAAGGCGCCCGATGCCGAGGCCGGCCTTGGAATTACACGAATGTTGCAATCCTCGCTCGCCAAGATGGGAGTCACCACCGGGGTGGTTGCGGTGGGAACGGAAATGCTCTATTGGAATTCGTGTTCGCTGAATTGGATCAGCCAGTTGGATGATCTGCGGATGGGACACGTCCCGCAGATCACATTCAAGACGGCTGCGGACAACAAGGGGAATCCCATTAAGGTTGGATTGGAATCGATGTCGGCCATGGTTCTTCCGGTACATCCCCAGATTCAGTATTCCAAGGGGGTCTATGACTTTAATGTTAAGATGGCTAATCTTGCCATGCAACAGTGGCAACCCAAGGGTCTGGCGAAGGCGCAAGTCTTAAGCATGGGTGATGGAAAGCCCGCCGTTGTCCTGGTCGCTTTCAATAAGCCTCTATCGGATGCCGAGTTGAACCAGATCATGACGGGGTCTTTTCCAGGCGGGTATTCTGCCTTTTCCGCGCTGGACGACGTGTTTGGTCGGCGCCAAGGATGGCGTGATCTATGGCGTCTCATGCGTGGTGAACATGCGGTATTCACGAAGGATCGAACTGCCCAATGAACAACGAAGCCTATCAGACCTATTCGGCAAGAAGGATGGCGAGTTGGGATGCCGTGGCGAGTCAGGCCGCCCGTCGGGGTTTGGATGTGGGGCGTTCCTACCGCGGGATGGTCGCGACGCTCTGCACTCACAGTGTTCCACGGGGGCAAAGCGTCCTGGAACTCGGTTGCGGAACCGGTGACCTACTGAACCGTCTTGAACCGTCGAGAGGGGTGGGCGTTGATTTCTCTTCCAACATGATCGAGTTGGCTCGAGCGCGGCATCCCGGCTTGCGCTTTATGTGCGCCGATGCCCACCATTTTGAGATTAGCGAAACATTTGACTATGTCATTCTCTCCGATTTGGTGAATGATCTTTGGGATGTGCAGGAAGTCCTGGAACGGCTGCGTCCCTGTTGCCATTCCGGAACACGTGTGATTTTGAATTTCTACAGCCGGTTGTGGCAGGGGCCCTTGACGCTGGCGCGTACGACCAAGATCGCGCGCCCCTTGCTCCCTCAGAACTGGTTGACGGTGCAGGATATCGCGGGGTTGCTTGTCTTGAGCGGGTTTGAAGCCATTACGCACCGGAGGGAGATTCTGTTGCCCTTTCGGATTCCCCTGTTAACGGGTTTCTGTAATCGTTTCCTGGTTCGCCTCTGGCCGTTCAGTCACCTGGCCTTGACCAACGTTGTGGTTGCGCGTCCCGTCTATGCGGTTGAATCGGCGGCTCAAAAACCACGGGTGACGGTTCTGGTGCCTGCCCGAAATGAGGCGGGCAACATTGCCGCGATATTCCAGCGGGTTCCGGAGATGGGAAGCGGGACGGAATTGGTTTTTGTTGAAGGGCATTCTTCGGATAACACCTATGAGGCGATCGAACGCGGGATCCGGGAGAATCCAACCCGTCAGGCGGTGTTGTTGAAACAAACTGGAAAGGGAAAAGGGGACGCGGTGCGGTGTGGTTTCGCCCAGGCCACAGGGGACATTCTGATGATTCTGGATGCGGACCTCACGGTGCCGCCGGAAATTCTGCCGCGTTTTTACGAGGCTTTGGTGTCCGGTCGGGGTGAGTTTATCAATGGGGTGCGACTTGTTTACCCGATGGAAGACCGCGCCATGCAGTTCTTTAATCTGATTGCCAATAAAGCCTTTGGGACACTTTTCACCTGGCTTCTGGGACAACCGGTGAAGGACACCTTGTGCGGCACCAAGGTTTTGTGGCGCCGGGACTATGAAAGAATTGTTGAGAATCGGGTTTACTTTGGAGACTTTGACCCATTTGGAGACTTCGACTTACTGTTCGGGGCGGCCCGGTTGAATCGGAAAATAATTGATATTCCTGTGCGCTACCGTGAACGCACATATGGGACAACCAATATCCAGAGGTGGCGGCACGGTGTCCTGTTACTTCGTATGGTGATGGTCGCTGCGAGGAAGATGAAGTTTGCCTGAGAGGCGTGGTCGGGAGACACATGGATAATTTGCGACACAATGCCGAACTTGAAAAGAACAAACTCAGTTGGCAGGACAAGCCGCTGTTGCGTGATATCTATCGGAGTTTCTATGAAAACATAGCTCAACTGCTCACGCACGACGTCGCCGGACTGACAGTGGAACTGGGTTCCGGACTCGGCAAAATCAAGGACGTCATTCCCGACTGTCTCTGTACCGACCTTTTCCCGAACCCCTGGCTGGATCGTGTGGAAAACGCCTATCGGTTGTCATTTTCTGATGCCTCCGTGGCCAATTTGATTCTCTTCGATGTTTTTCATCATCTGCGCTATCCCGGTGAGGCATTTGAGGAGATACGCCGTGTCCTTGTACCCGGTGGGCGCGTGATCATCTTTGATCCGTGTGTCAGCGTTCTCGGGTTGATTGTCTATGGGTTGTTGCATCCTGAACCGCTGGGGCTGGGAGCGCCCATTGCGTGGATGGCGCCCGCCGGATGGACACCGGAGGCGGATGGATATTACGCGGCCCAAGGCAATGCCTGGCGACTCTTTTGCCGGAAGCAAGAACGTCCCCGGTGGAAGGACTGGCGGCGGGTTGGTTTGCGAAAATGCTCGGCCCTATCCTATGTGGCATCCGGAGGCTACAGTCGCAGGGCCTGGTATCCACGGCGGGCCCTGCCGCTACTCAGAAAGATCGATCATGTCTGTGATCGTCTTCCGGGTCTTTTTGCCACACGGTTGCTTGTGGCGTTGGAGCGGACTTGTGACCCGAGCAATGAAGCATCATAAGCGAACATAACATGAAAATGTTCTATGAAAACCATTATGGTAATCAAGCCGGTGACGCTCGTGTCGCTGCCCTTGCTCATTTCATTCAACCGTGGTTGGTGGCAAATCGTGCCCGTGAACTCAAGATTCTGGACATCGGTTGCGGCAATATGACGATGATTGAAGCCTGTTTTAAGCGTTTGGCTAATAACGGAATTGATCGAGGTGAGAACTGCCAGGTGACGGGGTGGGATCTCTCGCGGCAGGCGGTTGAGGAGGCAAGGGGTCGGCAGTGGCAGGCGGAAGAGCGGGATATAGCGGAGGCGCCGATAGCAGCCGGGGAACGGGAGCGTTACGACCTGGTGATCTGTCTTGAGGTCATCGAACACATTGCGGACACTGAATTGGCGGTGAGGAATATCTATGATCTTCTGAAACCCGGGGGTATCATGATTCTTTCGACGCCGAATCTGGCAGCCTGGTATAACCGATTTTTGCTCTTGTTCGGATTCCAGCCTCATATGACTGAAGTCTCAAATGTGCCGATCCGGTTCGGGTGTCGTTTCATTGGACGATTGCTAGGAGAAATAGAGGGGGTGACTGATATTTCCGCAGGTCACATGAGGCTTTTCACGTTTCGGGCACTCAAGGAGTTTCTCGTCTACAACCGGTTCACGATTGAAAAAGTGAGCGGAGTCTCCAATCATCGGTATGATTTCATCAGTAAAGTTCTAAGCCGGTTCTGGGTTGGGGGAAGCGGCGACCTGATGTGTCTGGCTCGAAAGAAACTCTGAGAGATGAATATTCTCCACGTCATTGATTCACTTGATCCCGCCACCGGGGGGCCTGCCTTAGTGTCTATCAGTCTGGCAGCTGCGCAGGCGAGGTTGGGCCACAAGGTTAGTATTCTGTGTAACAATGAACCTGGGTGTAAACAGGACATTGCCAAGGCGCATGCGATCATTCCAGGGGCTGACCTTGTGGATATTGTGGACTTGGGATGCCCAGGGTGGGTGGAGAAACTCTTGTCAATCAAGTCGCAGTCTTTCTTGCGCAAACTAATCCAAACTGGCAGTTTTGTACATCTGCATGGGGTATGGGAACCGAACCTTTGGCGCGCCGCAGCAATTGCTCGTGAACGTGGGGCGGGGTATGTCGTGCGCCCTCTTTCCCTGCTCCACCCTTGGCAAATGAAACGGCACGTTTTGGTTAAGAAAATGGTTTTTTCGATCGGGGCGCAACGTATGCTCGATCATGCATCCTTCATTCATGCTTTGAATCATGATGAGGCGCAGTTCATTCGAAAGTATGCACCTCATACGCCAGTAGAAATCATCCCGAACGGTGTCTTTCTGGAACAGTTTTCGCCGCTACCGCACGTCGGTACCTTCCATAAACACCATCCGGAACTTAAGGGGAATCCGTATATATTGTTTCTAAGTCGGCTGCACTACCAGAAGGGGATGATTCATCTGGCAGATGCCTTTCGCTTGGTCACAGCGGAGGATCCTTCGGTACAACTTGTAGTTGCAGGACCTGATCGGGGCGAAGAGGGGTCTTTTCGCCGACGGGTGGAGGAGCATGGGCTGACGTCGCGCGTCCATTTGGTCGGGCCCCTTTACGGAGAGGAAAAGACGGCCGCATTGCAGGATGCTGTTTGCTATTGTTTACCGAGTTTAAATGAGGGTTTTAGTATGGCTATCACTGAAGCCCTTGCCTGTGGACTCCCTGCTGTAATCTCTGAGCAGTGTTTTTTTCCAGAGGTCGGTAGTGCCGGGGCCGGGGAAGTTGTTCCCCTCGATCCGGCACGTATTGCGGCTGCCCTGATGCACATTCTTAGTGATCCCGCTTTGCGTGCGCGGATGTCATCTGCAGCCCATAGACTGATTGCTGAGCACTACACATGGCCCAAGATCGCGGAACAAACGGAGGCCGCCTATCGGCGAAGTCTTACACGGTGAGCGGGTTTGAAAATTATTTATATCTGCGAGATCCTTGTAATTCGTGATTAGAAAGTCGTCTCCTTTAGTGTTATCATGAAACAAGAAAACAGATTTAATTGAGGAGTATGTCAATGGAATCAGGTTTCTATTTCCATCTTGATCGGAAGGCGGACTATGCGCGACCGCCTTTTCACCCTCCTCAAAACTTCCCCGAGTTTAAAGGCTTGTTTAATGAGTTTGATGAGCAGAATCGCGTCTATGCCATGGTCAGGGATCTGCTTATCGCTGCACGCTACGATGCTGAACACATTGGCACGGACAAGTGGAATCCATTTAGAGGCTTGATCAGAAACGGGGAATTGGTTGTCATCAAGCCCAATCTGGCCATGGAGGAGCGTGGTAATAAAATTGGTTCGCATTGCATCGCAACCAACGCAAGTCTAGTGAGGCCGATACTGGACTACTTGTTTCTGTTGCAGGCAACTGACGGCATCCAATTCAGAACTGTTATTGGCGATGTTCCGATCCAGATCGCGGTATTCGAAGAACTGGTTACTCAAACTGGGTATTTGTCTGTTATTGATTATTTTCAAAAAAAGCATCCTTTTGACCTGCAACTATTGGATTTGAGACCGGAAGTTGCCCTCTTCGATAATCATTTTATTACCGCGAGAGTGAAACAGGATGGAGATCCACTTGGCTATACGGCGGTTCACCTGCGTCAAAGTTATCTTGACGAGATTATCAAGGATTATCGAAAGTTTTCCGCAATTGATTATGATGGTGAGCAAACGACGGGGCAACATGCACAGAAGGGGTACCACTACTATTCTATAGCGAATACCGTTCTGAATTGTGATTTGTTTATTAATCTTTCGAAAATTAAAACCCATCAAAAAGCTGGCGTAACGCTCGCACTCAAAAATCTGGTAGGGGTGAATGGTGACAAAAGCTGGATCCCGCACTATCGGATGGGCGCGATATCTATGGGAGGTGACGAATTCTCGCAAGAGTATCTTCTGTTGAAATATGTTTACACCGTTGTCCGCCGGTTCTTGCAGGAGCGGTCTCGCCTCCTGTGGAATATTGGCAAGTGGGGGCATAAACATCTAGTCTTGCCGCTAGTGCATTGGTCTGCCAATAAACGGCAAAAGTCCAAACAACAACCAGCCAATAATAGGGGTGGCACGTCGAATCCTTTCATAACAGACGGCGCATGGTATGGGAATGACACGCTCTGGCGGCCCATCCTCGATCTCAATAATTTGCTTCTTTTTTCCGATAAGAGCGGAACGATGCGTTCAGGTCCTCCGCGCCGATGTCTGTGTTTTGGGGATGGGATTATTGCAGGTGAGGGTGATGGCCCTCTGAACGCAACTCCCAAGAATACGGGATTGGTCACTTTGTCTGAAAATCCCGTTGTGCATGACATATGCTGTGCCAGACTAATGGGATTTGATTGGCAGAAAATCCCTCAACTCAGGCACTCAATCACGTTGGATGACGGTCGGCTTTTTGATGGGGATCCGAACAAGTTATCCATTATCGGTTTAAATGAATCAGGCGGGGTGCGTCATTTCAAGTATGAGCAAATGCCTAACCTTGGATTTCGTTCTGCCCCTGGGTGGAGCGGGCATATTGAACTGAACACAGATGTGTCATAAGACTTGATCGCAAGCAAACAAGTAATGAATAGGCGTTTATGAATGAGAAACTGCTGTTGCTGGTTGATTATCGCGACTATTTTTACATTGCGTGCGGTAAAGGGGATGCCTGCCTGGATGTTCAGTTGTTCAGTCAGCAATTACGGCGACTGAATTTTGACGTTGAGGTAAAGCAATTCTCCGACATCTCGTTTCTCCGTGACAATTATTCAGGGTGGTGGGTTGTCTATCAATCCTCAGAGGATCCCCAGTTACAGTACAAAAGTTATATTGAAGATGTCATTCTCGGGTTGCAGTGGCAAGGGGCGCGTCTAGTTCCTCATATAAATTGCTTTCATGCCCATCATAACAAGGTGTTCATGGAGATATTCAGGGATCTTTCAGGCGTCCCTGCAGTGCAAACCATCTCCTCTCGGGAGTTTGGATGCCTGGAAGAACTGGAGCGTGGTATTGATCTTATCACCTATCCGGTTGTCATAAAACCGTCCTCCGGGCAGGGTAGCGCCGGTGTGGCTTTAGCGCATGGGCCGTCAGAATTGTTGTGTCTTGCCCGCAAACTGAGTTCGACTTTCTGTTTCAAAGAATTTGGGAAGAACATGGTCAAACGGGTTCTCGGGAGACCGCAGAAGTCTTTGCATCGCCGAAAATTTATTGTCCAGAACTTCATCGCAGGTCTCAAAGACGACTATAAGGTTCTTGTGCTGGGGGATCGATATTATGTGTTGCGCCGCGGCAACCGAAAGAACGACTTTCGCGCGAGTGGCTCCGGTATTTTTGAATACCCCCCTGATGCTCATAAGCATCTGCGTCACATCCTCGACTATTCAAAAGAAATTTTTCAGGCGTTTGACTGCCCGCTTCTGTCTTTGGACATAGGATACGATGGCGCAACGTGTCATCTTCTTGAGTTTCAGTTCATGCACTTTGGCACCTTTGCGGCGGAACGAGCAGAGATGTACTACGTCTACTCCGGAAATGACTGGGCGGAAATTCGCGAACCATGCCAACTCGAAACCGTAATAGCGGAATCCATGGCCATGTATATTGGGAAAAAAGAAGATAAGTTGCTTTGATTACGACAGCGTTCCAATGGAGCAACTAATGATTTAAGGTGAATTTTTAACAAGGGAGATGTGTGTATGGCGGCAAACGCTCAGAAAGTGCGGTTGCATTTGGGGTGTGGCGACGAGCGACTCGAGGGTTGGGTCAATGTGGATTTTCACAACCCTCGTGCCGATCAATCTGTGGATCTTTTCAGTCAACCATGGCCGTGGTCAGATTCGTCGGTGGACGTTGTGTATATGCATCATTTCCTTGAACATTTCCCGAAACTGATCGAAACCCTTCGCGAGGTGCACCGAATCCTGAAACCAGGGGGGGGATTTCGGGTAATCGTCCCGTATGCCAGGGGTGTTCATGCACACGCTATAGGGCATGAACAGTTTTTCACTTACTGTACCTTTGAGCAACTCTGCAACTCCAGCGAATGGTTCGCCCGGGCGCATCATATTCTATTTGAAATGGTAAGTTACCGGGTGCGTCTTCTCAAACTCCCGTGGTTGCGATGGACACCGTTGGATTGGCCGGCCAGTCATTTCCCTCTTTTTTGGGAAAAGATTGCCTTCTCAGTTCTCACGCCAACGGAGATCGAGTGGGTCGGGCGCGCAGTCAAATAGTTGCCGATTTTATGAATGACGAGGGAATGATAGCTTTCACGGTTCAAACGAGTTTACTTGGAGCGGAGACTTATGATGAAGAGATGGCTCTTAATGTGTTGTCTATTGCTGCTGATGGGTCTGTTCCTGTTTTCGCCATTGCTTGGTAACGACACCATCCTTCTTTCTACAGATAACAATATCGGAACAGAAGCTGTACTCCGCAATTCTCTGATGAACGGGTTCGGCGCCTTTTGGTCCGATGGTTCCTTGCTTGGAGGGGTTGGCATGTTCTGGGCAAATTTCATGGGTTTATTGCTGACGACTATGCCCCTCGTTCCTTACGTAAACGGCATCCATGTGATCGAGATTGGGTTGGCCTCATTAGGCCTTTGGATGTTTTTGAGAAGAAGTAACGTGCTCGCGAGTCATGCGGCAACAGTCGCATGGATAACGGCTTTCTGGATTGGTTGTAACTTTTCACTTGTGTATGCAGGCCATACCGCAAAATTCGGAACGCTTGCTTTTTCCGCGCTGACACTCTGGGGCATTAAAGAAATGGCGAGGAAACAGAGTGTTGCCTGTGCGATATTGGCCGGCGGAGCAATGGGTTTTGCCTTATTGGAGCAGCAGGATGTAGCGTTGTTCTTTGGTATTTTTATCGGAGCCTATGCCTTGTTTACGTGCGTTCGCCACTCCGGTTGGCGATGGCTTGAAATCTCCAAACTATTGATTCCCATGGGTGTCGTGATGGCCCTGATGGCGGGTCCTCCGGCACTTTCAGCACTGAGGTCTCAAACGGAAGGCGTTACGGCTGGCGCCAACGAAACTCCTGCTGCCAAATGGGAATTTATCACCCAGTGGAGTCAACCACCTGACGAGACTATTGAACTTCTTGCTCCGGGGTACATGGGGTGGCGGTCAGGAGAACCTGAGGGACCGTATTGGGGGCGCTCCGGCCGTTCGGCGGAATGGGAGCAAACAAGGCGGGGATTCATGAATTTTCGACTTGAGGGCCTCTATATCGGGGGCATTCCGATTGTACTCGCCCTGTTGGCGTGGGTCGCGGCAATGTTGATTAAAAGAAATCCGGTAATGGAAGATGAATGGGGTGCAGGATGGAAGGATCGTCGGGCGGAGATCCTCTTCTGGGGTGCCGTTGCCGTCATATCCCTGTTGCTGGCGTATGGGAAATTTACCCCCTTGTATTGGCTTTTCTACCAATTGCCAGTGGTCAATAATATTCGGGCGCCAGTAAAATTCATTCAGGTATTTCAAGTGGCATTGGCCATTTTGTCCGCGTATGGACTCGATTTTGCCGTGACGTGGTCAAAGCGTCGCAACGGGTTGACTGTCTAGTGTGGAATAACAGTGAGGCGATAATGGTGAAAGAAAAGAAACAACCGACAGAGAAGAGTGCGATCCCTCAACAGGTTTCCCCGCCCTGGATGAAAGTCTTTGTCTGGAGTGTACTGGGGTGTGCAGGTCTCCTGGGTCTATGGGCTTGTGGAGTTGCGTTGGGTCGCGTTGACGAGATCAATCGCTTTGCGAGTGAAGGATGGGGGCAGTATGCCGCTGTTATAGTCGATAACAAGATCCGATCACTCTGGCATGCGGCCTTCATGATGGTGTGTGCCGGTGGAGCATTGTGGTTTTTCCTTTTGAATCGTCAGTCTCCTGCCTTGCCTCAAGTCCCGAAACCGGTGCCCCGACTCCTGAATCGTGGATCCCTTGTCGCCTGGCTACTGGTGCTCCTTGTTGCAGGGGATGCCTGGCTACTGTCGCGGCACTACGTGAAGACCATGCCGTTATCATCGCTGGATGAGAATCCTGTGATCTCGCTGCTGAAGAAAGATATGCCTGTCCATCGGGTGGCGCTGGTGAGTCAGGACGGGTTCTATAACTGGTGGCTTACCTATATGTTTCCCTACCACAATATTCAAGCGGTTAACGTCACCCAGATGCCGCGTATGCCGGAGGATTATAAGAAATTCCTCTCTGCTGTAACCCGCAATCCGGTTCGATACTGGCAGTTGGCTGCGGTCGGTTATGTGTTGGCGCCCGTTCAAGTCTGGGATCAACTCCGGAAAGATCCGGTCGTCAGGGATGTCTTTGAGTTGACCTATAGTTACAATGTCGGTCAGGCGGAAGCCGGAGTCTCGGTTATTCCCGCCTCTCCTGTTAAGCCGGGCCAACATGTCGTTCTGCGTTTTAGGAATCCGGGGCCGCGCTATGCCTTGATTGCCGGGTGGGAGTCCTGTTCCGATGCCGAAACCCTTCAGCGCTTGGCGACGCCTACCCGTACGCCTTTTGGCCGGACTCTGCTGGCGCCAGAATGCGCCACCAATGTGCCGCCCCTGACCGGGGAAGGAGTCATGGGCAAGGTTGAACTCCTCAATTACAGATCTGGACTATTTCACTTGAAGACCACGAGTGATCAACCGGCGATCCTTCGTGTATCTGAAAAATATGACAAGGATTGGGTCGTGCGTCTGGACGGAAACTCCGCGCCTTTGTTGCGTGTGGATTATATTTTTCAGGGAGTCTATGTGCCCGCGGGCGCGCATGATGTGGAACTGACTTATTCGCCCTCCAAATGGCCCCTGAAGATCCAGGTATTCGGAATGTTGATTTGTCTGGGAGCGGGCATCGGGTTGCTGATAGAAAGAATCCGAAGACTGTTGTCGTCAGAGAAGCAAACGCATGGATGCTGAGATGAGAACCGAAGGAATGCCGTCATTAACCGTAGCGATTCCCACTTTGGGACGGCCCTGCCTGATGGATGCGTTGCGTTCATTGGCTGAGGTTGACGGTTTTACCGATCTCGAAGTCCTGGTCTGTGGCAATGTGACGTCGGAATCGGTAAGAATCGAATTGACAGAATTTCTGAAAGACCATCCGAATGTCATCAATCCTCCGGACTCTCTCGCATTGCGATCCCTGCACTCCAAGCGCAACCTGGGCTGGCAATTGGCCCGGACTGAGTTGGTGGCGTATCTTGATGATGATGTGGTGTTGGAACGCGAATGGGCGAGAAAGATTGTGGAACCTTTTTCGGACTCCGGGGTCGGAATTGTCAGCGGGCCGGGACTCATCCCCGATCAACTGGGCCTGATGGCCCGACTGGCCGGTTTGGCCCTTTCGTCGGGCGCCACAGGTTATGTGGCCGAGCGATACAAGCAGAATGTTACCCCGGTAAGGCCAATTAAGTGGTCCAATATCATTGGATGTAACATGGCCATTCGCCGATGCCTCCTGGAGGAAGTCGGGGGATTTAACCCCTTTTTTGAAGCCGGTGACGAGATGTTCATATCCCATGCGATCTGCAAGCGCGGGCATCGTATTGTGTTTGCATCAGAGGCACGGGCGTATCACTATCCTCGCGCCACGTTGCGGGGATTTATCCGACAGATCTATGGATATGGGGACACCCGCGTCCGCCTGATCCGGAATGGCGTTGAGGTGGAGGCGGCGACGTTAATCCCGGCGTTGTTGGTCTTATCTGTGGTGGTTCTGACGGTCACGTCCTTGGTTTTGCCTCAGGCTGGCTTGCTCCTTGGCGTGGAACTGGCCGTTTATATGCTGGGCGTGGCGATAGTGGTTGGCGGTATTGTTGTCAAAACTCGCCGCGCATGCGATTTGCTCCTGTTGCTTCTTGTGCCCCTGATGCATGCTGTCTATGGTTTTGCAGAGTGGAAGGAACTCTTCTTTCCGCGGCGAAAGCCGGTGTGATTCTGGTACCATAACTTTGGCTTGTTGATAACCTGGCAACGAACTATCATTTCCCAATTATGCTGGAAATCTAAGAAAAGAGGGTTGCATGAAGGTTGTCATTCTGGCAGGGGGACGCGGGACGAGACTTAGCGAAGAAACTACGATCAAGCCAAAACCGATGGTGGAGATCGGGGGTCACCCTATTTTGTGGCATATCATGAAGGGATATGCTCATTTTGGGTTCAAAGACTTCATTCTGGCCTTGGGTTACAAGGGAGATGTCATTAAGGACTATTTTGTCCGTTACCAATCGGCATATTCGGATATTACCGTGGATATGAAAGCGGGACGGGTTGCCTATGAGCAGGAGAGTCCTGTGGACTGGCGGGTGAGTCTCATCGACACCGGTGAAAGTACGGAAACCGGTGGGCGTCTGCACCGTCTGGCCTCGCGTCTCGGCAAAGACGGATCCTTCATGATGACCTACGGTGATGGAGTGTCCGACATCAATCTCAAAGCCCTCGTGGAATTTCACCGTAAGCATGGGCGTCTGGCAACCGTGACCGCCGTGAGACCGCCTGCCCGGTACGGAACCATGCGTTTTGAAGGGGATCAAGTGGTGGAGTTTCAGGAAAAACCGCAAACAGGTGAAGGTTGGATCAATGGCGGTTTCTATATCTTTGAACCGGGAGTCCTGGATTACATACCCGAAGATCATACGATTCTGGAACGGGCTCCTTTGGAACAACTCGCGCGCGCCGGCCAACTCATGGCGTACCGTCACGAAGGGTTCTGGCAGTGCATGGATACCGTGCGCGATAAAGTCCGCCTCGAAACCCTATGGGAGGGTGGAACCCCTCCGTGGAAGATCTGGACATGAGTAAACTTGAGGAGACATTCAGAGGCAAACGCGTCCTGGTAACTGGGCATACTGGATTCAAGGGTTCCTGGTTGTCGATTTGCCTGTTGCGTGCGGGGGCCAAGGTCTGTGGTTACGCCCTGGCTCCCAGGACGGATCGAGATAATTTTGTGGTGTCGAAATTGGATAAACGCCTCGAACACCATGAGGGGGATGTCCGTGACCGCGCCGCGCTGTTTCATGCGTTTTCAATTTTTCGCCCCGACATCGTGTTCCATCTGGCTGCACAACCCCTGGTTCGTTACTCCTACGAGAATCCGGCTGATACATTTTCCACCAACGTCCTGGGCACGGTCAATGTGATGGATGCTATTCGGACTGTGCCGGAGTGTCGAACGGCTGTCATAGTGACATCAGACAAATGTTACGAAAATCAGGAATGGATCTGGGGTTACCGTGAAACTGATCGTTTGGGGGGGCATGATCCCTATTCAGCCTCTAAAGCGGCGGCTGAAATTGCCGTGTCAGCGTACCGTCGCTCGTTTTTTCGGCCTGAACACCGCGGAATCGCTACAGCCCGTGCGGGAAATGTCATAGGGGGTGGTGATTGGTGTCCTGATCGACTGATTCCGGATTGTATCCGGGCGCTGGAGAAAGGCGAGATGATTACCCTGCGGAATCCCCTCTCGACCCGGCCCTGGCAACATGTGCTGGAACCCATCAGTGGATATCTGAAGTTGGCGCAGGCGCTCCATGCCGATCCATCATCGTTTGATGATGCCTGGAATTTCGGACCTGATCCGGTGAACGTTTATACGGTTCAGAAGGTGGTGGAAATGGCCGTGCAGCATTGGGGCGGTGGCCGCTGTGAATCCGCGGGAGGGAAGTCCCTCCATGAGGCCGGCCTGCTGGCTCTCGATATCAGTAAGGCGCACCAAAAATTGAATTGGAGACCAACCTGGACTACTCCCCGGGCAGTGAAAGAGACGGTCGCGTGGTATCGCGATTCCGGCAAGAGTGATGCGTATGATTTCTGCGTCCGGCAGATTGAGTCTTACGAGAAGGGGGAGATGGAACACCCATGATTGAAGGCGTTGTGATAAGCCCGTTGAAGCGGATTCCCGATGAGCGGGGATCTGTGATGCACATCTTGAAAGCCTCTGACTCGGCGTGCCGTGATTTCGGAGAAGTCTATTGCTCAACCATTTATCCCGGTGTGGTTAAAGGGTGGCACCTGCATAAGGTCATGACCCTGAATTATGTCGTTATTCGTGGTACAATTAAATTCGTGCTCTATGATGTCCGAGCGAAATCGCCGACGCAGGGTGAGGTTCAGGAAATCAGTATGGGTGACCGGAACTATGTCCGGGTGACTGTTCCGCCCGGCGTCTGGAACGGGTTTCAGGGGGTCGGCACAGAAGAAGCCTATGTCATCAATGTCACCGACATGTCCCACGATCCATCCGAAATCGAGCGTGCCGATCCTTTCACCAAGGACATTCCTTATTCCTGGCCACTTAAACACCGCTAAGGGCGACATGTCGCAAACCATCTTGATTACAGGGGCAATGGGCTACTTGGGTGGCAGAATCGCCCAATACTTGGCGGAGCATTCAGATGATGATCTGCGTTTGGCCTCACGGAGACCTCGCGCAGTCCGCCCTGTGTGGCTCTCGCGAGGAAACTTTGTCTCTTTGAATTTAGAGGATAGGGCGTCCTGTGAGGCGGCTTGCCAGGGTGTAGACGTGGTCATTCATTTGGCTGCTTTGAATGAAATGGAATGCGCCGCCGATCCGGTCGCGGCTGCCCTTGTTAATGGGGCTGGTACGTGGCGTCTGGTTCAGACTGCGTTGTATCAGAAGGTGCGGAAATTCATTTTCTTTTCCACTGCCCATGTCTACGGGGCGCCTCTGACTGGGGTCATTACCGAGAAGACGCTCCCCCGTCCTGCCCATCCCTATGCCAGTTCCCATCATTTTGGCGAGGAGGCCGTGCTGGAGGCGCATGACAAGGAACACATGACCGGTATTGTTCTGCGCCTGTCAAATGGCGTGGGTGCTCCGGTAAGCAGGGATGTTAACCGGTGGACGTTGCTGGCAAATGACCTCTGCAGACAGGCGGTCGTTGACCGCAAGTTGACACTGCGGTCATCCGGCTTGGCTCTGCGTGATTTTATCCCGGTTTCCGACATTTGTCTGGGCGTCCGGCACTGCCTTGAAATGCCGCGATCCAGTTGCGGTGATGGCGTGTTCAATCTAGGGGCTGGGGTTTCCATGAGTGTTTTGGATATGGCGGAGTTGATCGCCGGACGCTGCGAGAAGGTTCTGGGGTTCAGGCCTTCGATTCAACGACCGGATCCGGTCATCGGTGAGCGTGCGCTCAATTTGGATTATTGCGTCGATAAATTTCGTGAGACAGGTTTCCTCCCTGCCGGGGGACTGGAGGCCGAGATTGATGCCACGCTCCGTCTATGTCAGTCAACCTGACTGGGTCAACCAGTGTTCCAACGCGCCAATTCCCGCCGGGGTTCCCATGTCCAGCATTGGCGGAGGGCATGGGGTTGCATAGAGGAGACCTCTCTCGACAAGGGCTGGGAAGGTTTCGGTTTCAAGTGAGACGCATCTATTTTCGGGAATAGCATCGAGGGCCTGTTTCCCAATCAAGTAGACCCCCGCGTTGATCCAGCCGTTGGAGTGATCGGCCTTTTCCCTGAATGCGCCGATCCGTCCATCATCACCAAATTCAACCGTTCCATAACGACCCGCTTCGTTGATTTTAGAAACAGCGATAGTGATCGCCGCGCCAGACTGCTGCTGGGCCAAAACCAGACGACTGAAATTAAGTTCTGGAGTGATGCTGTCACCGTTGATGGCCAAAAATTGACCGCCGATCAACCATGGGGCGATGTATTTAAGCCCACCCCCGGTTCCCAAAGGCAATGGTTCGATGGAGAGTGATACCGAAAATAAAAACGAGGACACGCGTACTGGCGAGACGCCGGTTCCTACTGGCGAGACGCCGGTGTCCAGATGCTCATTGATCCAAGTCCGCAACGCATCCGCCATGTAACCGCCCGCAAGGTGAATCTCCTTGATTCCCTGGCGACCCAACCATTCGAATTGCCACTCAATAAAAGGGCGGTTGGCAATGGGCACCAGAATCTTGGGTCGGTCAGAATACAGGGATGCCAGTCTCGTTCCCTTTCCGCCGCACAGGATCACCGCTTGCATCAGCGCACCTCCACAAGGGCGAGGAGCGCATGGGCCGTGGCCTCAACCACTTTGCCCATGTCAAAGTTCTCATGGGCTAATTGTAAGGCCCGCTGTCCCATCCTTAGGCGAAGTTCCGGCGACGTGGCCAATTGAACTAACTTGGTTCTGAATTCCGAGGCATCGGCAGGATCAAAGAGAAGGCCGGCGTCATCTTCCTTGATGACTTCCGAAACGCCGCCCAGACGGGCGGCCAGGATCGGCAGGCCGCATGCCATATTGTGAACCAGCGCTCCTGTCATGTGGAAATCATCCTCCTGCATGCCGGTACGCATGACCAGTCCGATGTCGCCCGCATTGAGCGCCGCATTGACGTCGGCCATGGACGGCAGCCATCCCGTGAACTGAACGATATCAGCAACCTTGAGTTCTTTAGCCATAGTCTCAAGGCGCATCCGTTCCGGCCCATCGCCAACAAGGAGGAATCGCAGGGCGGGACAAATGGATCGTGCTGAGGCCAGGACTCGCAAAACCTGATCATTCCCCTTATTCGGGTGCAGGATCCCGTGGTGGACAAGGACTATGTCATCCCGTGAATAACTGAACCTTGTCCGTGCCGGTTCCCGATCCTCCGGATGATAAATCCTGAAGTCGCATGGATCATAGACGGGAACAACCCGCTCCGGCGCAACGCCATTCTTTTCAAGAAAGATCCTTGTCGTCTTGGCGCGGGTGAAAATGAGCGGCAGGCGCCGCCAGGAAGCAAAGTCCAGGGCTCGGATCAGTCGCACAACCGGACGCAGGATGCGGGATTTCCCCCAGTAGATTTCAGGGAAAAAATCCGCCACAGTGATGGCAACATTCCGACCGAAGAAAAGGCGGCCTATCAGGGCTGCCAAGGGCAGGGTTTCATCAATGTACACAGCCTGTACCCGCATAAAGCGGCACCGGAGACCAATCCAGGGCAGGCAGAGGAGCCACAAGAGCGTCTTGAATTGTTTGTCCCGGTTGCTTCCCCGGTCAACCGTGAAAGGTAACAGATGGATGGTCGCGTTTCTCTTCAAAGTGACCGGGATGGATTTATTGGAGCGCAGCCCAAAATAGTGAACTTCGGCATGTTGGCTTAGGGTTTCAATAATCCTGGGAATGGCGTGAAATAGTTCCGCGTGCTCGGCGGGACCATAGCGAAACCAAAAGGCAATCTTGGGTTTGGCAGGGGTCATGTTTGGGGTGTGCGGAAGATGATTTCACTTCCCGTTGGGGTACATGAAAAAGTGACTTCCTGCAATGCCGACAAAACGGTTCTGATCTGGGCGTGGCGATCAGGAGGGGCAAAAAGAAGCAGGAACCCGCGGCCGCCTGCGCCCAGTAGTTTCCCGCCCCACGCCCCCCCCCGTCGGGCGGCCTCGTAGGCCTGATCAATATGGGGATTCGTGATGCCGGCTGAAAGTCCTTTTTTGAGCACCCATGCCTCATGGAGAAGCAATCCAAATTCCTTCAGTGGTTGCCGTCCCATCAGAAGCGTTTCGGCAACACCCACCATCCCCTTCATGTGAAGGAGCGCCGCCGTGTTGAGGTGGGTTCGTTCTCTTTGCTCGTTCAGGATTATTTCCGCCGACTGTTCCAGGCCGGTATAAAAAAGCATCAGGTGACTTTCCAGTTCAGAGAGGCGCGATGGTTCCACCGCCAGGGGTTTTACCGAAACGTGCCGATTGGCGGAAAAGTCCAGTCGGATGAACCCGCCGTAGGCTGCGGCGTATTGATCCTGATGCCCGCCGGCATCCCCGATCCGATCCCGTTCAATGACGATGGCTTCACGGGCCAGGTCTTCGGCCGTGACTCGTTCCCCATGGAAGGCGTGAAGCGCGTGAAGCAATCCAACCGTGAATGATGAGGAACTGCCCAGACCGGTGCGGCCTGGAAGATCCGCGACATGTGAGATTTCAAGCCCTTGCTTGACCATGAGGTGTAACAACGTCTCCCGAATGAGGGGATGCTTGAACTCCGACGGCTCGGTCACGCTCTCTGTTGTGGCGTAACTGGCCCGGAATTTGTGTTTAAAAAAGGGACTCAGGGCATGCAGGGAGATATAACAATATTGGTTAATGGCGGTCAGGAGAACGGCGCCTCCGTGTTCCTGGTAAAACTCGGGGAAATCGGTGCCGCCGCCAAAAAAACTAACCCGAAAAGGTGTTCTGGAGATAATCATGCGGATTTCCTCCCTGGATCGGTAATCCACTCACGAATAAAGGCCGGCACCGTGTCCCTGGTTTTAGGTATTCGGACGAGGTGGCTGATTTTATCAACATTCATCTCGTAGCGTTCCTTCGGAAGAGCATTCCAAGTTGGATCCAGGCGATGGTCTGGAATCAGTGATGATATGTCCCGCAACGAGATCACGCCTTGTCCGGTAATGTTGAAGATTTCCTTCGCCACAGGTTTACAGGCCACCTCAAAAACAGCATTGGCAAGGTCACGGGTGTTCAAATACTGATACTCTGAATCCGGGTGGACTCTTAGCGGCACATGGTTCAAAAGGTCATAGATTGAATTTTTCCACAACCCTTGACCCACAAATCCTGCCATACGGAAGATCAGCCAATCTTTGGCGTAATGGCGCACCAACTGCTCGGCCAGATACTTATGGAAACCGTAGGGAGATTGCCTGCTGGTGTCAATCGCAACCGCCTCATGATTGAGTTTTGGATCAGACACGTCCGGATAGACATCCATGGTTGATAGGTGGATGTAACGTTTGGCCGAAAAATCGTGCAGCGAATGCAGCACTGAACGAACGGATAGGTCGAACTCCATCCGGGGATTTTCCCTCGCCAGAAATTTTTTCGAGTTCCCGTTGGCATTGATCAGGAGATCGCAGACCGTTCCCTTGGACGCCTCATACTCTTCCTTATCGACCACGATCACAACGTAGTTGCGGCGGAGCGCCTCCTCAGCAATGGCGCGGCCCACAAACCCTTTGCCGCCAAGGATCACGCAGGTTGACGGCATTGTCACAGGCGTACATCTCCCGTCGTTCTGGCTTCTGTGAACCATTTCATTGTCTTCTGGAGTCCGTCACGCAGGGATGTGGGGCAATTCAAGCCAAGTTGGTGCAGCCGTTTGACGTCGAAAATCTTGTCCATCTGACCATCAGGTTGGCTTGCATCCCACGTTATGCAGCCTTCAAATCCAGTCACCTCTTTAACCGTTTCCGCCAATTCGCGGATCGTAATTCTTGTTCCTGATGAAATGTTGACAGGCTCGCTACTGTCGTAATTCGTGAGAAACCACGGGATCGTGGCGGCTACATCACCCGCGTAAACAAAATCACGCGTAGGGCGTCCGCTTCCGAAAGCGACAATCTCCGGTTGCTTTCTTTCCCGCGCTTCCAAGTATTTCCTCAGGAGCGCAGGGATGACGTGGGATTGGGTAAGATTGAAATTGTCCCATTCACCATAGACGTTGCCCGGGATCAAAATGATGGAGTTGAAACCATGTTGCTTCCGGTAAGCCCATGACTGAACCAGTAGCATTTTTTTGGCGACGGAGTAACCTGCGCTTTCCTGCTGGGGGAACCCCTGCCACATTTGGCTTTCATTGATGGGTGATGCCGCCGCCGCAGGGTAGGAACACCCTCCCATCAGTGAAAGAAACTTTTTGGCGCCTGATAGGAATGCTTCCTGAAACACAGCCAGGTTCATCGCCATGTTCTGGTAGAAATAATCCGCAGGGTGAAGCCGGTTGTCCAGAATGCCGCCCGATTTCGCGGCAAGATGGACGACGGTATCCGGTCGGATGTCGCTGAACATGCGCCGAACCGAGGCCGTATCCAGGAGATCATAGTCTTTTCGGTTAACAAGAATCAGTTCGGATCGGGGGAACGATTCCGCCAGTTGTGGAACAATGTGATGGCCCAGAAAACCTTGGGCGCCGGTCACCAGTATTCTTTTGAATGCGTTCATCAGACATTCGAGTATTGGTTGCGACGGACGACCTGATATCCCTTGATCAACTCGGCAATTCCGAGGGAAAGGGACACGTCGGGCCGGTAGCCTGTTTTTTCGATTTTCTCGTTGCTGACGATGTAATTGCGCTGATCGGGATCTTTGCCGATCTCGGATTCCATGATCGTGAAGGACGGGGATTGCTTCTTGATCTCCAGACACAGTTCCATCTTGGAAAGATTGGCGTCACTCAGCCCCACGTTATAGGGCTCGTTCCTCATGGTCTCAAAGTTGTTGATGGAGTGGATGAACGCCTTCGCAATGTCACGGACGTGAATGTAGTTCCGCTTGAAATGAGCCTCGAACAGGATCACAAAACGATCCGTCACGGCGCGATAGGTGAAGTCGTTGACCAAAAGATCGAGTCGCATCCGGGGACTGATGCCGAAGGCGGTGGCCAGCCGCAGGGTGATGGCATGGCCGGAATCGAGCAGGGCTTTCTCAATGTCCGCCTTGAGCACGCCGTAGAGCGAGATGGGGTTGAGTGGCGTCTCCTCGGTACAGAAGATGCCCTCCTGTCCGACACCATAGCCACTGTTGGTGGTGGGGAAGATCAGTATTTGTTGTTTGCTGCTCATGTCGATCAGCATCTTGATGGCATCATAGTTGATGGTGCGGGCTTCGACGGGTTTCTGCTCGCAAAGAGGAGCGCCGACCAGGCAGGCGAGGGGAATCAACACATCCGCCCTCGCCACGTGGGGTTTGAGCAAAGTCGCATGACGGATATCACCGCGGATGAGGGTCAATTTTTCGTCATGACAGCAATCGAGCAGGGAACTCTGCCCATACATAAAACTGTCGATGACCGTCACCCGGTGCCCTTCCCTGAGCAACGCCGGAACCATGACCGATCCAATATACCCCGCGCCCCCGGTTACAAGAATGTTCATTCGTATGTGTCTCCGTTAGAAAATGAAACCCCATGCTACCCTAAAAAACCCTTTGTTGTTAATATAAAAACAGAGGAAGTGAGACGTGAGTTCACTTTATGGTTGATGTGTATGCTATTTCTGCCTACAGTGCCTGCATGAAAACAATGCAATATACGATTAGAGGAATACCAGAGCGGTTCGATGCTGTCGTGAGGCATGAGGCGAAGATTTCGAATCAGTCGATGAATCTGGTATTGCTCAAGGCATTGGAGCGGGGACTCGATTTGGGGGCAGAACCGATCCGCTATAATGATCTTAATGATCTTGCGGGATCCTGGGTCAATGATCCGGAATTCGACAAGGCGATGGCAGACATGGATAAAGTGGATGAGGGTTTGTGGAAATGAGAATCGCCATCGATACCAATGTATATCGGGCTTTTTGTGAGGGCGATGGCGAGGCTGTTGATTATTTCGCGAGGGCGTCTGAAATCCATCTTCCCTATGTCGTTTTGGCAGAATTGCGGGCGGGCTTCTTATGCGGCACGGTGGCCCGGAAGAATGAGCGCGTCCTGATTCAATTTCTAAATCGCCCGCGTGTTAACATTCTACTGCCGGATGAGGCCACTACTCACCATTATGCGCGGGTGTTTGCTCAGCTTCGTGGCCAGGGTACCCCGATCCCGACCAATGACATGTGGATTGCCGCCCTGGTGCTTCAACACGATCTCCAGCTTTATTCCAAGGACAGCCATTTCAGTCATCTTTTGCAGATTCCACGCTTGGGTCGCTAAGCGGACTTCTGAAGTATTACCGAAGACAGATCGTCGCTCCAACATGCTTTGCAATAGCCAGCGACGCAGTCAACCCGGGAGATTCCATGCCGA
>JBAWZH010000004.1:0-48225 GCA_037143135.1 bacterium
TATTTTCGAGTGGGAGCGGACGGTCATGGAGATGGTGAAGGACTACTGATTCCTTTCATCAGCATCCCTAGAAATTCTAATCGTAATTTTAATCGTAATCCATTGCCTCAGAGAGGATTATGATTAAGAAAAAAATTTTGAACAGAAGGCCACAAAGACCACAAAGAAATCCTACTTCGCTAAAGCTACGAAGGACAGGGATGTTGCGGCATTTTTTCCCGGAGTACCTGAATTTTGCAGTTGGGAGTCCACATAATTTGTATTGTCTCGATATCAACACCGGTGCGATTGTCTGGCAACAGGATGTTGATCCGGTATCCTCGAGTAGTTCTTCCGCAACCTCAAACGCGGCCATCGGCGCCGCACCGGAAACGCCTCGTCAGGCCGTATGCTCCGGACGATCCTCGCCGAAACCCCGTTGATCCAAAACTTGCAGAACCCCCACTACATGAAAATCCTCCTCAACGGGAAAAGTTCCCTCGAAGAAGTCTTCGCTGAAATCGAGATCGCCACCCTGCGCCAGGCCTTCCGCGAAGCGCAGATCGATCCCGAGAGAATTCCCTCGAAGCTTAAGCCCATCATCGCCATGCCCGACTTCTCGGAAAGGTTCGTCAATATGGTCGAAAAGGCCGTCGCATAACCCAAAATCCAACCGGATTTTGCGCTAATAGCTCAAGGGTGGTACGCCACTTCAACTCCGTCCCCGCCATGCGAACCAGAGGGTTCCCAGGATGCCGAAGCCAAACGCGACCTTCAGGTTCAGTTCAGGCGAAATGCGCCACAGTAGCGCCCCGCCGAAGGCTGCAAAGGCGACGAGCACATCGCGAATGAGATAATACAATCCGAACATCGCCGCTTTGCGTCCCTCCGGCGCCAGATCCATGATCAGCGCCTTGCGGGTCGGTTCGCCGAATTCCTTGAGTCCGCGAAGCACAAATGCCGCCAGCAAGGGGCCGAATGACTGCGAGTGCAGCAGCGCGATCGGAAAACAACTGAAGAAAGCGAAGGTAATCAGCACAAAGGGCTTCTTTCCAAAGCGGTCGGCCATGACGGCCACGGGGACGTATACCAGCACGGCGGTGATGTTCTCGATGGCGGACAGCCAGCCGAACGTGAGTTCAGAGACGGGATGCATCACGGTGCGTGTGGCCCAGATAACCACGAAAGCGTCCGGAATGCGCTCGCAGAAACGAATCAGGATGTCCGACCAGAGCAGATTGCGCAGACTGGCGGGCATCTCGCGCCACAGCCGAAACGGACTGGACTCGGCGGCCTTGGAGTCCTTCGAGTCGTCCGTGATCATCCATTGCTGCAATACGGAGGCAACCAGGGCGAGCGCCAACGCCAGCATGAACGCCGCGCGGACGCCGCGTTCGACGCCCCACACCGCGATGCACGCGCCTCCCACGACCGGCCCCAGCATCTTGGGCACGCGCCGCACCAGCGCCAATACGGATACGCCCATGGTGCGCCGGTTCCGGGGAACGATTTTGGCCAGCAGATCCATGGTCGCCGGCAGCGAGATGGCGGACCAGGAAATGAAGAACGCCGCGCCAATCAGCACGGACCACCAGGATCGAATCAGGATAACGCACAGGTAGCCGATCATGGAGAGGGCATTAAAGACGAGCAGGGCGCGTTTCGTGCCGAGTCTGTCGCTCAGATAACCACCCGGGAAAGAGTAAAGGGCGGATAGCAGATCATCCATGCCAGCCAGCAGGCCGATGGCCATGACGGCGGTCGAGGCCTGCGCCAGTTGTTGCAGGTAGAGCGGGAGGAAACGCTCCGCCATATGCTCGCCCATGCCAACGAGTACGATCATCCCAAGAAGACCGGTCATGCTGCGTCTCGCGCCCAGGAACTCCCGGATGCGGTTCCATCCCGGCCATAGTGAGGTTGATGACATGCGGTTGTTTCCCAATGAGCCTGCTGATCAAATGGTTTCGACAGGGATTGTCCTCCATGGATCGGAGATGTCAAGACGTTGAATACGGGCCATTTTTAAATGATTATCTAACACCCCGGTCATCGTTTGCTAACGCGTTTGCTGAAAAGTGGATTCAGTGGGTAACTTAAGACATGGTTGGGGAAAGTATTACAGAATGACGGGGACTCGACTCCTTGCCGTTCTGGCGATTGGGGTCTCGGCGTTGGCCGTCCAGGCCGGAGAAGGGGGTGACGCGAGCCTATTTACAGACGTGATGGGTCGATTCCGACCCGGCAAACCCACGGCTGTCATGAGTTACGATGTCAGTTACGCCTTGTTGCATATTCGTTTGAAACGCGTCGCGGGCGCCACGATTGAGGCCACCGAGGGCTTCTGGCGCAGCAGTCCCTCGAAGGAGTGGAGTCCCGCTTGCATGATCGATTTTCAGGTGGCCTCGCCCCGCACCGGCGATGGGAGCGTGAAACTGTTCAAGCGAACCTTATCCGTGATGACGATGCCGGATTTGAAGATCATCACCTATGTCAAACAAAACGATGAAGTGATCAAGCCGTTTTTCGGAAAAGTCCGGGTCATGAAATACAGGGAGCTTTACGATTTTGAATCCGGCGACCTGATCTACCGGCGCCATGATCTGATGACCGGCGCCGTTGAGACGAATCTCGCAAACAGGGCCGACCTCGCCAGGCAGAGCACGGAAGTCGCCGATGTGCTTCGATCCCTCTTTGCCTCCTACCATGATCACTCCATCCTGGAGCGGGTCGGGGCGAACAAGGTTCACTTCAACGTGGAAGGCGCCGTCCGAACGTTTGTGCTCAAAATGACGAAGGGGAGCCTGTCCGTCCCGGTTCTTTCCAGGAAATTGGTTGCTTTGTATGCGGAGGTTCACCCCGAGGAGCGAAGCGCCACCCTGAACGAGAGTTTTTCAATGTGGTGCGTTCCCTTTCGTGATTTCGCGAGGGAAACACAGGATCCGGAACTCAAGAAACTGGCCGGGATGAGTTTGGAATATTCCATGTTGCCGTTGTCAGGCGAATACGCCCTGTTTATGGGATCGCTTCAATGTTCCCTCACCAACATCTGCGCCCAATCCCGCTAAACATGTTTAACAGGATCCTCATCATCCCCAAACAGTCGGCCAATGGGCGCGTGCTAGAGTATTCAAATCAGGAGGCGTGATGGGCAAAACAACTGATTGGGTACCGACTGGGAACGGCCAACACAGTCTGGTCGCGAACCGGGAACGTGTCCGCGTGGATCACGAACGACTCTGCCGTGTACTGGGGGTGAGCGGGACGGGTGATCGCATGGCCGAAACCCTACCCTTCGGGAGGGGGGACGCCACGGCGGGCGCGGAGAACGAACTGTTGACCGTGGTAACCGGTCCGCGCGAGCAGGTTGACTTGGCGCGCTCGGTGGAGGAGTCCAACTACTTCAAGAATCTCCTGCGCCGCGCCGCCGCCGGGGATGCGTCAAGAAGTCAGGTGAGGGGCATTGAGGATTTCCTTTCGGAGAACCCGGAGTCTGCGTGGGAGAACAGTTGGGTGTATTTTCCGGCAGACCTCATGACGCCGTATGCGCGGGACGTATTTGAGGGGGATCTCTATGCCGACAAGCGGGATCGGGGTGCCCGCCGAACCGATGCCGGCCGCTTCGAGGTTCAGCGCAACGGAGTCAAGTGCGTTCGTATCCCCGTGAGTTATCTGTTGAAACTGGCCTTGGCCGACGCGATCAGTTTCGGGCGGGAACCCCATCCTGCTATTCGGGAAACGGGCGAACGGCTGATGCAGCATTTCCTGAATGATAACACCTCGCCGGAGACATTTTCATTTCACACGGTGGGGTCAAACGAGGAACCCGGCCTGGGCCGCTCGCTGGCGGAGGAGACCTTGCGTCGCTTTCTGCTGGTGCAATTCCTGACGATGTACGGGAATGAGAAATTTGAGTTGAGAGCGCGGGGGCAGGAAACGCTGGCCTGTCTTGCGCCAACCACCCCGATGCGCCAGAAACAGTTGAATGAACTGGTGCCGGACTCCTTCTATCGCGATCTGTTCATGAGCCCGTGCCTGTCGGGGTGGGATCGCGGGGAAACCAAGCACCATTACATGATCCTGTGTCACGAGGTGCTCTCGCGCAGCCGCCTCAACACCATGTCCAAGTTGCGCGAATCCGGCATCCTGGCCCTGGATCTGATGACGTTGCCGACGGTTTCAAACACCAGTCTGGCCAACAACGGAACGCATATCAGTCTGGGAAGCCGACGCCTGACGGCGCTCATGGCCGGAGGGGGCGGGGAGTTCACGGCGGACGACGAGAAGGCGGTCGGCGACCTCGTTGTCAAGATCGTCGAGCATTTCCTGCCGCTCTTCGTTGGAACCTATACGGCGGCGCCTCATCGCTTCGATTTCCGCGATTTCCATCCGGAGACGGTGTTGGGTTTTCTGCCTCACGAACTGGACTTTACGCACCTGCGCATGCTGTGGCGGCGATGGAAAGGAAAGGCCGATCTCAAATGCTTCGGAATCCCCCTGACCCCTTTCGGCCCGCGCACCCTGGATCGGTTTCTGGGAACGGTTCTGGGCTTGCGTGGCGACTGGGTGCCGGATCAGCGTCTGATCGACTACCTGGTCTCTCCCCTCAGCACGGACAACAGTCCCGCGCTGGACGGAACCGTCGGCAATGATGAGCGGCTCAAGCGGGATCTCGCCGAAATGGGCGTGTTTGACACGAGAATGTCCTTCTATTCCCTGTACCGCCAGCGTCTGTTTGCCCGCATGGGATTTTGCGGTTTCGAGGGCCGCCATTACAGTCAGTTCGCGAGCATGACCCGGGATATGTCAGCGGCAACGGACTTGCAGCGGTTGATTACCGCGCTGGCCTACCAGTACGTTCTGACCGGCGCTGTGACCCATGCGGACATTCCCGACACGCCGGAGGTTGAGAGCGAGCGGCGTCAGGTGTTTTTTGGAGCGGCCATCGGGATCCCCACCTTTTTTGTCGGCGCTCGGACGCCGAACCGGTTTCTTCTGAAAATCATCAACCGGACGGCCCGCACGCGTGACAGCCAGCGTTATGCGGGGTGCACGCGGGTCTACAATGACGAGTACCGGCGCGCGCTTGTGGCTGTCATCGAGAATGACGCGGCGGGACTGGTCGAGTCGCTGGGGCTGGGCGCCATGATACAGGATTTGAAACAGCGGATCGAGCCTTCCGGCGAAGGCTCGGCGCTGGGTTCGATACTCAAGGGGATTCTCCATGAGGCCGGCGCCTCGGCGCCGCTCAAGGTTTCTTCCGAGACCTTCAACACGGCGACGGAACATTATTACCGGAACACGCAACTCAGGAATTTCGTCGGCGAGGCTATGGATCTGTTTGCCCGAGACCTGAAAGATCTGATGGTGGGCGAGGCCGCCGGGCAGGAGGCCTATGGATCCGTGCTCCGCTCCGTATTGAACGGGGAGGATCCAACCTCATTTCTGGAGGCGGTGCGGGGAACCGTGCTGGAAGGAAAAGTGTCGCAGTCGGTATTGGTAAAACTTATTCATCTGACCTTACTCGTCATCCGTCGCCACTGTGAACTCAATGGGGGCCAATCATGAAGGCGCACCAGTATGTGGAGCGGGGAACGTCGCGAGTTGTGACCGAGGCCTTCTGCGGCGACCCCGTCGTCTCGTTTCTCTATTCGCGGGTTCGGGAGGATGCCGGGTGGCTGTACCGGGCGCTCACCTCGGCCCGCCTGACCCATCTTCTGGGAGTATTGCGTTTTGATATCCGTCCCGTGAATCCGGAACGCATGCGTAATCGGCTGGCCTTGACATGCGGAGTGGATTTCGCGGAGTGTGCCGACCCGTTGGAATCCCTGGATACGGCCCGGAAGGTCTTTGAGCGAAAGATCCGCTACTGGGACACCAGACCCATGGAGACTGATCCCCGTGCGATCCTTTCGCCATCGGATGCCCGCCTTGTGCTGGGTTCGTTTCAGCAGACTTCCGCCGTGTGCCTCAAGGAAAAATTCTTTCGGTACGAGGAGTTATTGGGCGAGGACAAACCCGAATGGCAGACTGCGTTTCGGGACGGCGATTATGCCGTCTTGAGGCTGACCCCCGATAAATACCATCGCAACCACGTTCCCGTGACCGGGGTCGTGCGGGATCTCTATGAACTCGACGGGGGATTTCAGTCCTGCCACCCCGCCGTCGTCGTTGCCCAGGCCACGCCCCTCTCCAAGAACCGGCGGACGGTGACCGTGATCGATACCGATGTGGCGGGAGGATCCCGGGCCGGATTGGTGGCGATGATCGAGGTTGTGGCCCTGATGATCGGGGACATTGTGCAGTGTTACAGCCGGGAACGATATGACGATCCTCAGTCATTGAGGGTGGGTATGCCTCTTGAGCGCGGCTGCCCGAAGAGTCTGTTCAGGCCTGGAAGTTCCACGGTGGTTCTCCTGTTTCAGGCGGGACGAATCCAGTTCTGCGAGGATCTGGTGAGGAACCTTCAACGCGCCGATATCCGGAGTCTATACAATCAGGGATGGGGCCACGCTCTTGTGGAGACCGACGTGGCCGTTCGGTCAATCATCGGCCATGCGGTTCGGGGAGGAGAGGGATGAGTGTCATTGCCGTTGTGGGAATCATGGCATTATGTCTGGCGGTTCTGTTCACCTGGGCCTTTCAAGCGCTGCCCCGGGAGCACTGGCAGATACTCGCGGTGTTGCCGCGGCAGAGGGAGACGGACGATAACTGGCGTGGCACAAACCTGACCTTTTACGGCCTGTTCAACGGACTGGGGTTGGCGGTTGCCGTAGCGGTGGCGATAGTCCTGCCTGGTTCCGTCGGGTTGCCCCTTTCGCACTTGGCGTGGTGCATTCTCGCGGTTCTGGCGGTGACCGTTCCCGCCTCCAAAATCATCAATCGACTCGTGGAGGGACATTGGCACGGGTTCACGATTGGCGGCGCGTCCTTTGTCGGGATGGTGGCAGGTCCCTGGATTGTCTGGGGCCTGTCGCGCCTCACGTTGCCGACGGAGGGCGGCACCCTGGCGATCTTGTGTGTGATGGGCGCAATGGCGCCTGCCTATGCGCTGGGTGAGGGGATCGGGCGTTTGGCCTGTATCAGTTTCGGCTGTTGTTATGGCCGCCCGCTCGCGGATTGTCCGGCCTGGTTGTGGAACCTGTTCAGTCGCAGAACCGTCGCCTTCGACGGGCCGTTGAAAAAAGCCTCCTATGCGCACGGACTTGAAGGGCAGCGCCTGATTCCCGTGCAGGCCATGACGGCCACCGTTTCAAGTGTTGCCGGCCTTGCTGGCGTTGCGTTATTCCTGTGCGGCCGACCCTTGCTGGCCTATGTCTTGCCGGTCATGGTCACGCAGGTCTGGAGGTTTGTCTCGGAATTCCTCAGGGCGGATTACCGGGGGGCGGGGCGGATCACAGCCTACCAGGCCATGGCTCTCATCGGGGCCGCCTACACAGGCCTGCTGGGGATGCTATGGCCTGTTGCGCCGGATCTGACTCCGGATGTCCTGCGGGGGCTTGCCCTGTTGTGGACTCCGGAAGCGATCCTTCTCATTGAATTCATTGCGGTATTTGTCTTTTTCCGCATGGGCGTCAGTACGGTCACAACATCCCGTGTTGTATTTGGCCTGAGTTCCCCGCCTCCCAAGAAATAACTGGTTGCCGTGATGCGGACTTGGTAAATAACGCCCGTCATTCTGAAAGGAGCCATCATGAGCATGATCAAGGAATTCCGGGAGTTTGCGGTCAAGGGTAATGTGGTCGACATGGCGGTCGGTATCATCATCGGCGCGGCGTTTGGGAAAATCGTCAATTCCGCAGTGAACGATGTGTTGATGCCGCCGCTGGGCATGGCCGTTGGAGGGGTGGATTTCTCGAAGCTGTCAATTGTGCTGAAGTCGCCCCTCAATCCCGCCGCGTTACCCGTGGAAATCAAGTATGGCCTGTTTATCAATACCGTGGTGGACTTCGCCATAGTGGCCCTGGCGGTGTTCCTGCTGGTCAAGGGGATCAACGCGATCCGTCGAAAACAGGATGCCGCCGCCCCCGTGCCCGGGCCAACCCGGGAGGAAACGTTGCTTGCCGAGATCCGGGATTTGCTGAAGAGCAGGCAATAAAGCGCCGGAGCAGCCTCTCAGCCGCTCCGGCCGGAACGATCCAGGGACTGGCAGGCTTTGCTGATGAACGTGACCCCGTGTCTCCTTTAGTTCGTTCGATGGCGCATACCCTACGCCGGCGTCATTGTGAGTTGAAAAGCGTGGCGTGAAAAATTGATTAGTTTTTGACGGGGCCGGACTGCGACAGCATGGCATGCATGATCTCTTCATGGGTGGCCAGGATGCGGTCCAGTGTGTCGATGTGGGTTTGCATCAGCGGCGATCCGGCAGGGGCGGGCGTCGCCGGTGGCGTGATGGCCGGATTTGACGCCGATCCCCCGAGCGCGGTGGTGAGGCAGTCGCGCAGGTGTGCCCGGTCAGCGTCGTCGAGGGTGATCAGGGGAATATCCATTTTGAGTTTCAGCGGACGCCGGCGCGGGGGGGGCGGCGGTGGGGGCACCCCGCCGTTCAGTGACACCTTCGCAGGGCGTCGGCTCGAGTACAGGCGATCCAGGTTCACCGGAACGCCGTGTGCGCACAAAAGCGCGAGGGCGTGGTGGAGTTGCAGCAAACCGCCCCGCGAGGCCAGATCGCAGGGGATGGCCGCATAGTCCTGTCCCGCCAGGATGTCATCCACGAATCCGGTGAGGTTTCCGCGCGGGCCGACTTCGAGAAAAAGGCGCACGCCATCGGCGTACATGGTTTCAATCGTTTCGCGGAACCGGATGGGTTCGGCCCATTGGTCGATCATGATCCGGCGTATTTCAGAGGGTGTCTCGGGAAGACGCCGGCCGGTCGTGGTGCAGTAAACGGGGATCTTCGGGATCCGGTCTTCGTAGGAGCCCGCCGTTTGTTCGAGCCGGTCGCAGATGGGGCGGTACATCGGGGTGTGGTAACCCCGGTCAAAGGGCAGGAACTGGCACAACGCGCCCTCGGCCTCGAGGGTGGCGCGCGCCGCGTTGATCGCCTCCGAATCGCCGCACAACACGACTTGGTTGGGGCAGTTATCCATCGCCACGTAAAGCGTTCCTCCGCTTTCCCGGGCCAGCGCCGCGATACGCGCGGGATCCGAAGCGCCGACGGACAGAAGCCGCGCCGGAGGAACAAGGTCATGCACCCATTGTTCGATCACACGATCCTCGATCACCGGTTTATCCATGACGTTATCCGAAGTCGTGTCCCCTGCGAAAGCGGCCGCCTCAAGCGCGAGATCCTGCGCCGTGCTGTGCCCGGCAATGGCCTGGGGATCCACCCCCAGCAACAAAAGCAGATGATAGAGGGCGCTGTCTGCGGTCGCGACCAGGGGGAGGGCGTACTCCATGCTCCACAGGGCCGCCTCCACGGTTTCGCGTTCGGCGGGCGTCACATGCCGCTGGGGAAACACGATCTGACTCGGCAGGGGTTCGCGTCCGCGCTCGACGAAGGCGCGGTCAAGGCGGTCGAACCAACGCCGAACCTCCTCGAAATGGAGGCAGAGTTCGCCGAGCATTCCCGCATACTGGGATCCCTCACCGGGCAAAAGAAAGGCGAGTTTCCCTTCCCGTGCCAGCGGGCGGTCATAATAGTAGATGCCTCGGCGATCCTGAATGGCAGGCCGTTCGGCATCCGCCAACGCCACCACGGCGGCATCCAATTTCACGATCAAGTCCCGGGGCGACTCCGCCACGATGGCCAGGCAGTTGGGAGCCGTGGCCTTTCCCGATCCGTTGACGCTAAAGGCGATGTCGCGGAGGGCGGCCTCAGGGTGTTCTTCGAGAGACTGGCGCAGGGCTTTCGCCTGTTCCAGGACGGCCCGGCGTGAGAGACCGCGCACCACGATCACGTCGCATGGCCAATCGCGCAGGAGCGTGTCGGCGGTTCGGTCGGGCGCATACTCCTCCAACACCACATGAGTGTTGATCCCCCCGAAACCGAAGGCGCTGACGCCCGCCCGCCGGGGATGGGGTTTGCCGTTGATCCAGGGTCTCAGGTCGGTATTGATATAGAGCGCGCTTGTCTCGAGGCCCAATTCGGGGTTCGGTTCCTCGCACAACGTTGGCGGCAACATCTTATGGTAAAGCGAAAGCGCCGTTTTGAAAAGACTCGCCATGCCCGAGGCCGGAATGGTGTGACTGATCATGGATTTTACAGAACCCACCGCACAGCGCGGCAGGTGGCCGTTCCGCTCGCCGAAGATCCGGGTCATGGCCTGAACCTCGGTACGGTCGCCCACTGCGGTTCCGGTGCCGTGGGCCTCCACCAGGTCAATGGTGGCGGGCGACAGACCGGTTGTCGTGTAGGCCCTTTCCATGGCGGCCACTTCACCCTCCAGGCGGGGAACCAGGAAAGCCTGTCCCTGCCCGTCGCTGGAGAGTCCGATGCCTTTGACCACCGCATAAATGCGGTCGCCGTCGCGTTCGGCATCGGCCAGGCGCTTGATCACCGCAAACCCGATCCCTTCGCCCAGGAGTGTGCCGTCGGCATGCTTGTCGAATGGGCGCAAGGTTCCGCGTTTCGAGAGGGCGCCCAACATGGAGAACACGATAAACACGCCGGCATTGGTATTTTCCTGCGCGCCTCCGACGAGCATCATGTCGCACCGGCCGGTCGCGAGTTCCCGCATGCCCGCATCCAGGGCGATGAGTGAGGACGCACAGGCGGCATCCACCAGGTAGTTGGGGCCCATGAGGTTCAGCCGGTTGGCGATACGGCCCGAGAGCACGTTTGAAATCAGGCCGGGACAGGTGTCGGGGGTGAACGGCGGGAGTCGGCTTTGGATCCGGCGCACGAGGGTTTCCATGGTCTCGGCAGGCAGTTCGGGAACAACCTCCCGAAGCAATTCGATAAACAGTTCAACGCCGCCATAGGCTCCGCTGGACGTCATGCCGCGGTGCGGGTAACTGCCGTGCCCGATGATCACGCCGGTGCGCTGGCGGTCAAACTGACGATCCACATAGCCGGCGTCGGCGAGCGCCTCGCGCGCCACGCGCAACGTCAGAAAATGCCCGGGATCGCTCCCGTCCACCGAACCGGGCATGATGCCGAAGTCCAGAGGGTCGAACTCGGCGAACGCCTCGATGAACCCTCCCCGCCTGCAGTAGGTATGAGTGTTGTCCTTGCCGTCGGCGCCGGGGTTGTAAAATCGCCCTGCATTCCAACTGGCCGGCGCCTCGGAAACGGATTCAATCTTATCGACGATGTTATTCCAGAACCGACCCACGGTGGCCGCCCCCGGATAGAGTCCCGCCATGCCGATGAGGGCGATGTCCTGGGGAGGAGGGTTCACGGCGCCCCGGTATAAATCCGTTTGACGCGGTAGAATGCGCCATGAGGCACGGGATTGGTGTCGGTCAGTTGGATCACCTGCCCGTTGGCCGGCGTCGCGGCCACATCGGTCCATCCGGTCGCATTCAGGAGATTGGTGCTCCGCTGAAGCACGGCTGACCCGGTTCTGACCTCGGCGGACAAAGAGGGTTTCCCTCCCGTAAATGTCAGATTCTGGATCATGGGATAGAGAGTCGCCGCACCCGCGGGGGCCATGGCCATCCAACTGAACGGGCGATACGTTGCCCCCATGATCGGCAGACTGACGGCCAGATCAACGCCTATGAGGAGCGCGATGATCGCCGCCTGTTTCCACAATTGATAGATGATGTTTTGCATGATTCCAGATCCCCTTAACAAGAACCGTGATCATCCCCGCGAACTGTTGGCCGATCATTAGCGATCCGTTAGTTTGTTGTCCCGTTTGATCCGCGACTTTTTTTGGTGGCCTCATACTCGCGGTAGGCGCGTCGGATCAGGTCAAGTTCCGAGGCCCGGACCTGCATGAGACGCCGATCCCCCTCGGCCAGAACAACGAAACGCTTGCCTGGCATCTGATGCCGGAAAAATGACGCCGGAATGCGTGAGCCCCGTGCCAGAATACCTTGCCGACCAATCTTGATCAGACTGGGTTTTACTGTCATCTCATGTCCTCCCCTCAACTCTCCTTCCCAGTAAGCCATGTTTTCATGAGGCCGTGATTTCCGTCGTGTCAGAATTGGATGTGGGACGATGACATCCGTTCCCGTTATTCTGACCGCGTGTGAGTTCAGGGAGACGGGATGACTCGATAACACAGTCCCGCCGACACGGGGGTGACCGTGAACGTTTCCTCAAACAGGTTTGTGTTCGAGGTGTAAACCGGGCGTCCCTGGCGGTACGCCTCACGAGCCAGTTGTTCCGAACCGAGGGGGCCGACGAACACGGCGTTGATCACCCGGACGTCCGGACGCCGACGCTCGACGGCTTGAAGATAGGTGAGGATGGGTTCGTGCTCCCACACGCCGATAAAAAGCGCGTCCGGTTCCACGACGGCTAAAATCCGTTCTCCCGTGGCGCGGGCCGAGACGTCATGACTCAGATTCAAATAGGGGTAATTAAACCAGACAAGGCGCAGGATCAGCACCCCCGCAAATACTTTCAACACGCCGGCGGACGACGGGATGCGTGCTTCCAGAGCCGCCACCCCCAGACCGAAAAATAGCGCCATGATGAAGTAGCTTACCGAGAACATCCACTCGATGTCCAAGGCCCCGTAGGATAGGTAAAAGCCGGAGTGACAGACAAACATGAGCAGGCAGGCGATCAGAAAATGGTGTTGCCTGCGGGTTCCGGCCAGTTCTGCAAGCGCTCCCAGCAGGCTCACGAAGGCCACCCCAATCCCGAAGTTGGCCAGCAGTTGCAAGGTGAGCCGGCTCAGATGGTCTCCGATTTGATTGAGAGGAACACTGAAATACAGGGATTCGAACATGCCGCCGCCGATCATCCAGAGACACCCCCTGACCGAAAGCAGGTCGATTTGGGGGAAATAGTCGCGGACATAGTCCAGGGCCGGATGGGCCGCATGGCGGAGCGGCAGATACGAAAAAACGGCAAGGAACACGGTGATCGATGCGATCATCGGCCCCAGGAACCGCCCCGGGTTCCGCCACAGTGTCGGGTCGGACGAGAAGACCAACCACGCCAGACCGGGCCCGACCAGCACCAGTGACGTGTGGTTGCCCAGTCCCAGTCCGGCCAGGATACAGGCGGCCCACAGGAATCCGTCGCGCCCCGTATCCCGCCATGTCAATGCAAGCCACAGCAAGGCCGCCACAATACAGAGATGCGGCATGTAGAGTTCCGCCACGATCGCCCAGACCCAGACGTAATAGGACGATGCCAGAACCCATGCGGTCACCGCCCCGATCCAGGCGCGGCCCGTGAGTCGAAACACAGAGGCATAGACGAAGAAGGCGCCCAGCGCTCCCGCCGTGACGGAGACGAGATTCACGCGCCAACCCACATCGCCGAAGGGCAGATAACAGAACACTTTTCCCGCCATAAGAAACAAAGGCGACCCCGGGCTATGAATGATGCCGAGGGTGTAGGCGCCCGTGGTGAGTTCAGCGCTGTCGAGCCCGAACACCGTTGGCGCCATGGTGTTGAAATAGAGACAGAAGGGCGCGAGAAAAACCAGAAGCCCCAGAAACCGCGGCGCCTTCACGATCAGCCCCCGGCCCTCTGACTTCGGGCGTCTGTCCTCCGACATCCTCCTCATGGCGTCCTCTGCACGGCATACCGGGAGAAGGTCATGTTGTAGATGACGTGACGCCGGGTCAGGGATAGAGTGGATCCGGATCCGATGGCGCGTTGTACAACGTCAGGCGGGGTGTTGTAAGTCACATAGAGGAATTCGGAGGCATGCGCTCCTGCGCCCGCGAGCCACAGGTCGATAGGCCCTCTGGAATTCAGAGTGAACAAGGGGGTGCTGACAAAGGTTGGCGCCAGGGCGGACGCCAACCACCAATGGTCGGTGACGACAGGACATCCCGAGTCCCGGATCTCCCGCTCAAACGCCTGGAGATCCCGTTTGGTCACCTGCGTCTCAATGATGCCGCGCACCCCATACCCGCAAGACAGGGCAAACAGCAGAACCGCCAGCCCAACGCCGGCAGGGCGCCTCCAACCCCGGCTCGCCTTCGCGAACCGGGTCACTGAGACCGAACCCAACACAGCCGCGAGAAGATAGGCCATCATTGCATAGCGTAACCCCCACTCCGGTCCTCCGTCGGGGCGACGCAACACCCATGTCGTGACGACGTAAATGACCAGAAAAACCGGCAGCAAGATCGTCAGGACGGCCTCGGAGCGTCTTGTCTGCCCGCCATCGAAACCCGTTGGCAACCACGCCAGCACCAGGCAGGGCATGGGCAATAACAAGCCATGTACGGCTCGATAGCGATCCTCCAGACACAATCCGGCGGCGCTGGTCATGGCGATCAGGCTTGCCCCGAGGAACCAGCACCGGAACCGTGAAGCGGGAAACGCCATCCCGGAGAGTGCGCACAGGCTTAGTCCCGCCAGTCCGGCCCAGGCCCATGCCGGAGTCAACGGAACCCCGAAATTCCGGGGGTTGTTGATGAGCACATCCAGACAATGCCGGGGGAGCCTGTTCCACAGGGCCGGGTCTTTCAGTCCGTCCAGGGCGCGCATGGCGTTTCCGATGAGGTCCGTAGCGCGGCTTGACCCTCCAAAGGCGTCTCCTGCGGCCTTTGCCAGCGCGAGGAGCAGTAGGAACGGGAGAAGCGCTTGTCCGGCGCGCAGGATCGATCGGGTTCGAATGGCCGGGGACGTGAGGAGGCCGGAGCAGGCCAGTGCGGCGACGAAGATCAGCGTTTCGTCGCGCAGGGCGAACAGAACCACCAGGCAGGCGGCCGTCAAAACCGAATAACCCGGACGCCGCCGAATCCCGTCGCGCAAGGCGATCCAACCGAACAAAAGGGCCCCGAGCCCGAGAGCGCCGGCCAGGGTGTGTTCAAGGAAGAGGACTGACTGAAACAAGAGTGGAGTGCCCAGTCCGGCCAGTAGGACGGCAGGTATCGCGGAGTCCGGCTCCAACCGCCTTGCCAGAAAGGCCGCTGCGGCCGCCGCCAGGAGGCCGCAGGTCACGGGCAGGACATAGAGCCCCCCTGCGCCGAAGATCCAAAAGAACGGGAGTGAAACGAGGGGAAACAGAACGGGCCAATGATTGTGAACGCCCGAAGGACTCAGGGGCTTCGGGTAGATCGGCTGGGAGGGGTAGAAGGCGAACGACGGGTCAGACGCCACGGCGCCATAGGCGATGCGGTGAGGCGAGTCCGCCCTCACCAGCAGACTGTGCATCTGGATGAACTTGGCGCCCTCGTCGGGAGACCAAAAGACGGACGGATGCAGGGTCAACAGCGCCGAAATGTAAACGGAGCCGACAACACCCAACGCAAGCCGAAAAATGGTTTTGGTTGTCATCGCCTCAAACCGTGTCGCTGTCGCCCAGGGATAGGAACCAGTTGTTCGCGCATTCAGCGCCCGGTCGTTCAGGGGTGGCGCCGGGGGTCATGACGCTGACCTGGAATCCACGGTGCCCCGTTTGCCACGGGATAAATCCATGCAGTCGTAACACGACACGCAAATGAGCATGGGGAAACATCCAGACATCCGCGAGATCGGCCTGCTGAGCGCTCAACCACCTCACGGAGGCCGCCACGAGGGCGTGCGCGGCGCGGCGCTTGTCCCGGCGGGGCGTGACCAGATCGCAAATCCGTCCCCGCATCCGGTGATCCCGGCGTGTCATGCCTAAAACGGAATATCCCTCGATTTCGCCGGTCATAGCATTTTCGATTCCGAGGCGTTCATAGACGATTCCGGGCGCGTTCACGTACCGCCAGTTCAGGGTTTCGGCATCCCGAACCACACTCATCGGGTAGTCTGTCCGGATTCGTTGCCAGAACCGGTCGAACCGTTCGTCGAAGCGTTCAACTCGAATCACCCTCAGGGAGTCACGGAAGGATTCCCGATTCCATCCGGCGCCGCGATCCACGCTGTATAAGCAGGCCGCCAGGAGTTGGGTCAGGGTCGCGACACCGGGGCGGGATGAGGGCGACGCCGCTCTCTTCAGAGGTCGGACAAGAAGAGGGATCGCCGCCACGGGCTGCTGCCCGAGTAATGACGACAACGTGAGTGTGGCATCCTCATTCGTGGTTCCGTAGGTCAACGCCACGCCGGCCTTCTTCAGTTCGAGAACGCTGGTCTGGATCAGGGTCAGAAAGACATCCAGTCGCCGATACTCCTCGAGAATGCCGATGTCGGCGCCCTGGGTGGCGAGGATTTCGTGTCCGGCCCTGTTGACTCGTTCGGGAATCTGTCCCAGGAAACCGACGATTCTATGGTTGCTGGTCAGGACGGTGGATCCCGTCAGTTTATTCATGCACCCCGTAAACTTCCATTTCAACAGGGCCGCGCTTTGATACACGCCGAAAATATGATGAAGCAGGGTAGCGACTTCCGCGAGGTCGTCGAGTGTGGCAGGTCGGGCAATACAGGGGGACGAAGCGGGACTCACGCCGTCTCTCCCTGTCCATGACGTTGCAGAAATGCAACCAAATCGGACACCCGGATATCCTGCAACAGGGAACCGTCCGGTTTCACAAAGAGGGTATGGAACGGAAGCGGTTTTCCGCCGCCCCGTTTGTTCAGGATGCCTGCCAGTCGGGCGACGGCGATCGATGTCAGGCCCAGGTCGGCGCCGAGAAACGTCTCCGGTTGAATCGGTGCGTGAGTCGCCATCGAGTTTTTCCCAATCACCTGTTCGAGCGACGCCAACACGGTGTGGAAGGCAGAATCCAGGGTGTCTGTCGCCGTTCCTGGCCAGGGCCATTTCATTTAGAGTCCCCCCGATGCGCCACCGCAAAAGCCAATCCCCGGTCGCATCCGACGGTAGCGGTCAGTCGCACCAGGCCCTGGGGTAGAATCGTGGTTTCAAGATGGGCCTCAACATCCGCCGTTCCCCTGGCGCGGTCAATGCGGCGCACAAGGTAGTGAAGCGGGTTTCCCCTCAACCCTACTCCGAGGGCTTTGCTGACGGCTTCTTTGGCGCACCACAAACGGAGAAGCCAATCGGCGCGTTCCGTCGCGGGACAGTCATGCAGCAAAGCCATCTCGGTTGAAGCAAATCCTCCCTCCTCAAGGCCGTCATGATTGTCGGTCTGGGAGGCCACGTCGATCCCCACGCCGAGACATCCCCCGGATCGGTCGGAGGCCAGGGCCACGGAACTGTTCCCGCAGTGGGAAATCGAAATGGCAATCCCGGCGCCCGTCTTCGAGACCGCCGCACACGAGACTTGCGGTTGTCCGCGTTGATCCGGAAGGACGCTGATCGTCTCCAGTGGCGCCGCCACGCCGTAACGATCCAGAAGAAGCAGGCGAATAGCGTCCTTGGCCGCCACCCGGCCGCGCATCCATCGGCGCCGTGCCGCGTCGTGGGGCAGGTGTACCCAGACTTTCCATTCGGATTCCAGCAGGACGAACGCCGCCACCGCTTCATCCCAGGGGGCCGCGTTGTCGTCCATGCACTGACAGCACCACCCTTCTGCCGGCGCCACGGCCAAGGCTGGCTTCAACCACGGATACCGGAGAATGCCCGGCTCGTTGCAACCGGGGAGCGGGCCGAATCGTCGCAGTGTGCTGGAGGGCTCGGGACTCGAATCCTCAATCACAGGCTGCCTCTTTTCGGCCTTCCCTGGCGGCATGCCCCAGGCGGTTCAGGGACTTCGTACAGGCACACTGCAGACCTTCCATCATTGCAAGCAGGCGCCCCTGAGTGTCGGTGTAGAACAGATCGGCTGTCAGCAGTTCCCCCTCATCAGACGTGGTCGCCTTGACCAGGCACTGAACCGGTTGCCCGGAAAGGGAGTGAAAAACCCGGAACCGTCCGATTTGCATGGGAAGGGGAGTCATGTCGTGCCAATGGCGTTCCCAGAGGATCACGAGTTGGAGCGACGCATCCACGACGGTGGGGTCGACCAACCAGTGACTGTTTGCGGCAGCCGACAGACACAGGGCAGGCGAAACAGACTGAAGGATACCCGCGATGGTGTTTCGATTGATTCCCATGATCTTTGTAATGCCCGCGAAACACGGACCTTGAAACAACCAGTGCGCATAGGCCTCGGAAACCCCCAAAGGGAAAGGATCAAGGTGTTGGAATGCAGCAGGATCGAAGCCGGGCGGTTCTGATTTTTCGCCGAGCGTGACAAGAGCGCGGTAGTGGGCGCGGTTGCCGGCCCCCTCCGAGTGGATCTGCATGGAGAAGGAGGCGGCGCCAGACGGAGAGGCCGCCCGGGCGCCTCTGACGCGCACGGTCTTCGGTTCAGTGTGGCCGAGCACGATGCCTTGCTGGACATGCAGGGATCCGATTTCGATCAGTCCGCCGGGTTGCGTCGAAGCGGCCCATGCAGACTCGGCCATGAGTTCCATGGCCATGGCAGCTGGAAATACCGGTTTTCCGTCGAGTTGATGGTCGCGCAGATAAACATGCCGCGACGGATCCAGGACGCAGGCGATTTCGATGGTTCCGTTGTTGTGGATCAGGGACTCTAAACCGCCAAGAAGCGGCGCGGCGGCCAGTTTGTGATCGGGGGACGGGGACGGGCGGGCGTATGGGGCATCGCCGAACAACGCCTCGACATCGCCCTTGCGGCCAAACTCCAACTCCGTGACGAAACTCCGGCGGCCCGCATCCAGCGGGATGATCTGCACCCCCCGGTTCAGGAACTGGCGCTGGTTCTCTTCAGAGGCCATTCCCGCGCTTTGCCACGGCCCCCAAAGAAGCGCCACGACCCGGCCCGGCATCAGGCGATCCAGGTCTCGGGCCAACGCGTTCAACACACCATTGGCCGCCGCATAATCACTTTGACCGGCATTTCCGAGAACGGCAACCGAGGAGAAGAAGGCCAGAAACTTCAGCGAGTCCAGTCGCAGGTGGCGGGCCAGGACAAAGGCGCTGTCCGCCTTGGTGTCAAAGACGCGGTCAAAGGACTCCGGTGTCTTATCCTCCATCCGTTTGTCCTCGATCACACCCGCCCCGTGAATCACGCCGTCCAGTCGTCCGAAGTCGGTATATATCCGGTCCATCGTTTTTTCAAAGGCCTTCTTATCGCGTACGTCGGTCTGACAATAAATCGCCCTGGCGCCTGTCTTGCGAAGAGCGGCCAACGTGGCGCGTATCTCGCGCTCCCGACACACCCGCCGGTAGGCCGTTTCGATTTCGGCGAGCGTCGCCTTTGATCCCGGTTTTGATAACTGCCCGGCCAGGAGGCGACGCATCTCGGCGGGCGACTCCACGCCCCGTATGAAGGAAGGCTCCTCGGTTTCAGGCAAGGGTGATCGTCCGACCAGAACCAGTGTGGGTTTGAACCGGTCCGCGAGTTCGATGGCGACCTGGGCGGTGATGCCGCAGGCGCCTCCGGTCAGCATGATAACCCAGTCGGAGCCGATGGACAGCGGATCCTTCGCGTTCAAATCAAGGTCGGCGGGCACGATGTGAATCCGCTGCCTCCGCCCATCACGGAAACCCGTGAACCGGGACTCGTCGCCGCACTGCAAGTCGTCCAGAATTCGAGTCGCGAGGACGGGCACGGGGTCGCCACCATCGAGGGCGAGAGTACGTCCGATGACTCCAGGCCATTCCGTCACCAGCGTGTTGATCAGGCCTGCAATGCCGCCGTGGCCAGGAAATCCGCCATGGGCATGGACTGCCGCGAGGATCCGGGCGTGATGCGCGGACGAAGGGGCCTTCAGATCCTCCGCCGCGGCCTGGGCCAGGAAGAAGAGCGCTTTCACATCCTCTTGCAACGCCTTCCGCCAGTCATCCAGGGTCATCTCGGTAACCTGGGGCCGCCCACGCAGGGGAAGCAGGTGTATGATGCCGGCGATACGTCCCTGTGAATGGCGAACAGTGGCGACCCCTTGGCTCAGGGTCTTGGGATTTGAAAAATCGACAGCATGATGGGTGTTCGCCACAGTCTGCATTTTTTGCCCTGTGAACACAACGGCGTTTGAACCCTGCTTCCGGATGGCTTCAGCCACGGAGCCCGCAATACCACCCTCGTCATCGGTGATGATGAACACGCCGTCGCTGGGAAGGGTGGCCGGAGTTCCCGTTATGGGCGCGTCTTCCATGTGCATCGCAAAGCGCGGTACGCGGGCCGCTTCGACAGGGGGGATGGTGACGGCGACGGCGGGTTTGGCGTCTCCAGCCGGTTTCAATGGAACAACTTCGCCTGAAACGGGGACTGAGGCGATGCGTTCAATAAGTCCCCGCAGGGTGCGCAGACTCGACAGGTTTCCGGCGGCGGAGGCGTCCGGGGTGGCGCCGAGATGCGGAAATACCTTGCGGAGGCGGCCTGCGATTTCGACGCGCTTGATGGAGTCGATTCCCAGGTCGGCTTCGAGATCGGCATCCACATCCAGCATATCCGGCGGATAGCCGGTGCGCTCACCAACGACCCGTAGCACTTCCTGACGAATGCGGTCAGAATCGGATACCTGGGGGATTGAGACGGCCGGCGCCGCTGGAACCGGCTTGACGGGATCGGGGCGGTTCGCAACAACGGGGGGGGGCGGCGCGGGTGATAGGGCCGTGACGGGCGGGGCAAGTCGCCCGGGAACTTCCCCTTTTCCGAGCGCCGCCGCCATCACACGCCGGTGCGTGTCAAGGAGATGCTGCATGACCTGTTCGTGCGCGTTCAGGAGCGTCGCGAGGTCGCCGGTTTCCCGTTGCAGAGGAACCGGCGCGGGAGGGGGTTGAACAGGAAGAGGCGGCGGTAACGCCGGTTGCGAGGGAACGCACGGCGTGGCGTGCCCGCCATCCACCCACCAGGCGGTTGGCGACAAAGGCGCTTCGCGGGTGTCTTCGACGAGGCGATCCAAAGTCATTCCGCGGGGTTGGCGTCCCTCGTAGAGGCGATCCAGTTGAACCGGCGCCCCCTGGGCGGCCAGTTGGGCCAGGGCATGCAGCAACCCCTCCAACCCGGATCGCTTGCGTGTTTCCAGTGGGATGACGATCCGTTCGCGGTTTCCCAGAATCTGTTCCGTGAGGCCGGTGAGAACCTGGCGCGGGCCGACCTCGACGAATACCCGTGTCCCCGCCGCCGCCATGGCCTCGATCTCGGATACGAACCGCACTGGAGAAACCAGATGTTCGGCCAACTGGATCCGGATGGCATCGGGATCGGACGGATACGTTCCGCCCGTCGCATTGGAATACACGCGCAGTTTCGGTTCTTCGAAGCGAACCCCGGAGAGATAGTCCTGAAGGCGCTGTTTCGCGGGCGCTACCAGAGGGGAATGAAAGGCGCACGAGACGGGAATGCCTTGTGCGGGAATATCCTGTGATTCAAGGTGTTTCAACGCGGCGGCCACGGCCGCCTTCGTGCCGGAGATAATGGTCTGCCGGGGTGAGTTGAGATTGGCGATCCAGAGATCGGGCCTATCGCCGATGAGTGCGCGGGTCTGTTCTTCATTGGCCTCGACCGCCGCCATCGTGCCCAGATCCCCGCGCCCCTCTTCCAGAATGAATCGGCCGCGGGACTCCGATAACTCGAACAACGGCTCGGGGGTCAGGCAACCGGCGGCGTACAGTGCCGCGACTTCCCCGTAACTGTGGCCGGCGACCGCATCCGGCTTCACCCCCAGTGCGCGTAGCAGGTTCAGCAGGCCTACGATGGCCGCGCCGAGGGCCGGTTGGGCCACGTTCGTTGCCGTGAGTGCCAGCCGAGCGGCGCGTTCCTCGTCTTCGCTGAAACGCGGCGGCGGGAACACAAAAGACGACAACGGTTTGTTGAAACGGGCCGTCAGGGTGTGATCGGCGGCTTCAAAGGCTTCCCGGATTTCGTGGAAGTGGACGGCCAGTTCGCTTAGCATGTCAGGATACTGGGATCCCTGGCCGGGAAACAGAAAAGCGATACCGGCATTTCCGGCCAGGGGCGTGCCGGGCAGGTAGATTCCGGAGGGCGAATCCCAGACGGGAGCGGTCGCCTCGGAAGTCAGTGCGGCCAGGATCGTATCCAACTTGGCGGTCAGATCGCCGAGTGAGGAGGCCACGATGGCAAGACTGGTGTCGCGGGGGCTTTGTTCCGCCTGTTTCCAGAGTGAGAAGGAAAGGTCTTTCAGAGCGGGCTGTGCGCCGGACTTCAGCGCCGACCGCAGCTCGGTGACATGGCGGAGAATCTCCGTGGTGGAGGCCCCGCGCCAGAGGAACAGTTCGCAGGGCCACTGTGGTGTGGCGGCGCCGGGAGTCTCCCCGTCATATTCCTCGACCACAACATGGTAGTTGGCGCCGCCGAATCCGAAGGCGCTGACGGCGGCGCGCCGGGGGTGATCCCCGGGGGCGCCGATCCAGGGCCGGGTTCCGGTATTCGCATACAGGGCTCCGCCAACCAGACTGTGGTTTGGTTTCTCCACGCCGATCGTGGCGGGCAGCACCTTGTGTCGCAGCGCCATGGCCACCTTGATCAGTCCCGTAACGCCCGCCGCGCCTTTGGTGTGGCCGATCATGGATTTCACGGATCCCAGCGCCACCGAATGGGGCGCGGCGCCGGCCGCCTCAAAGACCCGGCGAAGCGACTCGATTTCCGCGCGGTCGCCGGCCTCGGTGCCGGTGCCGTGCGCCTCGACCAGGCCGATGGTCGAGGGGGAAACGCCGGCCAGGGCATAGGCGCGGTGGAGGGCGCGGGCCTGACCCTCAGGCGAGGGCGCCGTCAATCCCTTGGCCCGACCGTCACTGGATGCGCCGACGCCCCGGATCACGGCGTAGATGCGGTTGCCATCCCGTTCCGCGTCGGACACGCGTTTCAGGACGAGCATGGACAGTCCCTCGCTGATGCAAGTGCCGTCGGCAGTATGGTCAAACGTTCGGCAACGACCCCGCGGGGAGAGGGCGTGGGTCTTGCAGAAGCAGAGATAATTGAAGGGGGTCTGGAAGGTGTCGGCCCCGCCGACGAGGGTCATGTCGCTGGCGCCGCTTTCGAGTTCACGACAGGCCATATAGACGGCGGCCAGCGACGATGCGCAGGCGGCGTCCACGGTGAAACTCGGGCCGCCGAGGTCGAACCGGTTGGCGATACGCCCGGCAATGACGTTGAGCAGGATGCCGGCGAAGGAGTCCTCGGTCCATTCGGGCAGGGGGCGGCTGAATCCCGCCAGGGTGCCATCGGGTCGGGCCGCGAGCGCCGAGCGCAGCACGTAGTCCTGGCCCAGTTCCGCCAAACCGCCGCTGACGCCGAGAATAACCGATGTGTTTTCACGGGGGAAAGGTTTGTTCTCATAGCCTGCATCCTTGAGGGCTGCGCGCGCCGTTTCCAGCGCCAGCAGTTGAATGGGTTCAATGGATGAGAGCGAGGCGGGCGGCATTCCGTAGTGCGCCGGGTTGAACGGGATGGGCTCGAGGAAACCGCCCCAGCGGGCATACACGCGGTCAGCGGTCTCGCGCCGCTCATCGAAATACAGTTTCCAGTCCCAGCGCGTGGCGGGCACCTCGCGAATGGCATTCACTTTGTTCAGAATGTTCGTCCAGAACAAATCCAGTTTGTCGGCGCCTGGAAGCAGGCAACTCATGCCGACAATGGCGATACCATCGCGATCTCCGGCGCGGAGCGGCGCCATGTCGTTCGAGGGGGTGTGGATTTCGCGCAGGATGGCGGTTCCGCCGATACTGACATCCTGATGCAGTTCCTTCACGGAACCTGTGTTGTTGTGCAGGGATGCCGCCTGCCCCAGCATATAGAGGCCTTCGGCGAGTTGCTCCTCTTCATCCGCTGCGACCAGTTCTTCCGGCGCGTTATCCCGGCGTATTACGCCTTTGGCGGCCAGACGGAGCCGTCCGATATTCATCATTTCCAGAGCCGAGCGGAGTTGGTCGGGAGGAGTTCCCCCGGCGAGCAACCGGGATTTCTGTGAGGCGAACGTGTCTGCGTAAGGCGTCGGGGCGCACCTCACGACGTGCCCCGGCCCGGTTTCGAGAAGCACCGTGTGGCGGCACGCGAGCGCCTGGTTCTGGAAGGCGTTCAGGATGGCGCCTGACGAGATGGCTTCCCGGGTGAACAGGTATGCCGTGCCCATGAGAACCCCGACCTTCACCCCGCGTTCGGTCAGTGCCGCCATGCTGGCGGAGGCCATCGCGGCGCTGAGCGCGTTGTGGATGCCCCCCGCCAGAAGAACGTGGCAGGAGGGCAGTTCGCTTGCGGGAATCGACTCCAGCAGCGTTTGCGCCGCCAGTTCCCACAACATGAAACTCGAGAGCGGGCCGACATGGCCTCCGCATTCCCGTCCTTCAAACACAAAACGGCGGGCGCCGTCCTCGATGAACAGTTTAAGCAGTTCGGGCGTTGGAACATGGAGATAGGTCCGAATGCCATCCTGCTCCAGGAGACGTGCCTGTTCGGGTTGTCCTCCCGCAATCAGCGCGAAAGGCGGGTGATGCATCCGAACGGCCGCCCATTGTTCGTCGCGCAGGGACGTATCGAGAAACCCCAGCAATCCAACACCCCAGGGGCGAACCCCGAGGCGGCGGCGGGTTTCGACGAGCAACGGGTCGATCTCGGTTGCGCGCTGTACGCCCAGTGCGAGGAACGGCAACCCGCCCGCCGCCGCCACGTCCTCCGCGAAGGCCGGGGAGTCGCTGACGCGGGTCATGGGGCCCTGTGCGATGGGGTATTCGGTGGCGTGTGCCACAGACCAGGGCGAGTTTCTCATCAGACTGTCGGAACCCTGGGCGGCGCGCAGGTGCGAACGCAACCCGGCGCGCAAACCGCGCAGCGCACGGCCCACCGTGCCGTAACGTTCCGCCAGGCGACCTGCGAAACTGGCATCCTGTCCAAGCGGCCACACGCGGTTCTCATCGCCCGTCCCGAAGGGGGGCAGTGCACGGAATTGAAAGTTCGGATCGTCGCCGAGACACCGGGTTTCGGCGCCGTCCATTCGCTCAATTCGGGCGCGGATCGGTTGCGGCAACGGAGACTCCTGGAGCAAGGCCAGCGGGGAGTCCAGAATGACCCCTGCGGCGCCGCCGACGTAAGCGGCTGCGAGGGTATGTGCCCCGATACCACCCTGTACCCAAACGGGCAGGGTGACAACGCGGCGGAGTCGTTGCAGGAGGATAAAGGTAGTTTCCTCTCCGACCCATCCCCCGGATTCATTGCCCTTGGCGATGACGCCGTCCGCTCCGGCTGCATCCGCCGCCTCGGCGGTTTTCACCGTGACGGCTTCGATCAGCACGCGCACATTAAGGCTGTGCAGGCGGGGAACACACTCGGCCACTTGCGCGGGTGTGGCGCGGGCAAGAATGACCCATCCGATGTGAGGGGGCAGGTGTTTCAGGATTCCGAGCGAGAGGACGTTGTCGCCCAGATCCAGGCGCACGCCGCAACGCTCGCGGGGACACACGCGCAGTTCGGCGAGGGCCGAGACGAGGGCGCTCTCCGAGGGTGCGGACTCGCCATTGATGAGTCCCAGTTCGCCCGCCCGGATGGCCGCCCGGGCAATGCCCGAATCAGCCCATCCAGGAAGTGAACTCGCCATGATATGAAAATCGTGACTAAAAGCCATGCCGACAGTCTCCTGAAACAACAAGAAGCCAGGATGACAGGCGTACGTTAGCCCTCAATAAGAGAAACGTTAGAACGAAGTTCGGGCCGGTCGTTGGGCGGATTTGAACCTTACGAACAACTGACTGATCACTAATCAGAGACTAACGGTTCGCCAGCATAGTTTCGTCACTCATTTTTCACATTTTGCCTTATGACAGTTGCCCAGAAACAGATACTGATTATCGAGGACGAGGAGGATGTCCTCGAATTGGAACGTTATAACCTGACGCGGGATGGGTTCTCGGTCGTCGCCGCCTCCCGTGGCGACGAGGGCCTCAAGGCGGTGGCCCTGAAGAGACCCGATCTGATTATTCTTGATCTGATGTTGCCGGGAATGAACGGACTCGAAGTCTGCCGCAGGTTGAAAAGCGACCCCCTAACCGCCGATATCCCCATCATCATGGTCACGGCGAAAGGCGAGGAGGCGGATATCATCGTGGGATTGGAGTTGGGGGCGGACGACTATGTGAGCAAGCCGTTCAGCATCAAAATCCTGATTTCCCGCATCCGCGCGGTGTTACGCCGCCAGCAGGGGCATGAATACGATCAGAAGAGTGAACTGCGTGTCGGCAACCTGGAGATCAGTCCCAGCCGCTTTCATGTTTTGGCCAAGGGGAAACCCATTGACGGTCTCACGGTGACTGAGTTTCGGCTCCTGCACTTCCTTTCCAGTCGACCGGGCCGCGTAATGAATCGGCAGCAGATCCTCGATGCGGTCCGCGGCGAGGATGTCGCCGTGACCGAGCGCGCCGTGGACGTTCAGATGGTCGGCCTGCGCAAGAAACTCGGCTCTCATGCGGATTGCATTGAAGCCGTGCGGGGCATTGGCTACCGGTTCCGGGACGGTTGAGGCTCCTCAAACGTCATTTTCCACTCCCGCTCCCGCCTCAAAAACTAATCAAATAATACGGGAGCCCTAATTAATCGCAAACGGCTTTCCGCGACCATGCCGTTGTTGAATTTATCAAAGGACACAGAATTCGGGGAACCGGGAAGGAGGTGCGCGCGAGGGAACGAGAGGACGCGGGAGGATCAAAGTTTTTGTAGAGGGCATGGGATAATCACGTAACAAGAGGAAAAGAATCAACACAAAGCAGAAGGTTAATCAAGATACTGAAAATCAAGGACTACATGAAAATGAAATCAAATAATTCAAAGATAATGGGACTGATGTCCGCCGCGGCGCTTGCGCTCGGTGTGCAGCAGGCCGGGGCGTATCAGGATGTGACGGATTACGATGGGTCTCGTGATAATGGACGGGCCTTTCAGATTGTTAACAGCAGCATTACGACCGATACAACGTGGAGCAATAACACGGTGTACGTTTTGGATCGTCTGATTTGCGTCCGGGCCGGCGCAACACTGACCATTCAGGCAGGCACAGTCGTTCGCGGACTTCCGGTGGGGTCAGTGGCTTCACAGCCTGGCTCGCTGCTGGTCAGCCGTGGTGGCAAGATCATTGCCGTCGGAACTCCGACGCAGCCGATCGTGTTCACGGATATGTACGATGATAACTGGGGCGCCAATCAGGGCACAACCGTGACCATACCCGCGGGAGTACACGCGACGGCGGGCGGTAGCACGAATGGGACTCCGATTGCGCTGACGGTTGACTACAGCCAGTTGAACAACCAACTCACCGGTATGTGGGGCGGATTGCTTCTGGCCGGGCGTTCCTACATCGCGTGGGATTCCGGAGACAGTTCGAGCATCTATACGCCGGATGGGCGAATTGAGACCACCATTGAGGGCATCACGGCCGGGGGTGAAGATACCAAGTACGGCGGTTGCAATGACCTTGACAACAGCGGTGCCCTGCAATACGTCTCTTGCCGTTACGGCGGATTCGTGTTGGGCCCGACGAAGGAAATCAACGGCATCACCTTCAATGGTGTGGGGCGGAACACGCAACTCGACCACATCGACGTCTATCAGACGAAGGATGACAACGTCGAGTTCTTCGGTGGTTGCTTGAACATGAAGCACCTGGTGACCTGGAACGGCTGCGACGACCAACTCGACACCGACACCGGTTGGCGCGGCAAGGTTCAGTTCGCTCTCTGCGTTCAGGGCTACGCCACCAACACCGACTGGGCACACGGCCAGATGCCTGACAGTTCCGACAAGGGTCTGGAATGGGACGGCGCGGGTGACTCGAGTGGTATCAATGATGATCCCCAGTCCTGCGGCACGCTGTTCAACGCCACCATGATCGGCTTGGGCTCCAACTGTGTTGACTTGGCGAACAATGCGTTCACCATTCGCGACAATGCGGGCGGACGTCTGTACAACAACATCTGGATGGATTTCGGCGGCGGTTGCTCCCTGGTCGAGGGCGTGCCCAATCCCAATTCCAGTAACTGGCCGTTTGGCACCAACTGCGCGGCGGCAAAGTTGACCCAGGCTTATGGGCAGGATAACTACTACCTGAGCGGCACGAACAGGCAGGGAATTCTTCTGAGCAACGGATCCAGCACCAACTACATTGGTTATCCGGATGCCTACGCGCCGATGAATGCGGCCGGGGTGCAACAACCCTCAAATAAGGCCGAGTTCAAGCGCAATGTGTTCTGGAATATGGGTGTGCCTCACTCGATTGGTTTCATTAATAACGACACGAATTCGTCGAGTCCGCGGATCAGCACAGGCATCCTGTACTGGGGTAACGACAATAAGAAATATGCACAGCGTTCGTGCTATGGTTCCTATCCTGAGGCTGCGGGATATGACATTGTCGCGGCGGGCAACGTCGGTGGCAACATCACTCTTGATAATGTCGGCCTGCCGGCTCCTTACTGGACGTTGATCAACTACTACGAGCGTGATACGGCCGTGGCGAACTTCAAGCCCACGTTCCGTGATACGGCTCACCCGTACACCAACGTGAAGAAGATCGACCCCCGCGCGAACACCAACTTCTGGAGCATTATTGCGACCTACGGTGTGCAGCCTCCGGCGGACGGGTTCTACACCCCTGTGCAGTTCGTTGGCGCCATGGGCAAGAAGAACTGGGCGGGTCCCTGGAGCACGGCGTGGCGTATGGGCGGTTTCGTGACGAACAATGTGCCGACGGGTGACGAAACCGGTATTGTACCGACGATCACCACAGGTTCTGGCGCCGTCAACATCTCGTTGGCGACCGACACGTATGCCGGGTTGAATGCCGACTTCTGGGTGGTGGCCATCAAGGCGACGGCGCCTTACACGGTTTACTACTACAACCTGACCACCAGTCGCTGGGTGGTGGGTATGTTGCCGACCTACCAGGGCGCGTTGTTTGACTTCGCTCCTTTCGCGATCAGCACCAGCACGTTGCCCACGGGCAGTTACACCGCGTACTGGGGTGTGGATCTGAACAAGAATGGTACGGTTGACTTCGACAGCCTGTATGCGGCCGGTGTGCCGTTTACGCGCTAATCCGTCAGTTTAGTACGTGATGGATACTGGCAGCAGGGGGAACTCTGCTGCCAGTTTTTTTTGCCCTAAAAGGGGCGACGGGGCAAGCAGCAGTGACCGTTAGTAATCAAAAACAAACATGAGCATAATATCTGACTAACATGAGGGTTCTATGATTTCACTTCTTCAAAAAGGGCACTATTCCGATGATGGACTTCACGTTGAGGGGAAATGATCATGAGTAGAATGATAATGACGAGTATGATTCTCGTGGTGTTGGCGGCGGGATGCTCGCCTTCCGCGACATCGTTATCGACTTCAAGGAAAGCCGGGACGGCGGGCCCGCTCGAATCCGGCTGGGACTGTGCGTGTGCGATCAACAATCTTCCCTTTGATCAAAGTGACAGGAGTCTGGCCCAGGCGAAGATCGCTTATGCCTATCTGGAGGCGGGCGATGTCGAAAAAGCCTATGCCTGTGGTTCGCAAATTGAGGATTGGCAGAAGGGCATGGTTCTAGCCAAGGTGGCCGGGTGGTATATCGAACATGGCCAGACGGCCAAGGCAGAGTCCATGCGCCCGGAACTTCAGGCCTCTGTGTTTTTGGCCAGGGATTGGCAACGGCCGTGGCTTCGTGTCGCCATCTCTCGTGTAGAGGCGCTTCTGGGTCATGAACAGGAAGTCTACGGGACATCCTCCAATCTGGCGAGTCATGTCAATCTTGCGGGCGATGCCGCTGCCAACCTGGCCTTGGCGCTCGCCCGGACAGGCCGGGTGGATGAGGCCGAGGTCGTTCTCGGGAATCTGGGCAAAACAAAGAGTCAGGATGTTGCGGTCTCCCGTGTGCAGGGGTATCTGGATCTGGTTATATCAGGGCGAATCGATTCAAAGACGGCGCCAGAGGTGTTGACAAATGCCTGGGTTGCTACGAGCCAGATCAAACCTTTCCGGCGGTGGGAAGTGCAACTGATGGTTATGGATGCCATGGTCAGGCATGGGCTGACCAACCAAGTGGGGAGCCATCTGGAAGAGGTCGCCTCCAATGTTGTGGGTGCGGTCAGATTGCCGCCGGAAGTTCGCGTGTCTTTTCTGAGTCGGGGAGCGCTGATGTGGCAACGCTTGAACGAGCCGCAGAAAGCGTTGGCCATTTGTAACGTTGCGGAACAGGCCATGACAAATACGCTGGATATAATTTTCCAGCCTGAGGCCTACTCCAAACTGGCGGAATGCTATATCGCGATTGGGGACATGCCGCAGGCCCGGGCCACCTATGGGCGCGCCCTTGATATTGCTGTCGGACTGGTGAATCGCCGACCGCGGGCCAATGCCGGCGTGGAGGTTTGTTTGTCGCTGGCGGCGCATAAAGAGGTCATTGATGCGGATATCCAAAAGAGGCTCGAGCGCCTGGTCGGGACATTCGATGCCAAACGGCCATAGAGGGTGGCTGATCAGGGTTGTGTTGGCGCTGGAGCTTGCCTTGGGGATGCCCACCTGGGGGCAGGTACCCTTGGGGGGTATCCGCGGTTCGGTATCGGATGCGGAATTTGGCGGAGCGGCAGCCCAGGCCGTCGTTCAAATCGTGGAGTTGAACCGGAGTCAGACCACGTCCGAGGACGGGCATTTCCTGATCGAGGGGGTGCCGCCGGGAACCTACACCCTCACTGTCACCAAGTCCGGCTATGAACGTCGCGTCGAGCCGAACGTGACGGTGACGGCCGGTTTGCTGGCGGAATTGGTCATCGAGTTAAAAGGCGAATTTACGGATATGGAGGAGTTAACGGTGCGCGACTTGGAACTGACGGATACCGCCAGCGAATCAGGTCTTCTGAACCTGCGCCGCAACACCCTGTCCTTTCAGGATTCCATCAGTAAGGATCTGATGAACCGGGCCGGGGCCGGGGATGCGGCCAGCGTGCTGAAACTGGTCGTGGGCGCCTCGGTCGTGGATGGCAAGTATGCCACCGTTCGCGGGATGAGCGACCGGTACGTGGGGGTGGCCGTGAACGGCATGAGGGTGCCGAGTTCGGATCCGAAAAAGCGAGCGGTGCAGTTGGACATCTTCCCCTCCGGAACCATTGAGAGTATGACGGTTTCCAAGACCTTTACACCGGATCTGCCGGGTGACTACAGCGGCGGTGGCGTCAACATCCGCACGATCTCCATTCCGGATAAGGCGTTTGTGAAATTCTCGACGACCCGTGAACAGAACGGGACGTGGACCGGCAAGGATGGCTTCGTCACCTACGAAGGCGCAGGCTGCGGCAAGTGGGGGCGCGACCTGGGCTCGCGCGCCATACCGGCGAGTGTGGACGGTATCATTCTTAATTCCATCCTTACAAAAAATCACCGTCTTTGGAGTTACTCGTATGATCCCAGAACCAAGGATGAATATGACAGCATTACCCGCAGTGTTTCGCCGGTTATGGGCGTTAAATTTGCCCAGGTGCCCGATGGGAACTACGGTTATTCCCTGGGCGTGGGCGACCGGTGGGATGTCGGTCAAGGTTGGACGGCGGGCTGGCTCGGCGCCTACACGTACAGTCAGAAGTATGCGGAACGGGACTCTGAAGATAGTGTTGTGAGCATCGGTCCCGGGGGATCCAGAAGCCCGAATGACGGCGACTATCATCGCCGGGTTGGCAGCCAGGACGTCAAAACCAGCGCCCTGGCCTCCGTGGGAATGACCAAGGGAGACGAACAGGGGTTCGGGTTCACCTGGTTACGCACGCAGTCCGCCACGGATCGCGCCTCCATCATGACCGATGACCGATTTCCCTACACCATGGTCGTGAATGGGGATCCTGTGAGCAGAATCCAGGGAATTGAGTATTCGGAACGTTCGCTGGACGCCCGCCAGTTGACGTGGCGCCGGAAGTGGGACACCTTCGATGTGGAACTGTTCGGCTCGCATAATATTGTCCGGCAGTACGAGCCGGATCTCCGGCGTTTCAAGGAACTCCTCTACCATCCTGATGCCAACACCTGGGAGTCTCAACTCAGCCAGGCTAGTGCGATACAGGGAAATTTCGATCACTCGCGATTCTGGCGTGATGTTCAGGAGGACAATACGCAGTACGGTGTCAATCTGGCGCAACACTTCAAGTTTCAAGATGCGGATGGGCAAGTGAGAACAGGCTGGCTCGAAGACATGACGCACCGTTCCTATACCTATGATGCCGTCATCTACCGGAATATTTCAGGAGGGTCATTCACCATGACCGATCCCAATCAACTGTGGACCGATACGTTTTTCGGACAGCCCCCTTATCAGAATCCGATGCAATGGTATCTTCAGCCGTTACCCTATGCGCCAGCTAATGTGCAGTACACCGCCGAACAAGATCTGCCAGCCGGCTACCTGATGCTGGATTGCCCGGTGGCGCCCAAACTCAAGGCGCTCTTTGGTGTCCGGTGTGAAGTGACGGATATGACAGTTTCGCCCTTCAATGACTTCGACGCGAACGGCCAACTCAATTATCTTACCATTCCCAGTGATGGAACCTCAATCAACCTGGATCAGATCTCCATGGTTGGGAAGAATGCGGCACAAGCCCATCTACAGGATGCGCAATGGCTCCGTTCGGTCGGACTAGTCTATGAAATCGTGCCGAAGATGAACCTCCGGATCAACTGGTCCCAGACGGTCGCCCGCCCGACCTTCCGTGAGTTAGCGCCAGTTCTGTCGGTCGATCCCGTTGATGGCGATAACTATTTCGGGAACAAGGATCTGAAAGTTTCCAAAGTGCAGAATGATGATGTCCGCTGGGAATGGTTCCGCAAACCCGGCGAAGTGTGGGCCGTAAGCTGGTTTTACAAGAAAGTGCAGGATCCGATCGAGAAAATCACCTTCGGGTATTACGGCGACCAGTATGTTTATGCCTTGAATTATCCGGAAGGCCGGGTCGCCGGCATGGAGTATGAGTTCAAAAAAAATCTGGACGACTTTGTGCCCCTGCCGATCGGTTCGCTCAATGTGGGCGCCAATTATACGATCATGGAGTCAACCGTCACGATCCCGGAGACGACGGCCAATCGGCTCGCGCAGGCTTACAACTGGAAATTTCGTCAACGCAGCCCGAAGGATATGTATGTTTCTCCCTTCAATCTGTTCAACCAGGGATTTATTTTCGATTTTTTCAATATGGGTGACGCCACGGATTTCAGCGGGGCCCAACGGGACATGGAGGGGCAGCCCGCGTATCTGTTCAACTTCAATCTGGGATATGACATCGACAAGTGGGGGACGTCATTCAACTGGTTCTATAACATCCGGGGCGACATGCTCAAGACCGGCGCCAGTGAAAGTGTGAGCGGGGACATTTCCACGGTGACGCCCGACATTTATTTAAAAAAACTGGCCACCGTGAACGTGAGCCTTTCACAAAAATTGGGCGGCCATTGGAAGTTGACGCTGGCGGCGCAGAACCTCCTCGATTCGGCATTCCAGGAGACGTACCGCATTCCCGGTCAAAAGGATATTGCCCGGCGCAGTTACCGTGAAGGGGTTTGGTATTCGGCCAATCTCACCACAACCTGGTGAGTCTGATAAGAAATGGAATATGGACACGGCTAAACAAAACAATAAACAAGGAAAGGCGCGCGGCCTGCGGTCACTCTTGGCGGACGTTGTGCTGATGCTGACCTTGGTGTTGTTTCCCGCTTCTGCCGCACCGGCTGCGGAAGCCGGACTGGGTGTGGGCGGCGGGGAGACTATCGTTTCCACGGCCGTTTCCCCCGAGGGGGCGCCGGGCTGGTTGGATACATTGGCCAAACAACCCTGGGCCAAACGTCTGGCGCACATGTGGGCCGGTGAGGAACAGGATGACTCCGTCGGAAACCAGGGAGGGTCTGTGGACGCAATCCTGAATCTGGTCGAACGGGGCAACCTCTTTCAGGTCTTCCGCCGCGGGGGACCGATCATGTGGCCGCTTCTGTGCGCCGCTTTGCTCTCCCTGGCGACAGTTCTGGAGCGGGCCGGATTTTTCACGCTCGAGCGTTTCCGGCGGAATACGGCGGAGCAGCGCACCTTCATGAGGGCCCTTCGCGAAGGACACTTCGATGAGGCCGAGGCCATCGGCCGCCGGAGCCGGTATTATGTGGTTCGCGTTCTCGGATACGCGCTGACTCAGCGCGGCGGCGCCATGGAAGGGGCCGTTCAATATGCCAAGGAGCGGGAGTTGCACCGCTATCGCCGGGGAATTCCCATGCTGGATACCGTGATTACGCTGGCGCCGCTGCTCGGCCTGCTCGGAACGGTCACGGGAATGATGGCGTCCTTTTCTTTGATTGGCGGCGAACTTGGCGCCCCGGGGGCCATCACGGGCGGAATCGCCGAAGCGTTGCTTGCCACCGCATTCGGCCTGGGTATTGCGATCACCAGCCTGATTCCGTTCAATCTCATGAATCAGAAACTCGAGACCGCCACGCAGGAAATCGACGAGGCCGCCAGTTCGATGATGATATCGCTCGCGGCCCACGGTGTTCTCGCCGCACCCCTGAACGCGGGACAGGAAGAGGGAGGCGCCGCATGTATGGTCGCGTGATCGGATACATTGGCGGCGTCCTGGCGCTGGTCGGGGTGCTGTTTTTCGGAGGATTGCTCATGCCGAAGAGCGCCAAAAATCCCCATCTCAAAACCGTTGAACTGCTTTCGGATGACCTGAAGAAGGACGAGAAGAAGCAGGATCAACCGCCGCCGGAAAAAAAGCCGGAGGAATTGCAGGCGCAGAAAGATCAACCGCCCGAGATCAGCGAAGTCGTCACCCCCCAGGCGTCTGACAGCACTCCCGCTCTCGATGCCGCGAGTTTGAGTTCCATCATGTCGGCGTTGAATCCCGGCGCCGGCGGCGGGGAATTCGGATCGACGGTCTCCCTGGCCTCCGGGGGCCGCATTGGCGGGACGGGCAAGGCGGGCGGGCACGGCGCCGGTGACGGCATCGAGAATGCCTTTGGTATGGACGATATCGACCAGAAACCGCGGGCCATTGTCCAGACGCCGCCCAACTATCCCTCCGATATGAAGGGGAAGAAATTGGGAGGCATCGTTCAGGTTGCCTTCATTGTCACGGCGACCGGTCAGGTGTCCAACCCGAGGGTGGAACGCGCATTTCATCCGGCCTTTGGGGCGCCCGCGCTCGCCGCCGTGCGGCAGTGGAGATTTGAACCTGCCGTCAAGGGCGGCGTCAGGGTGAAGTGTCGTATGAGGGTTCCGATCCGGTTTCAGACCGGGTAGAAGGCGCGGATGATGAAACAGAACACATGGCTGGGATTGGTGTGCGGCCTCTGGGGCAGTGGCGTGGCGCTCGTTTACGGTGTTCCCGCCCGTCCTCAAACGGATACGACGGCGCCGGTCGCGAGCGCCGACCTCGCGGCCTTATGGAAAGATCCGACGTTCCAGAAGCAATTTGTCGGTTCCTACGGCATTTCGGCCGAACTCGAGCCCCGGGTGACGCCCGAGGAAGTGGCGATCCTCGAGCGTGTCCGACCGTTCATGGGCACGAATTTGCGCAAGGCGGCGCAGATGTTGGAGAGCGAGACGAAGCCGAACTCCTCGGCGATGCTGGACTTCAACCTGGGCAGCATCTATTTCCAGCAGGATCAAATGGACAAGGCGTTGAAGCGGTATCGCCGCGCCGTGGAGAAGTTTCCCTCGTTCCGCCGGGCGTATCGCAATCTCGGGATGATCCATGCCCGCGACGGCCGATACGACGAGGCGATTGCGAGTTTTACCCGCATGATCGAACTGGGTGGCGGCGATGCCTATTCCTACGGCCTTCTGGCCTTTGCCTTTGCGGCCAAGGAGGATTATCTGGCGGCCGAGGCGGCCTACCGCAACGCCCTGTTGCTCCAGCCGGACAACACGGAGTGGCGTCTGGGCCTCACGCGGTGCGTGTTCAAGCAGCAGAAGTTCGAGGATGCCGTCGCCTTGCTTGATGTGTTGATCCAGCATTATCCGGAGAAACCTGAATTCTGGCTGTTGCAGGCCAATGCGTACCTTGGACTGAAGAAACCTCTCAAGGCGGCGGTCAATCTGGAGTGTTTGGACCGCATGCGCAAGGCCACACCCGAGAACCTGGTTCTGCTTGGCGATCTGTATCTGGGCGAGGATCTTGTCGATCTGGCGACACAGGCGTATGCGCTGGCGCTGTCGGGGGATCCGCCCCTGCCTGCGGCGCGCATGATCCGCTGCACCCAGCAGTTGGCCGCCAAGGGCGCCTTCGCCCAGGCCCGGTTTGTCAATACCCGCCTCCGGGCGGCGCGGGAGAAATCGCTGGAACCGGCCGACCGCGCGCAACTGGCCAAACTCGACGCGCGTATTGCCATGGCGCAGGGCGGGGAGGGCCCCGACCTGGTGCGGGCGCTGGAGGAAACCCTTAAACTCAATCCGCTGGACGGGGACGCACTTCTGTTGATGGCTCAATATTATTCACGCAAGAACGAAGCCGAACGCGCCGTCCTGAACTATGAGCGCGCGGCGGAAATTCCGGAGTTCGAGGTGCAGGCCAAGACGCGGCACGCGCAGTTGCTCGTCGGCTTGGGCCGGTTTAACGATGCCCTGCCCCTGCTTCGCCGGGTGCAGGAAGTGAAACCCCGGGAGGAAATTGCCCGCTACATCGAACAGGTTGAACGCATTGCAAGGAGTAAACGATGAAACGTGTCATACTGTATCTGGCCTCCACTCTTCTCTGGGGGGCCGCATGGGCGGCGGGAACCGGCCCGTCATCAGAAGGGGAGGCGCCCGCCGGTCCGGTTCTGGCGGAGACCCGGATGATTCTCGACAAGTGGATCGAGACCCAGCAGGTCATCGCCCGGGAAAGCAAAGAGTGGCAGCAAGGCAAGGAAACGCTTTCGTCACGCCTGGACTTGGCGCGTAAAGAGGTGACGTCGATCGAGGAGAAACTCAAGCAGGTGGAGGGCTCCACCGACACGATGGCAAAACAGCGCGAGACGCTTCAGGCGGAAAACGTGAGACTCAAAAAATCCGCCGAACGATTGTCTTCAGCCGCCTACCGGTTGGAGACCCGGATCGAAGCGGTGTTCCCGATGCTGCCGGATCCCGTGCAGGCGAAACTCAAGCCGCTTTACGACCGTATTCCTCTCAAGGGCGCCGTCACCAAGGTCTCCGCCGCCGAACGGTTTCAGAACGTGCTGGGCATCCTCAGCGAGGCCATCAAGGCCAACAGCGAGATCCCCGTCATCTTTGAAGTCCGGAACCTGGAGAATGGGAAACCCGCCGAGGTTCGCGTGCTCTATGTGGGTCTGGGTCAGGCTTACTACCTGAGCGCCGCAGGCCAGGCGGGGATTGGCCGCCCTTCGACCAACGGTTGGAAATGGGAGGTTTCCGACGCGATTGCGAGGGATGTGCAGAAGGCGATTGAAATCCAGGAAGGCAAGCGTCCGCCTGCCTTCGTTTCCCTGCCGGTGGTGGTCCAATGAAGGCGATAATCATCCTGATGTTACTGCTGGCCGGCGCCGCGATGGCGGCGGCTCCCGCCCCTGTTGCGCCTCAGGCGCCGACCCCTGCGCCGATGATGAAGGGACTCGCCCAGTCGGCCCAGACGGAACTCGCCCGTGCCATTCGGGAACTGAATGAACTGCGGGATGCGGTGGCGGCGGAGAAGGTGCCTCTGGCGGAAGAACTGGCGAAATGGGAGGATAAACTGCTCCAGGGCCGACGTCGACTGGATCAGGCCCAGAAGGCCGCGGATTCGGGCACGATGGAAATGGTCGCCATCAAGGCGGAGCAGAAGTCGCGCGAGGAGGAACTGGCCTACATTCAGAATCTGCTGGATGAGTATATCCGGAACTGCGAAACCAAATCGTCGGTCAGCGAGTTGCAGGTGCTGGCTTCGGCGCTGGAGGCCGCGAAACAGGCGCCCGGCAATCCGACGCTGTCAACCGATGACCGCTTTGACCGCCAGGTGGCCGTGGCCGATCTGACCTGTAACCGGCTCGGGGAGGCGATCGGCGGAATGCGGTTTGGCGGCACGGCGGTGGGGCCTGACGGCACGGTCGAAGAAGGACAATTCCTGGTCGTCGGTCCCGTCGTCATGTTTGGATCGACGAACGGGTCCCTGGCGGGCATGGTGATTCCCCAACTGGGTTCCACAAAACCCCTGGTGCGTCCCCTGGAGGGCGATCTGCAGGCGGGGTTGAGCGGACTCATCGCCACCGGCCGGGGCGCGTTGCCCCTGGATCCTTCGCGAGGCGGCGCCTTGAAGGCCCTGGTTCAGAAGTTTGACGTTGTCGAGATTTTCAAAAAGGGCGGTCCGATCATGTGGCCGTTGCTGATCGCAGCGGCCTTGTCACTTCTGACGGTCGTGGAGCGCCTGATATTCCTGACGCTCGAGCAGGGCCGCCGTAATCCCCAGGCGGTACAGCGTTTTCTTGAGGCCGTGACCGAGGGGAACTTTGAAAAGGCGCTGGCCGTGGGCGGCAAGTCGCGCTTCTTTGTGCTCAGGGCGCTGGCTTATGCGCTGGAACACCGCGAGAAATCCATTTCCAATGCGTTGCTGTACTCGCAGTCGCGGGAAATGCGGCGTTACCGGCGCGGGATTCCCGTTCTGGATACGGTGATCACACTGGCCCCGTTGCTGGGGTTGCTCGGCACGGTGACCGGCATGATGGGCTCCTTCGCCCTGATCGGGGGGGAACTGAGCGCGCCGGGCGCCATTACGGGCGGTATTGCCGAAGCCTTGATTGCGACGGCGTTTGGTCTGGGGATCGCGATCACGAGCCTCATCCCGTTCAATATGTTGAATGCCAGGATGGAGGAAGCCCGGCAGGAAATGGAGGCGGCGGCCATCCAGTTGGAATTGCTGGTGAACCGGCCGACGGGCGCCGTGGAGGCTTTGGCCCAGACGCATCATTAAGGAGCACACGATTATGCACGGAGGAGGTGGAGGAGGACCCGGAAAGAAAGCGCGCATCGAGATCATCCCGTTGATCGACATCATTTTCTTTTTGCTGGCCACGTTCATCATGGTCTCGCTTTCCATGACCCAGAATCAGGGTGTATCGGTTGCCTTGCCGAGCGCCGCCTCGGCGGCCTCGCTCGGTGATCAGCAGGAAATGCAGAAGGCGGTCACCCTGAGCGTCAATGAGAAGGGCGAGGTGTTCTACAACAAGGATAAAACGACCCTGGCTCAATTGCCGATGCGCTTGCAGAACTTCAAGACTACCAGCAAGGATCCCCGGGTGATTATCAACGCCGATGCCGGCGCGAATTTCAAGAATGTGGTGGCGGTGCTTGACGAAGTCCGCAAAGTCGGAATCGCCAAGGTGGGGATTAACACAGATAAGAAGTAACGTTCAAAACACGAGGAGAAAACACATGAATAACGAAAGAAACAGGAAACTAAACAAAGGAGACGGTATGAAACGGTTGATCTGGCTGGCGGCAGTGATGGCGGGCGGCGTGGGCCTGTGCTCGGCACAGGAGAAGATGAAGCCTGAGAGTGGTAGCGAATTGACGGATGCGGCGCAGGAGTCCACCACGCCCTGGCGCATCTCGGGCGGGGTGTTGTACAAAAACTGGCTCTACGAACATGATGCCCTGCAGCAGCGGGGGCCCACGACATCCAAGGGCGGTGAAGACTGGGAAAATGGCAGTACCTCCGGCAACGGCTCGGGTTTGCAGATGAAGGTTGGCCGCGGTGACGGAACGCTCGATGCGTCGTTCGTCAAGTCGGACTTCAAGTATGTGTTTTCCAAGCCCAATGCCCGGCAGGAAATCGACACCGTGTCCCGCGACTTTGAAGTGACCTGGTCGCAGATCACGGGCCGCAACAACCAGGCGGAGTACGGAACCACCATGGGATTCCGGTACCTGGGCATGCAGAAGGATGTCATGATCCGTGAGAACACGTTGAACGTGGAGGGCGGGGGCAACATGAACTGGCTCATGCTTGAAGGCGGTTACACGGGGAGCTGGAGGCCCTTTGAAACGCCGCTGTTCCAGGCGCACGGTTCGATTCTGTTTTTTCTGGGCGAGGCCTCGGGAACCGCCCGCAGCGGCACGGATACGAACTGGGTCGATGGCGTGATCTCGGAAACTTACAGCGACCAGTACTCGCTGGCCTACGGGGGCCGCGCCTCGTTCGGGGTGGATGTTTCCATCACCAAGCGGGTGTGGTTTTCGATAGACTACATGCGGGAATGGCTCTACTCGTTCGATTCCACGGACACGGGGATCGTGGTGTTCCCGGACAACAGTGATGCGCTGTTCATCGAGAATCATCATGCGGTCATGGCGAGTTTAAATTACGTGTTTTAAGGCGCCTTGTGCGCATGCGGGGAGGAACTATGCATAACTATGCCTCGTCTTGGAGGGGAGGAATCATGGCGGCCGGTCTGGCGGTTCTGGCCGCCGGTTGCGCGTCCACAGGCATCCAACTGGTCTCAAAAGGGGAAGCCGGACATGCCACGGTGGGAGAACCCCTGATTGTCGTGTCGCAACTGGCCGCCGTGGACGCGGCCTGGGCGTCGGCGTTTGAAAAGGCGATGGACTTCGAATTGAAGCGAATCGGTTCTCCCTTCTTGATTCAGAACCGGATCCCCCTCGCCTTGCAGGCCGACAAGGCCCGCTATGCCGCCCAGATCGCGGAGTTCAATCCGGATCTCGTCCTGGTTGTCGAGCCGGGCGATGGCACGGTCGATACCCGGGGCAGAAGTTACAAGCGCCGGTTTGAGGCGGGCGTGTTCAGGCATTACGCCGAACGGAGCAAACGGGAACTGGCCTGGCGCGGATCCATTGACCTGGAGCCGGCCAGCGCGTTCATCAAGGCGGACGATATGCCGACGCTGGCGCGGGACCTGGTGGCCAAACTCCAGACCGACGGTATTCTCCCGAAGCCGAAACGAAGCGTCAGTAAACTGTCCGTAAAACCCGAGGACTCACTCCTGCCTCCCGTGAGATCCACCCGGGGTTATGGCCGGTGACAGGCGAGTCGGGAAAGGCAACGGTGATTTCAAGTCAAGAAGTAACAGGACACTAATCGTCTCCAAATCCTGCGCGTGTCAAATCACTCCCCATTGCTTTAATGAATATGGAGGACTGAATAAACGTGAACACTTTCGATCATCAACGTCACTCTCTCGTGCCTTCGGTTCTGACCGGCCTGGCGGTCATGGGCCTGGCGCTGTGCTCATCCTGCAGCACGCCTCCGGAACAGGACGACGGACTCGTCGGCATCATCTATCATGCCTCGGCGAGTCATCACACCGGAAGCATGGCCGGAACGAAAATGGTGGACACGCGCCCCCCGTCTGCCGTCAGTCCCGTTGAGGTGATTCGGGAAACAATGCCAGGGACAAACGCCACGTCTGCCTCCTACGCGCCCGCGGAAGGTCAGTCCGCCTACCGCATTTCGCCGGGTGATATTCTGGCGGTATCCTACTTCGCCCGTCCCCCGGGCGACCGGAAGGAATACCTGATTGACAGTCAGGATGTGTTGACGATTACCGTGGCGGGGCAGCAGGCCTTTACCGGAGACGTGACCGTCCGTCCGGACGGGTTCATTTCCTTCCATCTCATCGGCGAGGTCAGCGTTCGCGGTCTGACCGTGGCGCAGGTTCGCTCGGAGATTGCCTCGCGCATGGCCAAGTTCATCCCGTCGGCGGATATTACGGTGATTCTGAAGGAGGGCAACGCCCTGGCGAGGGACTTCCTCAATACCTTGCGCAGCAACACGGATTTGGGATCCACGAGGATCATCCAGGTTCGGCATGACGGCATGGTGACGTTCCCGCTCGTGGGCGAGGTGAGTGTCATGGGCAAGACCCTGCCGGGAATCTCCGCTGAACTGGATGACAAATACAACAAGGTCTTCAAGCAGGGAATTTCCGTGGCCCTGAATTTGAGTTCCAGTTCGGAGGGGAATATCGCGGTTCTGGGGGAGGTTCGGAGTCCCGGACGGTACACGATCAACAATCCGATCAGTCCCTTCTTTGCTCTCGCGATGGCGGGTGGCGCCCTGGAGTCCGGCAAGAAATCACAGGTGGTTGTCGTGAGTCGGCGGGGGAACGGCAAGGTGGCCTGGCATGTGGTTAACCTCGACATTGACTCCGGCAAGCCGCTGGGTCCCGAGATCGCCCTGGCGCCCCAGGACATGCTGTTGGTGCCCAAAACCGGTGTGGCGAACCTGAATCTGTTTGTCGAGCAGTATATCCGCCGGATGATGCCTGTGCCCACCAGTATGGGCTTCGGCTACAATTTGAATTAATGGAGACCCTATGACGACGACTTCATATGACGACTTGATCAAACGTTCCTTCCGGCTTCTTTCCTACCACCGGAAACGGATCTGGTGGATTACCACCCGGGTGTTCATCCTGACTCTGGTGCTGACGGCCTTCAGCATGGCCTTCCGCCCGAAGTTTGTGGCCCGTACCAAAATGACGATTCTGCCCACCCGCAGTGAGATCGGGTTCGCGGCCGGCCGGCCGGATATGTTCGGGAGCCCGGTGGCGTTGCTGGGCCTGACCTACTCCGAGACCATGAACAGCCGCACCCTGGCGGAGGATGTGGCCCGCACTCTGATGACGCATGACAAGGCGGAGTTGAGCAACGGCGGTGTCCTGGGTCACATCCGGCATAATTGGGTGTCCCCGGTCTTCGGGCTCTTCGGCCGTGCGATGACCCTTCTGAATACCGGGCGATGGGAAACGCCCGACCCGTTCATGTCGCTGGTGGACACCATTCAGGGCCGCACCAAAATCGTGAATCTGCCGGGCTCCTTTGTCTATCAGATTTCCGTGACCTGGGAAAATCCCAAGATTGCGGCGGCGGTCGCGAATACGCTGGCGGATCGCCATGTGCAGATGACCCTGCAAACGAACCGGGAAGAGATGAGAACCACCCGCGACTATATTGAGGCGAAGATCAAGGAATCCAAGGCCGACCTGGCCGTGCTGGAGACCAAGATCAAGGAATACCGGGTGGGGGAGAAACTCTATGCCTCCACGACCGACATGGATCTCGGGCTCCAGGAAAGATCACTGTACCTGCGCGATCTGAATGCCACCCGTGTGAACCGGGCCCAGTTGGATGCCCGGATCGAAGCGCTCCGTCCGTACCAGACACCGGCGGCGCTGGCCGCAGTCGAGGCGGAACGCAGCGAACTGAAAATGCGCGAAACGGCGGTTGAAAAGGTCATTGGCGACCAGTTGGCGGTGCTGGACAAGTTGCCGGCCAAGGAGGCCGGGCTTCTGGATTTGTACCGGGAACGGGTGAATCTGGAACATACCATCAGTTCCTTGCAGGATCGGTTACTGGATACCAAGATCACGGAACTGGCCCAACTGAGCACAGCGCGGGTGATTGACCGGGCCATCCCGCCGGTCTATCCGGATAGTCCGCTGCTGGTGCGCAATGCCGTGGCTTCGATCATGGTGGGCTTGCTGCTGTCGATCGGTTATGTGCTGGTGCGCGAGGCGTGGCGGCCCGGCCTGCGCAGCCGGGACGATCTCGGACGCAATGGCGGTGACGTTGTCGGCCTCATGCCCTATGTGGTCGCCAACGGGAACGGGGATCCGGATACCGAGTCTTCCGGTCGGCTGAGTGAATTTTTCCAGAGTGTGGCGCACGGCCATTATGGCACGGTGGCGCACCGGCGCACGGCCAAACGGCATCTGGAACATCTGCTGATGCGCCTGACAGACGGCGCGGAGTCCCGGATCTGCATGTTTGTGAGCCTGAGCGGGGGTGAGGGAAAAACCTACTTGATTGAGCAACTCGCCAGGTTGGCCCGTGAATCAGGCCTTAAGGTGTTGCTCGTTGACGCCAATTTCAGCGATCCCGCGCTTCCCCAGGCGTTCGGTAAATCCCCCTCGGTGGGCATGGCGGAAATTCTGGCCGGAGCCGTGGAAGCCAAGGCGGTTACTGTGACGCTTGACGGGGGCCTTGGCTTGATCACCGCCGGCCTCAAGCGTCCGACGGCACAATCGAAATGGGTTGTCGAAAAAGTTCAACAGGAACTTCTCCAACTCAAGGCGGGGTATGACCTGGTCTTGATTGATACCGCAGCCTTGCGTGTCGATTCCGCCGTGTCCCGCCTCTTGCCCCTGGCGACGGATATCGTGTGTGTCTTTGATGCCACGAAGTCCTGCCGGAACGATGTGGACGATGTGCGGCAGCGGCTCGGAAGCGCGACGGCCAAAATGAAATTTATATTTAACAAGAAGATGCATGCGGGCGACCACCTGTTCGAGGCCGGCACCAATGGTCATTCCAATGGGAACGGTCATTCTCATGGCAATGGCCATTCAACGGGTCTCCTGACGGGCAAACCGGGCTTAAGCCATGCCTGAAAAGGGTGGCTGTCATGCGACCGATCTTCAAGAATGGATCGACTCGGGCCCGGGCGATGGCCTGGATCGTGTGGCTTTGTTTCGCCGGGATGATGGCGGGATTGGGGTTCATGACGCGGCCCTGGTCTCGGATGGAGATGATTTTGCTGCCGGTCTTCGGGCTTGGGACTTGGCTGATTTTGGTGCGGCGTCGCCCCCGGAAGATCCCGGTTTTGAATTACCATAGCGTGTCCGCCTCCCCGGAGTGGTTGCAGATTGCCGATCAGGTGTCCCTGACACCCGAGGCGTTCGAGCGCCAGTTGGCCTATCTTGAACGGCATGAGTACCGGACCCTGTTCGCCAGCGAGGTTTACCAGGCGTTGAGCGGGAAGATCCGGTTGCGGTCGCGCGGCCGGTATGTGGCGCTGACCCTGGATGACGGGTATGCCGACAACTGGGTCGCAGCGTTTCCGCTGCTGAGGAAATACGGCATGAAGGCCACGCTGTTTGTCAGTCCCGGGTTTGTCGGGGAAGCGCCGGGATGCCGTCCGACGATTGAGCAGAACGACGGCGCGAAAGGGGGCGGTCTGGATTGGAGCGGGTATTTGACATGGCCGGAATTAAAGGCCATGCAGGCCAGCGGGCTGGTGGAAATCCAGTCTCACGGCGAGGCCCATACGCGGGTTTTTGTGGAACCGGAACTGAAGGGGTTTGTCGGTCCGGGCAAATCCAACTTATGGATGTTCTGGAATGCCCTGCCGGAAAGGCGGACACAATGGTGGCATAAACTGGGGGAGGATCGTTCGTTGTGGGGCCAGCCGGTGTTCCGGCAGGGGCCCGCGCTGGCGCATCGGGCTTATCAACCGGCCCCGGATGCCATGGCGAGTTTTTTGTCATGGGTGGGTGAGGCAGGCGCAGCGATTTTTGACAGGCCGAATTGGGAAGCACGTCTGCGCGAGGAGTGGCAGCGACGAACCGGCGATCCGGCGAAACAGGGAAAACTGGAGGAACCGGAGGTATACGTCCGGCGTATCATGGAGGACTTGGGCCGGGCCCGTGAGACACTGGAGCGCAAACTGCGTACGAAGGTCGAGGTGTTGTGCTGGCCGGAAAATGCGTTTTCACCGGAGGGCGAGGCGGCGGCACGGCGACTGGGGTATAAGGCCACGGTGTCAAACCGGCATCACAGCCGGAATGTGGCGGGAGAGGCGCCGGACTTGATCGTGCGCACGTTCATCGGCTGCCGGGCGGCGGGAATACGTTCCTCGTGGCTGGATTTTGCGGCTTTCGTCTTGGAGTTGAAGGTGTTTGAAGGCTGGTATCTTGTGTATCCGTTCCTGGCGGTGATGCACCAGGCCAGGACGTGGGGGCTTGCCTTAAGGAGGCATTGTTTATGTCGCAGGGATTACGTGTCAATCTGGGCCTGATGGGCGGGGTGGTGCTGTTCGCGTTGCTGACCTCCGTATCGCAACTGGCGGCGCTGGCCACGGCGTTCGGATTGGTGGTGTGTGCGGGCACCGTCCACAGGCTGGAGAACCTCCCGAAGGTGATCCTGTTCGCCATTGTGGCTTTGGTGCCGCTCAGTTATCTGCATACCCAGGTGACGTTCGGTTCTTTCAACTCCCTCACCAAACTGCTCTTTGTCCCGGCGTTTGCGGTCTTGATCCTGGACTGGTTTGTGGCGCGGCGTCCCATTATTCTGGGCCGACAGGGCTTTTTTGTGGCCGTGTTCGGCCTGTTGCTGGTGATCTCCTCGCTGTCCAATGGCGGCAACCCCCATTCGTTGTATTTTATCACGCGATTCTTCAGCATGTTCCTGCTCTTTTTCCTTTGCGCCAATGTGATCCGGAGGAAAAGCGACCTGGCCATGCTGCTCACGGTCATTGTGGTGGCCAGTCTGGTGTCCGCCATGAGTTCCCTGGTGCCCGGCGCATCGATCTCCTTCGGGAGCGGCGGCAGTTACGCCCGCTCCATTGGCTGGTCCTTCGATGATCCGCCGACCTTTGGCACCAATGTGTTGATGGCCTTGCTGGTCAGTGTCTATTTCCTTTTTGTGACCCGGAAAATGTGGTTGCGGGTCGTTCTGCTTCCGGTGACCGCGATTCTGGCGCTCGCCATCGTCCAGACGTATGCGCGGGGAATCTTCGTGGTGGGGATGGTGTCAATCGGGTTCCTGTTATTCAGGATCCGGCATCGCATCTCGCTGCCGGTGGCGCTGGCTGTCGCCGGATTGCTGGCGGTCTGCCTGTTGCCGCTGATTCCGCATACCTACTGGGATCGGGTGTCTTCGTTGTTTAACCATTTTGGCTTTGACGCGACAATCAACCGGCGGCTGGCGTCCCTTCGCATTGGGTACCAGTTGTTTACCCAAAATCCGTTTTTAGGCTTTGGGCCGGGTAATTTCATGATGCATTATATGGCCCCCGAATTCCGGTTTGACCACACCGGCATCCCGAGCGTGTGCTTCAATCTTTACCTGTCCATTGCGGCGCAGTCGGGCTTGCTGGGGTTGGCCGCATTTGGCCTGATCCTGTGGGAGACCTTCCGCGAAATGCGGTTTGTGACGAGGTCTTACGGCGAGCGGGACAGTTTTCTCAAACAGGCCGTCGAAGTTCTCGAGGTCATCATCGTGGCCTTTCTGATCGTTTCCCTGTACGAGCCTACGGATTTGCATAAATACATGTGGATCGTATTTGGCGCGGTGGCGGCGGCGGGCCACATCCGGCGGGAACAACTCGCGGCTCTGGCGGCAAGACCTGCGGAGACGACTGATGATCCAGCCCTGTCTTGACAGCCTTGATCTTCATCTCAAGTTTCCCCCGGGCGTGGTCGCGGAAACCCTGTGCCTGACCGACGGCGCCTGCGGCATCTATCCCTGCTATTACCGGCGTTTGCCAGACCGTCTGAGGGTGTCCACCTCCGCCATCGACCTGATCGCGGAGGCGGGTTCGCTGGAACCGGATCCGGCGTTTCAGCCGCGTGAATATCTGCTTGGAGAGGATGCCCGGCAACGGTTTGTCCAGGGTACGGCGGTCTTGCCTAAGGGGCTGAAGGATCTGGCCAAACGGCTGCTTCCTCCGTTCCTCCTGAATCCGCTTTCCCGGAACCGGTTCTGGTATGAATCCTGGGCCACCCTGGATGCCCGCGTCCACAAGCTCCGGCCTTTCGAACGAGTCACACCGGAGGGGGCGACGGGGACCTTCAACCCGGATTTTTCAATGCGACAGCCCGATGAACTGGTGGAGGGCGTGACGGCGCATCTCCTGCAATTCACGCGCGACATCGAGGCGCGCTACCCCGAACACCACCACGTGATGATGGTGGGGGGCAAGGACAGCCAGATCCTGACCCTGATTCCGAAACAGAACCCCGCGAAGTGGCATGTCTTCAGCGCGGCGCCGAACGGCCCCCTGGTCCGGCAGTGGATGGAGCAGAACCACGTGCAGGCGGGACGGTATTTCAGTCATGACAACCGGAACGAGGAAACGCCGGGGGAGACGGAACAGAAAATCGTTTGCAGCGACCTGTATTCCGACCCCCGCCACATGCGTTGGCTGCCGGCGCTCAGGCGGATCGCAAAAGGGTATGACTTTAACTGTATCTTCTGGTCCGGCTCCGCGGCGGATGCGCTGCATGTGGGCCGGTCATTTCATCAGCGTTACCGTCAGGATAATCCGGCAGGCTTCTTTGATATTCATCTCGCGCGGGTTCCCTGTCTGGTGGGCAACTACCACCAGGTGATCCGGAATTTCACCGGGTGTCCGTTGTTATGTCCTTATGAGACGGAGGCCATCTGGCGTGAGGTTTACTCGCACCACGGGCCCGCTGTGATTCCCGCCGGCGTGGATCTGCGGCCCCTCATCGGCGAACGACTGGCTGGGCGGCCAATCCGCTGGCTGGACAGCAATCCGGCGCCGGATCCCTATGTCTATGCTACGCGGTTCAACGCCCGTGAGATTTATATGCGGACTCTTCGCGATAGAATCCAGGGAGCGCCTTGATGAGTCGCCCGCGGGTTCTCCATCT
>JBAWZH010000005.1:0-47524 GCA_037143135.1 bacterium
ACCGGCCCTCCCGCTTCGCCTCGTCATACGAGAGATCCAGAAACAGCAGCATGAAGACCCCTGTCTCGGCGTCAAGTCCCATCAGGGCAATCATGCCGACCCAGGTCGCAATGGAAATATTGTACCCCAGTGCATACAACAGCCAGAACGCACCGACCAGTGAGAACGGCACCGCCAGCATCACCACCATGGCCTTGAAGGCGGATTTGGTGTTCATATACAGGAGCACAAAGATTAATACCAGTGTTGCAGGCACGACGAGTTTGAGGCGCTCACGGACGCGCAGCATGTTTTCGTACTGACCGCTCCAGGCCAGTGAATACCCCGTCGGCAACTTAAGGTCGCGCGATACGGCCCGCTTGGCGTCGTCGACATATCCCCCGATGTCGCGCCCGGCAACATCCACATACACATACCCAACCAGCATGCCGTTCTCATCCCGGATCATGGCTGGCCCCTTGTTCAACGTGATGACGGCCAGTTCCGACATCGGCACCTGGATCCCGGTCGGTGTGGTCACCTTGATCCGATCCAACTGATCCATATCGGATCTGAAATCACGGGCGTACCGCAGGTTGATCGTGTAACGCTCCCGTCCCTCGACCGTAGTGGATACATCGAGGCCACCAACGGCCGACATGATCACGTCATGAACATCGTTGATCGTCAGTCCGTACCGGGCCAGCGTCTCGCGCCGGGGCACAAAATCCACAAAATAGCCACTGGCTGTCCGCTCCGCAATCACGCTTCGCGTGCCCGGTACCTTCCGCAGGATCGGCTCCAGTTGTGCGCCAACCCGCTCAATCTCGTCGATGCTGGCGCCGAACACCTTGATGCCCACCGGGGTCCGGATCCCGGTCGAAAGCATGTCGATACGGGCCTTGATGGGCATCGTCCACCCGTTGACGCAACCGGGCATCTTGATGGCCTTGTCCATCAACGCAATCAACTCGTCCCAGGAGATCCGTTCCGGCCAGAAGTATCCCAGCGCCCGCTGCACGAAACGCGGTGCCCATGAGGTGAACCAGCGGTCTTTCGCCCGCCATTCCGATGCCGGCTTCAGCACAACGGTGGTTTCCATCATCGAAAACGGCGCCGGGTCGGTGGAGGTATCGGCGCGCCCCGCCTTGCCAAACACCGACACCACTTCCGGGAATGACTTGAAGATCCGATCCTGGGTCTCCATCAACCGCTGGGCCTCGGTCACGGAAATACCGGGCAGGGTGGTGGGCATGTACAGGATGACTTCCTCGTTCAACGGGGGCATGAATTCATGCCCGAGTTTCAGGAACACCGGCACCGTGGAGGCCACGATCACCAGCGAGGCCAGTATCACCGACTTGGGAAAACGCAAAACAAACCGGCAGGGTTTCTCGTAGAGTTTGAATAACACCCGGCTGACGGGGTGTTTCTCCTCCGGGTAATACGTTCCCACCGCCGCGCTGGAAGCCAGTCTCGCCAGCCAGTGCGGTCGGAACTGGAATGGTTCCATTCGCGTGAATAACATCCGCACCGCCGGATCCAAAGTAATGGCCAGCAACGCGGCAATGGCGATCACCAGGGTCTTGGTATAGGCCAGCGGCTTGAACAGGCGCCCCTCCTGGTCAACCAGCGTGAAGATCGGCAGAAAGGCGACGGCGATCACCAGCAGGGAGAAGAACACCGACGGCCCGACCTCCAGCATGGCCTGCAACCGGATTTGATGATAGTCCCCCACCCTCCCGTTCTCCTGCCAGAGTTCGAGTTTCTTGTAGGCATTCTCCACCTCGACTATCGCCCCATCCACGAGCACACCGATGGAAATGGCAATTCCGGCCAGACTCATGATGTTGGAACTGATTCCCAGCCAATACATCGGAATGAAGCAGGCCAGCACCGACACGGGTATCGTGATGATCGGCACTATCGCCGACGGCCAATGCCGCAGAAAGAAGAGGATAACCAGACTGACGATGATAATTTCGAGAACCAATTCATGCTTGAGGGTCTCGATGGATTTCTCGATCAACTTCGACCGGTCATAGGTCGCCACCACCTCGACGCCCTGGGGAAACGCGGACTTCATCTCCGCGAGTTTGGTCTTAACCCGCTCAATGACCCTCCTCGCATTCTCGCCATGACGCATGACGATAATGCCGCCCACCGTGTCCCCGTCGCCGTCGAGATCGGCAACCCCGCGCCGCATCTGGGGACCGAATCCCACGGTCGCCACATCGCGCAAAAGCACCGGCGTGCCGTTCCGATCGGCCTTGACCACCACCTGTTCCAGCGCGTCAGGTTTCTGGATGTAGCCCCGGGCACGAACCATGAACTCCCGGCCATTCCACTCGATCAGGCGGCCGCCCACCTCATTGTTGCTCTTCCGGATGGCATCGGCCACCTCCATCACCGACAGGCCGTAGCCCTGCAATCGGTTCGGGTCGAGTGTCACCTGGTATTGTTTTTGGAATCCGCCGATTCCCGCCACCTCGGAAACGCCCGGCACACTTTGCAACGCATACCGGAGCACCCAGTCCTGAAAACTTCGCATTTCGGCCAGGTTGTGCTTCCCGGTCCGATCCACAAGCGCATATTGATAGACCCACCCGACGCCGGTGGCATCAGGCCCCAACTCAGGCGTCACCCCGGCGGGCAGCGCCCCCTGGAGTTTTGAGAGATACTCCACCACCCGGCTCCGCGCCCAATAGATATCCGTACCATCTTGGAAAATCACATACACATAGGAAAACCCGAAGTCGCTGACCGCGCGGATGGCCTTGACTTTGGGAGCGCCCAGAAGCGCCGTGACAATCGGATAGGTGACCTGATCCTCCATGATATCCGGACTGCGGTCCCATTTGGTGTAGACGATAACCTGCGTATCGCTCAGGTCGGGAATGGCATCCACCGGGATGTTCCTGAGCGCGTAGAATGCATACGCGGCCATCATGGCCACCAGTCCAATGACCAGCACCCTTTTATTCGCACTAAACGTTATGACACGTTTTATCATGGCTTTTTCCCATCAGCATTGCCTTCAATGGCCGCACGAATGGAGGACTCGGAATCTACCAGGAAGTTGGCGGAGGTTACCACGCGGTCTCCTTCCACAACCCCCGTCAGCACTTCGAAGTAGCCCCCGTTCCGGAGCCCGACTTTGATCTCCACGGGGGTCAGTTTCCCCCCGCCGTCATCACGAAAGACATAGGTTCGCGTTCCCGTCTGCATGACCGCAGTCTCGGGAACCACCGTCCTGTCTCCCGGCGACATACTGAGCGTCGCGTCGGCATACATACCCAATTTGATCAGTCCGTCGGCGTTGGGAACCGTTAGCCGCGCCTTCAAGGTGTGCGTGTCAGGATTGAGATTGGGCGGCAGGAATGAAACCTCGCCTGCAAACGTCTTTGCAGGCCAATAGGGGAAACTCAACGCAACGGGCAGTCCGACCCGTACAAGTGACACATCCGACTCCGCCACTTCGATTTCGGCCCAGACAACCGAACAGTCCGTCACCACCATCAGGGGTTCGCCCGGCAAGATTTTCTGACCTGCCAGCACGGTCTTTTCGGTGACTACGCCATCAGCCTGCGCGAAAACGGTGATGATCCGATCCACCCGGTTCGTCCTGTCGAGCGCGGAAATCTGGCCGTCCGACAGATCCCACGAGCGCAGTCTCTGCCGCGACGCCTCGATAAGCGGTTGCATACCCGACTGGATGGCGATCCGGTATTCCTCTTCGGCGGCAATCAGGGCGGGACTGTAGATCGTCATCAAGGGATCCCCTTTCTTAACCACCTGCCCGGTCGCCGACACCAGCAACATCTCGACGAATCCCTCGATTTTCGTGGTTACGCGCACCTGCCGCGTTTCATCCGCCACAATCCGTGCGGGCAGTCGCAGGGATCGCGTCATGGCCCTCTTTTCAACCTGTCCCACCGTCAACCCCATACGCTGACGAGTCTCCGCAGCGATGGTCACGGGCGCCAAGCCGGGCAAGGCATTCTTGTCGGACTCCCCCGCCGTTTCCTCAATGGGGACAAGCGTCATGCCGCAAATCGGACAATCGCCAGGATTATCTGAAACAATCTGGGGATGCATCGGGCAATGAAAACGGGCGTGGACCGCCTTCGCCGGGGCAACCGGGGAAGGTGTCTTTTTTGAACACCCTGAGGCCGGGAACATGACCCACACCAGCACCATGGCAACCAGACAACAACTGATCATTCTCGCTTTCATAACGCACCTCCCACGGCCCGCTCCAGCGCCGCCCAGCCCGCACCCAACTCCCCCTCGGCCATTACGGCCATGGTTTTCACATTCAAACCGAACCGCTCGCTTTCCAGCCAGTCGCTAAAATCCAGTTTCCCCGCCCTGTAACCGGCCTCACTGGACTGTAGACGGACCTCGGCCTGCGGAATCAATTCCTTCCGATAGAGATCCAGGGTGCGCCTCGCCGTCTCGACCTTGTAACAGGCCGACTCGACATCCAGGGTCACCTGCCGCTCCATATCCTCGCGTTCCGCCGCACTGGCCGATGCCATCAACCCAGCCTCGCGTATGGCCGCGCGGTTCTTCGTCTGCCACAGCGGCAACTCCACTCCCACCATGAACATCACCATGTCGTCACCGCGGTCAATCGATCTGTATTCCAGTCCGACCTTGTAATTCGGTTGGGACTCACGGGTCATCAACTGGCGTTGCAGTTCGCTCCGCTCAACCTTCAAACCGGCGGCCTTGATTTCAGCACGTTTTCCAAAAGCGTCGCTCGCCCTCGCCTTCACGTCAGGCGCCGGGCCTTCGGGAATGGGCGCCACAATCTGTTCCGGTAATGCCGACACGTCACGTCCCATGAGTTGGGCCAATCTGGCCCTCAGCGTCTTTTCACGGCCCTCAAGTTCAACCCGTTTTTGTTTGAGCATGGTGAGTTCCGTTTGGGCCCTGATCACGTCGGCCTGTGCGGCCTCCCCGGTGGCATAGCGCGTTTCGGCCACCTTCGCCATGCGGGCCAGCAGTCCATCCTCCTCGCGTGAAATGAGCAGCGCCTTCCGGACCGCCTGCAGTTCGTATGCCGACTCCTTGACTCTCAACTCGATCTCACGGGACATCGCCTCCTCCTCGGCCGATGCTCCGCCAGCCTCATTGACGGCCACGGCCTGGCGTAGTCCCCGCTTTCCGAAACCAGGCAGGGGTTGCTCAAACTCAATCCGTTTCTCTCCCGTGTTGGGAAAATTCCCTGCATTGGGGGCATCCATCCCGCGGTAGGTCACCATCGGATTGGGTAAGCCGGTCACCTGGGCAGGCCGTTCCTGCATCGCCTCACGCGTGTGACCGAGGGCAATCAGGCGGGGATTGTGGCGCAACGCTTCCTGGACGGCCTGATCGAGCAAGAGCGCCTTCGCGGGTTCCGCCCCCGTGTTGACGGCGAACAGCAGAACCGCAAGATAACCAAGGGATTTACCATTCACGGCGGTGCCTTACCCATGCATCCGCCAGCGCAAAGGCCACTACTTCCGCAGAGGCATTGGGTTAATGAGGAGAGGAACTTCTTGCGTTGTTCGGGATTCAACAGGGCACTGACTTTACGGATGTGTTCCAACGTCGCGAGTTCCGATGCCGACTGGAGCGCACACATCCGGTCCACGATGGCGTGGGATGCCTGCACCGAATGGGTGCCATCCGTCGTCAGGGCGGCGCCCAGTTCTGCCCGTACCGCACAATACTGCCCGCATAGATCCGAGAGTTGTCCTGCCAGGTCTTTTTCCATGGCGCTCAGAGCGGCAACCTGCCGGTCATCGAGCCCGAGTTCGGTCTTGAGGTGCGTTACCTCGCCCAGCGAACACATGTCCGCGCGGACAGATTTCGGATGAACCACCAGTCGCGTCATCCAGAAGGCAACGGCTCCTGCCAGTACCGTCAGGAGCACCGCAGAAACAACATTCCTATAGACGCGCATAAGTCCTTCGCTCCCTCCGCTCCCTGATTTCATTGATCACCTCCCGAAGATAGCGCCATGTAGGCGCCTGTAAGCGACCCGTTACGGAAAATGGCGCCGTTGACCGTTCCGGATCTATCTCCGGCCGGGAACATGACTCCAACGCCAATCCCGATCATGAGACCGGCCGCCATGGCCAAGGGGGTCATCCATGACCGCCATGCTGAAAACGGCAGGGGTTGTGCGGTGTGGAGTTTATTCCACACCGCACCTTCAAAACCCGGACTGGGCTCTATGTCCTTGCACTGTTTCAGCAGGGAATTCAGTAGATCGTCCGGTGCCATGGTCATTTTCCTTTCGTAACCGCCTTATCCAGCGTGATCCCTTCACTTTCCAGTTTCGTCACATACTTGGCGGGATCCTTCTGCACCTCGGGCAGGCAACCCTTGCAGCATACGTAGATCCGCTTGCCATCGGCATCCACATACAGGTTCGTGTTCACCGCGCCACCCATCACCGGGCACGTGGTCTGCTTCTTCACGGCCTGAGCCTCTCCAGCCCCCGCCACACCACCTGCCGCCAACACCGCCACAACGCCCAACAGTCCGATCAATTTTTTCATGGTTAATCTCCTTTGATAAGTAGAACGCCAGGGATCGGGAAAACACTCGGTTAATTTATCCAGGGGGAAAGAGGAACACACCGAACTACGAACCTGTCTGCGAGTCGTTGCGGAGTGCAATTGATTGCACTTTCCTGGGATGGTGTACCACTGTGGTTGAAGGGCGTAAACCCGTCGATGGGTCTGCCCTGACGGGGAAACAACTTGCGAAGGTGTCGTGACTTGGGCATAGTTGGCGCATGAGTTTATCCGTGAAACAGTTTGTGATCAATGCCGTTGCCCCGACGCGAATCTGTGATGTGGGAGGCTGGACGGACACCCATTTTGCCCGGTTTGGCGCGGTGTGCAATATCGCGATTTACCCCTATGTGGAAGTCCAGATCCATACCTTGCCGCTTGAAGAGACGGGAGGACATCTGATCGTCTCCGTTGAGAACTACGGCATGTCGTACGAGTTGGATCCTGAAATAATAGTCTATGACAAGCACCCTCTGATCGAGGCGGCCATCAAGCGGATGGGGTTCCCCAAAGATCGCGCGCTCAAGATCAACATTTTTTCATATGCTCCACCCGGCGCGTCCATGGGTACCTCTGCGGCTGTCTCTGTGGCCCTCATCGGAGCCCTCGGAGAGGTTGCGGATAGGCCTCTTTCACCTCATGACACCGCCACCCTGGCTCACGCCCTTGAAACCGAGGAACTGGGCCTGGAATGCGGAGTTCAGGATCAACTTGCCGGCGCCTATGGCGGAATCAATTTTATTGAGATCGAGGAGTTTCCCCGTGCCACAACCACCCCGCTCATTATTCCCGACAGTACGTGGTGGGAGTTGGAGCACCGGCTCGTGCTCGCCTATGTCGGAAAACCGCATAACTCGTCGGAGATACACAAGATGGTCATTGCCGATCTTGGCCGCGCCCCCCACAGGGATCCCCGGCTCGAACGGCTTCGAGAACTCGCGCGCGACGCGAAAACGAGTCTTGAGGCCGGCGATTTCGTCCGCTTTGGCCGGGTGCTGAACAGTAATACCGAGGCGCAACGCGCACTTCATAAAAAACTCGTTTGCGATAAATTTGAGGAAGTTCTCTCGCTCGCGAATGATTTCGATGCCCTGGGTTGCAAGATCAACGGCGCCGGCGGAGACGGCGGTTCCATTGCAATCCTGACGGACGGCGATACTGCTAAAAAGCGGCACATGCAAAGGGAACTGGTTGCCAAAGGTTTCCAAACCATCCCAATCTACCTCTCGCGAAGGGGACTGCGGGTCTGGAAAAGTCCCTATGATCAGAGGATGTCCGTCGAGCGTCCCTGATCAAACACGCGTATTAGCCGGATCAGTCGGACGTCTACTTCCCCACCAGTTCCCGTTCGGCGTCTGCCGTCCAGTTTCCATGGTCTAACTTGGCGGCAACCTTGGGAAGGATTTCTCCGAGTTTTGACAGAGGGGTCAGGCCCAGATCATGGAGCATGGGGTAAATCACGATCTTGCCCGCCAAGGTGCGGTTCTCCACGGCGGCCATACCCTCGATCGCGCCCGCCATTCCGCTGATCGCATCCACGGAACGGTTGGTGTCCAGTGTTCCCGCGACAACCTTCTCCAATACGATCTTCATATCGCGGATGGTTGAACCGCTGGTGCCGAACATGAAGCACTTATTGGCAATGTAGGTGTCCAAATCCAGTTCATGTCGAACGGGGGCGGGAATACCCGCGAAGATATTGATCAGGCATCCTTTGGCGCTGTTCTTGATGGCATCCACAACCAGGGCGCCAACCGGTGCCATGACCACGTTGTAACTGAATGGCCCGGTGAGTTCCTGATTCTTGGGATTAACTGACTTGAGGGCAATCTTGTTGGCCTTCGCCAGGGGTTCCGCCTTTTCCAGGAGTGACGCCAGGCGTGTGTCATCAAAGTCAACCGCCACAAGCGTCATGCCGGGCTGGGGGATACTCACATCACGGAGAACATGCATCTGGCCCATGGGCCCACCAGCCCCAACCACGCAAATGCTGTCACCCGCGCGGACTTCGCCTGTGGCCGGGATGACTTTATAAGACTCGGAGGCGCTGCCGGATGTTGTGCCGATCCAGCGGGTCATTCCGTAATGAACGCGTCCCACGCCAACCGAGACCACTTGCCCGATCTTGTGTCCGGCGGTGATGATGTTGATGATTCCACAGAGTCCGAGTTTGTCATTCAGGATTTCGATAACGCGACGGTCATGGCCGAAGTAGACGATGTCGTCAAACGACTCGTTTGGCAGATCCGCGGCACTGGCAACACGGGTGACGGGCACGCCAAGTTTCTCGAGATCGCGACAGGATTTGTCGGCACACACCACGCTGATCGATGCCGGTTTACCCTTCGGTGAAAAACTTTCCACGAGACCATTCAACTTGTGATCGCTATCCACCACCACGGCCAGTTTTCCGCCCGCCTTGATCGTCTGGCGTTCAGGGGTGACATAGGAGTCCTCCACGCAGGCCCACGGTTCGACCAGGGCGACAGCGGAGGCACCCAGATTCTCGGGCACCGGAATCAGGAACCGCTCGCCGTTGGCGGGGTCGACGATGACGCGCTCATCCATGATCACATATTCCTGCAGCGCGCCCTCAAAGTTATAGCCGAATGCGGAACTCGAACCGGCTGTCGGAAAGGCCCGGTAGTCAGTCTGAACCAGACAGCGTTCGCCGACCTTGTGATGCTTGACCTGATCGCCGATGGCGACAATCCGGATGACGGTTTCGTGGCCGGGCACGGTGGGTTTATCCCCAGGCACATAACTGGAGATTTCCTTCAAAACCTCGGGTGTGAGACCCCCAATAACGTTGCTCTTGCGGGGATGCTGCGAGAATTGTTTCAGCAGTTTGAGGTCAGAGAAGCACAGGCAGACGGATTCCACCTTACCGAGAACCTGATGCGGCCCGGGCGTTTCAACCGGCTTGCTGGTATTCAGTTTGAGTTCGCCGGGGCCAACGAGTTGGACGGCATGCTGGGTTTTGGGAAGTGTTGTTTTGCTCATGAGTGTGTTATTCCTCGCTTACGATAACATGACCTGGCCGCCGGTTACGGGAACCGCCTGGCCTGTTTCATACTGTTGTTCCATCAAATAGAATATCGCCTTCATCACGTCAATGGCGGCGCAGCCCCGGCGCATGGGAACCTTGGCCTCGTAGAATTTTTTCACATCTTCCACCGTCTTCGCGTCGGGAACCTTGCCCGTGCTCAGGTACTGGACAAACAGGCCGTTCTTGGGATCTGACCAGAGGGGACCGTCAAAGAAATTACCAGGACAGATCGAGTTCACCTTGATGTTGTCCTCCACCAGTTCCATGGCAAAGGACTGCGTTAATCCGATTCCGCCGAACTTGCTTCCCGCATAGGCCCCGTTCTTATTCGAGCCGGCAAGGCCGGATTTGGAGTTGATCTGGATGATATCGCTCCAGTACCCCGGTTTGGCGAGGTGCTGGATGGCGAGAATGGGGGCGGCCTTCTGCACACAGAGAAAGTACCCCTTGTAGTTCACGGCGGTGACAAAATCGAAGTCCACCGGGTTCTGGGTTTTCACACTACCCGCTTTGAGGACCCCGGCGTTGGCGATGAAGACATCAAACCCGCCAAAGGCCTTGACGGTCTCGTGTATGGCCGAGGCCATCGAGGCCGGGTCGGTGACATTGGCAGACAGTCCGATGGCGCTCCCGGCGCCGAACTGGTTGCACAGTTCCTGGGCGGCGGATGCGGCACCCTCCTGGTTCATATCAAGTAGAACAACATGGGCGCCTGAGGCTGCGAGGTGCCTCGAAATTTCCAACCCGAAACCCTGCGCGGCGCCGGTAACAACGGCCACTTTGCCTGCCACGCGGCCTACCATGTCGGTGTTGTCCACGGCGGTGAAGGAGCCCAGCCCGGGGACGATCACCGTTGATGGCTTATCCCGGCCGGCTAGCGCCTTACGCAGGGCTTCCACGATCACCGATGCTGATGCATCCGCTGGCAGAGTGAATGTAAGCGCTGTTGCCCCGCCCTTCGTGTCAGGCGAAAACGATACCAGTTTTAGTATCTCGCTGTTGTCGGCCAGCAATCCCCGCAGGGCAGGGCCAACGATATTGATCAGTTCACTGTTCATGGTATTCTCTCAACTCTTTCAAACTTCGGATCGCTCATCACGACTTCATCCCGCCGTCGCCCGCAGGATCTTCCTCGGAGGGAGATGCACCGCCATACCCAGTGCGTCCTCGGCCGCCTCCTTGATGCTTTCGCTGAGGGTGGGGTGGGCATAGACGACGTCAGCCAATTGTTGCACGGTGACTTTCTGATGGAGCATGGCCCCTGCCGAAGCAATGCATTCGGTGGCGTTGTGGCCCATCATATGGACGCCTAGAAGGGAGCCGTTTTCGCGATGACGGATCACCTTGACGAAGCCCTCGGTGTGTCCGACCGCGATCGCCTTGCCTAGCGCCGCCAGCGGGAACGCGCCGATGGCAACGGGAATCCCGGCCTTCTTCGCCTGCGCCTGCGTTATTCCCACGGAGCCGATTTCAGGGAAGGTGTAGACGGCCGAGGGAATGGGGGACGTGAGTGCATGCGGATGGCCCATGGCATTCTCCACGGCGGCAATTCCCTGGGCCGAAGCCGCGTGGGCGAGCAGGCAGCGGCCATTGGCGTCGCCGATACAATAGATCCCCTTGACCGGGGTTTCCATGTGGTCATTTACCCGGACAAAACCGCGGTCGGTGGTCAGTCCGACGGTTTCCAATCCAATATCGGTGGTGTTAGGTCGGCGTCCGATCGAGAGCAGGACGCGGTCGGCCTCAACGGTCTGGCCGTTGCTCAGGACTGCCTTCACGATGTCTGTGACGGCAAGACTTTCGACCTTCGTGCCTGTGAAACACTGGATTCCCCGTTTGGTGAATACTTTATGAAGGGGTTCGGCGAGGCTTTCGTCCAATTCCGGCAGGAGGCGCGGCATCAGTTCCACGATGGTCACCTGTACGCCGAATTCCCGCATCATGCAGGCGAATTCACATCCGATGACACCGCCCCCGACGATCAGCAGTCGGGCTGGCAGGGTTTTCCAATGCAGCGACTCATCACTCGTGCAGACGCGTTCAGGATCGGTGGGCCAGCCGGGAATCCGGGCCGGGATCGAACCGGTGGCCAGGATGATCCTGTCTGCCGTGAACTCCTCGGTGCCGGACTTGGATTCGACTGTGACTTTGCCCGGACCGTTGAGTCTGGCGTGTCCCTGGAAGAGAGTGGCCTTGCGGGCCGCGAGCAAGGATTTGATGCCGCCCCGCAGGGTGTTGATGACTTTATCCTTGCGGGTCTGGATGGCCGGCCAGTCGAAGGTTATCTCGCCGGAGACTTTCACTCCCAGTGTGGACGCTTCCTTGATGGTGTGCAGAAGTTCAGCCGAGGCCAGAAGCGCCTTGGAGGGGATACACCCCACATTCAGACAGGTGCCACCCAGGAAGCCCTGCTCAACAATCGCAACGGAAGCGCCCATTTGCGCGGCCTTTAGGGCGGCAACATACCCGCCGGGACCGGCTCCGAGGACAGCGATATCAAAGTGTTTACTCATAAGTTGATCCTTACAGCAACTGCGCCGGTGTCTCCAGCAACTCCTTAAGCCGGGCCATGAACTTGGCGGCAGGCAGGCCATCCACCACGCGGTGGTCGGCGCTCAAGGTCATCGTCATCACCTTGCCCGGCCACATCGCGCCGTCCTGGACGACGACGGTCTCACGCATGGCTCCCACGGCGAGGATCGCGGCCTCGGGCGGGTTCACGATGGCCGTGAATTGCTCGATGCCGAACATACCCAGATTGGTTATGGTGAAAACTCCTTTGCCCATGTTTTCAATTTTTCCGGTCTTGGCGCCTTGCGCGAGACGTCGGGTTTCTGCTGCCAGTTCCTTGATGGACAGGGTGTCCACGCCGAGGATGACCGGAACAACCAACCCTTCGTCCATGCCGACTGCAATGCCGATGTTGACATCATTGAATTCCAGCATCTCGTCGTTCTCGATACGGCAGCGGAAGGCGGGGAATTCCCGGATGGCCTTTCCGCAGGCCTTGGTGACGAAATCGTTCAGCGAGCACTGATACTTCGCCTTTTCCGCCTTCTGCAATTCCGCCAGAGGCGCCGCATTGATCGTCATCTGCATGTAGAAATGAGGTATCGTTTGCTTCGAGGCCAGTAGGTTTCGAGCGATGGCCTTGCGCATGGGGGTGAGCCGTCGCCGTGAGGGCTGTCCGCCTGCCGTGGAAGGGGCCGCAGGGGCGGAGGCAACCACCGGGGCGGCCGTCCTGGCCGGAGCGGGACTTGAGGCGGACTGTGCCGGGAGATCGCGGGAGGTGATGCGGCCACCGGGTCCCGTGCCTGTTCCCACAGCCGACAGATCGAGGCCCCGTTCTCCCGCAATTTTGCGGGCTGCGGGTGAGGCCTTTACCGGGCCGGATGAAGGGATCGGTGTGCTTTTTGTAGTTGATGTGGCGACCGCCGTATCGGGAAGGGCGGCGCTTGGGTCGCCGATCAGGGCGATTTTGGCGCGGACCGGCACAGTGGCGCCGGCGGCGATCAGTATCTTGCGGAGGATGCCGTCGTGACCGGCCTCCACTTCCACAACGGCCTTGTCGGTTTCAACCTCAAGAAGAATATCCTTTGATTGGATTTTGTCGCCCTCGTTCTTCAACCAGCGCACAATGGTTCCTTCTTCCATCGACTGACCCGCTTGCGGCATCAGGACATCAGTCAGGGTGCCCGTGGATACAGGGGCGGGGGAGGAAGCCGCAGCGGCGGGGGTCTGAGCTGCGGGAGTTGAAACGGCATTGTCAGAGGGGACGGCTTCATTGGCATTCCCAATATAACCCACCTTCGTTCGGATTGGGACCATCTGACCCGGTGGGACGATGATCTTGCGGAGGATGCCATCGTGACCAGCTTCCACTTCAACAACAGCCTTGTCCGTCTCAACTTCAAAGAGAATGTCCTTTGACTGGACCTGATCGCCTTCCTTTTTCAGCCAGTGGACAATTGTCCCTTCCTCCATTGACTGACCTGCCTGCGGCATTTGGACTTCGAACATAACTGTCTCCTTATAAGAATGTGTTCTGAGTATTATTTCTTGTCGCGCAAATGTCAAACAGATATTTGCAACATTTTGTTGACAAACATGCAAGACTTGTGTCACAAGTATGCGCAACTTTTAAGAAAAGAGTAATTTTCATGTTTTATTCTGGAAAACAGCGGAAAGACTTCATTTTGGACCGGCTGTGCCGCAATGGCCATGTATTGGTCAAGGAGTTGGCTGTCGAGATTGGAATTTCCGAGGCGACGGTGCGGCGTGACCTGAAAACCATGGCGGAAGCCCATGAAGTGGAACTGGTGTATGGCGGGGCGACCCTGAGCAGGCATTCCGACTTTTCGTTCCACTCGAAGAACATGCGTAATGTCGAGGCCAAGCGCATTGTGGGTGAATTGGCTGTCAATCTCATTCAGGATGGCGACCAGATCTTCCTGGATTCGGGTTCGACAACTTTCCAGATGGCGGCCGCCTTGAAGGGGAAGCGGAGCATTTCTGTCATTGCGAACTCGATTCGCCTGGCCGAGGAACTTTCAGGAATACCGGATGTCCATGTCATCATGCTGGGCGGCCAGTACCGGGCTGAGCGGATGGATACGGTGGGTCCTCTGGCGATGGAGACGATGGAGCAGTTGCGGGGTTACCGGGCATTTATCGGTGCGGACGGCGTGAGTATGGATTTCGGGCCTGCCGCCAGCGATATTGAGAGTTCGCACTTGTACCGGCTGGCCGTCCGCCATGCGCGTGAAACGATTCTCCTGCTGGATCATACCAAGTTTGAAGTGGCTTCCCTGTACAAAATCGTGGAGTGGGACGCCATCTCCACGGTCGTGACGGATCGGACGCCAACGCCGGAGTGGATGGAGTTTTTCAGGGTGAAGAATATGACGGTGGTTAATCCGCCCGGCCAAATTTAGATTTGTGAATGTGGAATTAAGAATAGAAAGGAAATAGAATGCCAAAGAGTCAGATGATTTTGCCGTCAGATGTGCGTCGGGCGGGGTTTGTTGAATTTCAGCCTATTCCGGTCAACCAGTACAACAAGACCGTCAAGGATGAACTGAAACAGTTCAGCAAGGATGATCTCACCCGTATCCAACGTGACATGGTGGTGATCCGCAAGTTCGAGAATATGCTCAACGAGGTCAAACTCCAGGGTGCCTACAAGGGAATTGCCTACAATCATCGCGGGCCGGCACATTTATCAATCGGCCAGGAGTCATCGGCCGTCGGCCAGGCCTATCTTCTGAATGTCGAGGATCACATTTACGGAAGTCACCGCAGTCACGGCGAGATCCTGGCGAAGAGCCTGTCGGCCATCCAGAAGTTGGATGATGACACGCTAACGAAAATCATGAAGACCTTTTTCGACGGCGCCTGCCTGAAGATCGTGGAAAAAGGGTTCTCGGGAAGCGTCAAGGAATTGGCCATTGATTTCCTGCTATATGGCGCCCTGGCTGAAATCTTCGGACGCGACGCCGGTTTCAACCGGGGAATGGGTGGATCCATGCACGCCTTCTTTACCCCCTTTGGTGTCTATCCCAACAACGCCATCGTTGGCGGGTCGGGCGATATCTCCGTGGGCGCGGCCCTCTTCAAGAAGGTCAACCTCCGCTCCGGTATCGTGGTGTGCAATATCGGTGACGCCTCCTCCGCCTGTGGTCCGGTCTGGGAAGGACTCTGCTTCGCGTCGATGGATCAGTTCAAGGAATTGTGGGACGAAGCGCATCGCGGCGGGCTGCCGTTGGTTATGAACTTTTTCAATAACTTCTACGGGATGGGTGGTCAGCCGGTGGGTGAAACCATGGGCTTCAAGGTCCTGGCGCGTCTTGGCGCAGGCATCCGCCCCGATCAGTTGCATGCCGAACGCGTGGATGGATACAATCCGCTGGCCGTGATCGATGCCATTCGCCGCAAGAAGGAAGTCCTGGCCCGTGGCGATGGGCCCGTGTTGCTCGACACGATCACCTACCGGTATAGCGGGCATTCGCCGTCGGACGCCAGTTCCTATCGCGAGAAATCCGAGGTTGAGGCGTGGCAGCAAGTGGATCCCCTGGTGACCTTCGCGGAACAGTTGGTGAAGGCCAAGGTGGCCACCGAGGGAGATCTCAAGGCCCAGCAGGAAGCCATAGAGGCCTTGATCTTCAAGGCCTACCAGAAGGCGGTGGATCTGACCATTTCCCCGCGCGCCGACCTGAAGAAAACGGGCGGACTGTTGGAGAAGACCATGTTCTCCAATCAGCGGGTTGAGCGGATGTCGGATGCAAAGCCTGACACACTGATGCCTCTGGAACTCAATCCCCGCGTCAAACAACTGGCCGGGCGCAGCCGTTCGGCGTTTGATGAGACCGGCGCGAAACTCTCCAAGAGCCGTTGCGTGGTGTTCCGTGATGCCCTCTTCGAGGCGATCATCCACCGGTTCTATACTGATCCCACGCTCGTCGCCTATGGCGAGGAGAATCGCGACTGGGGTGGCGCCTTCGCCGTGTATCGCGGCCTGACCGAAGCCTTGCCGTACCATCGCCTCTTCAATTCGCCGATTTCAGAGGGGGCCATTGTCGGCACGGCGGTCGGGTATGGTCTGGAAGGCGGGCGGGCTCTGGTGGAACTTATGTATTGCGACTTCATGGGGCGTGCCGGGGATGAGTTGTTCAACCAACTCTCCAAGTGGCAGTCCATGTCCGGCGGTATCCTTAAAATGCCGGTGACCGTGCGTGTCTCGGTGGGGTCAAAATATGGTGCGCAACACAGTCAAGATTGGGTTGCGCTCGTGGCACACATCCCCGGACTGAAGGTTGTGTTTCCGGCGACGCCCTATGACGCGAAGGGGTTGATGAACTCCGCGCTGGTCGGAACGGATCCCGTGATTTTCTTCGAGAGTCAGCGCGTGTATGACCAGCCCGAGGAGTTCCACAAGGGTGGAGTTCCGGCGGAATACTATGAGATTCCGATAGGTGAACCGGACGTGAAGAAGGTCGGCAAGGATCTCACGATCCTGACGATCGGCGCGACCCTGTATCGCGCCATGGAAGCGGCGAAAACACTGGAAGAGAAATACGGGATGTCCTGCGAGATCATTGATGCCCGCTCCGTGGTGCCGTTCAATTACGACAAGGTGGTGGAGTCGGTGAAAAAGACCCGCCGTATTCTGTTGGCAAGCGATGCCTGCGAGCGCGGAAGTTTTCTGCATACGATGGCGAACAAAATCAGCCAGTTTGCGTTTGATGAACTTGATGCCCCGCCCGTGGTGGTGGGCGCCCGGAACTGGATCACCCCGCAGGACGAGGTGGAGGATGCCTTCTTCCCGTTCGCGTGCGATATCATCGATGCCGTGCATGAGCATATCCAGCCGCTGAAGGGCTATACCATCAGCCGGGATTGCAGTAACCAGGATCAGATGAGGCGGAGTGTGGAGGGAGTGTAATGACTACGGTTCGTGTTTTCGCAGGTGATTTCGGGGCGTCTGGCGGCAAGTGTTTTGCCGGAGTGTTTGAGAACGGGACGTTCCGGTTGACGGAAGTACACCGTTTCGCACATGAATCGGTGTCGTTCTTTCTCGGAGATTCTGCAGGGACTCTGACGGAGCGGACCTATTGGGACGACGTCCTGCTGTACCAGAACCTTGTCAAGGGCCTTCGGGAGTATCGACGAACGGTCTCCGATACGCTTGACGGCATTGGCATTGACACCTGGGGCGCCGACGGCCAGTTCTTTACGGCGGAGGGTGATTCGATGGGGAAGATGTACGCCTACCGCGATCATCGCCTGGATAACATGGTGGAGAAGGTTCGCGCCAGGGTGGGGGCCCGGAAGGCTTACGCCCTGACAGGAATCCATTTTCAGCCGTTCAATGTCAGCAATCAACTGCACTGGTTCATGCTGAACCGGCGAAAGGCGTTGAGGCCGGGAGCCTTCTACCTGCCGGTGTCCTCATTGTTCTACTATTACCTGGGCGGTGTGAAGTCGGTAGACACAACCTTTGCCAGTGTCACACAGTTGATGGATGCGCACACGAAGACATGGAGTGCGGAGATCCTGCGTAAACTCAGGATTCCCCTTTCGATCATGCCCGAGATAGTGGAACCGGGCAGCGTGGTGGGCAAGTTGCATGCCGAGTTGGCCGCGCAGGTGGGTCTCAACCGGGCGCGTCTGATCGCCGTGGGTGGGCATGACACGGCCAGTGCTTTTGCGGCCGCTCCTGTGAATGACCCGGATGAGGCGTTGATCATCAGTTCCGGCACGTGGTCGCTGGTGGGCAAACTTGTATCGGAGGCCATCACGTCAAAAGAGGCGATGAATCATAACTTCAGCAATGAAGGCGGCATTGGCAACGTCCGCTTGCTTAAGAACTGCATGGGGAGTTGGCTCGTTCAGGAGCTCAAGCGAATCTGGCAGCATACCGACGGACACGAAATCAAGTGGCCCGAGTTGGATCGGTGGACGCGCGAGGCACCGGCCTTCACCGCGTTTGTGGATCCGGATGACAAGTGTTTCTACAATCCCGCGGATATGCAGAAGGCCATTGCCGAGTTCTGCCAGAAAACGGGGCAGCCTGTTCCTGTGGATCGCGGAACCTATATTCGTGTCGTGTATGAAAGTCTGGCGCTCAAGTACCGTCATGTGAACGAACTGCTGACACAAGTCACAGGCAAGCCGAACAAGGTGGTTCATATTGTCGGCGGTGGTTCAAGGAATGTCATGCTTAATCAATTCGCGGCCGATGCCATCGGGTTGCCGGTACTGGCCGGCCCGGAAGAGGCCACCGCGACGGGTAACTGCATGGTGCAGGCCATGGGATTGGGTGTGATCAAGACGATGCGGGACGCCATTCCGCTCATCCGGGAATCCTTCCCGATCCGGGAATACAAGCCCCAGGACACGGCCCGCTGGAATGTGGCCTACCGAAAATTCAAGGCGCTGATCCCGTCTTGATTCACCTCCGTTTCAGGGAACGTGCGACAAAACTTGAGACGGAGCGACAGGAATGGCATACTGAAAGATTTGAAGCCGGATAGAAAGGGTCTATGCACAGGATATTAACCAAACAGCAGTTGTCTGCCGATGTCTACATGATGAGGCTGGAGGCGCCTCATATTGCCCGGGAGCGGTTGCCGGGGCAGTTTGTCATTCTCCAACTCGATAACGAGTTTGGTGAACGCATTCCCCTCACCATCGCCGATGCCGATCCGGATGAGGGATCCATTACGATCATCTTTCAGGCGGTGGGAAAAACAACCCATAACCTCGCCGACAAAAAGGTCGGCGATCATGTTGAAAGTGTGCTGGGCCCACTGGGTGAGCCAACCCATATTTCAAAGTTTGGCACCGTAGTGTGCGTGGGGGGTGGAATCGGGGTTGCGCCCCTGCATCCGATCGCAAAAGGCATGAAGGCGGCCGGGAATAAACTGATTGTCATTGTGGGCGCCCGAAACCGTGACCTGGTGATTCTTGAGGATCAGATGCGGGCATTGGCGGACGAGTTCATCGTCTGTACCGATGATGGTTCCTATGGCCGAAAGGCTCTTGTGACCGAACCGTTGAAGGAAGTTTGCGAACGCGTTCCAAAACCGGATCTGGCGGTGGCCATCGGCCCGCCTATCATGATGAAGTTTTGCGCCGAGGCGACCCGACCTTTCGGCGTTCACACACTGGTGTCGCTGAATACCATCATGGTGGATGGGACCGGCATGTGCGGCGGTTGTCGTGTGACGGTGGGCGGCCAGACCAAATTTGTCTGTGTCGATGGCCCTGAGTTTGATGGGCATCAGGTTGATTTCGACAACATGATGCAGCGGCTGAAGTCCTATCGCAAGCATGAGGATCATGCCCATCACCAGTGTCATCTTGAGGCGGAGATCGAAGCCAGGGCGGGGAGGCCGTCATGAGTCACGTTACCCCGCAATCACTGGCCGAGGCTGCAAACCGGGATTTGGCGGCGGTTCTGGGCCGGTCAACTCCCCTGACGCCCCGGGATCGTCTGGCTATCCCCGCGCAGGAGATGCCCACGCAGGATCCGGCGGTGCGACGTCATAATGTTCAGGAAGTGGCGCTCGGGTACACGGCTGAGCAGGCCCGCCTGGAATCCATGCGTTGCCTCCAGTGCCGGAATGCCCCCTGCGTGCAGGGATGCCCGGTTCGAATCGATATTCCCGGCTTCCTGAAGGCGGCCGCTCAGGGCGACTTTCTGGGTGCGTGTGCCGTGATCAAACAGAATAGTCTGCTTCCGGCCGTGTGCGGGAGGGTGTGTCCACAGGAAACCCAATGTCAGGAACATTGCACGGTGGGAAAGGCGCTGAAGAGTGTTGACAAGGCGGTGTCCGTCGGGCGTGTCGAACGGTTTGTAGCCGATCTGGAGCGCGATGGCGGCCATGCCCGGGCGCCCGTGGTCAAACCCGAGACCGGGAAGTCGGTTGCGGTGATCGGCACCGGTCCGGCCAGCATCACCGTGGCGGCGGATGTCCGCCGCGAGGGGCATCATGTGGTCATGTTCGAGGCTTTTCACAAACCCGGCGGTGTGTTGGTTTACGGGATTCCGGAGTTCCGCCTTCCCAAGGCCATTGTGCAGAAGGAAATCGACGCCCTGACGGCGATGGGTGTGGAGTTGAAAACAAACTTTGTCATTGGACGGACTCGCAAATTGAAGGACTTGATGGGTAAAGACGGGTTCAACGCGGTGTTTATCGGGACCGGCGCCGGATTGCCGAAGTTTATGAACATGGAGGGCGAGAACCTGGTGGGGGTATTCTCAGCCAATGAGTATCTGACACGGGCCAATTTGATGAAGGCGTATGATTCGGGACGCGCCGACACTCCCATTTTCAGGTCGGGCAAGGTGGCGGTTCTGGGGGGCGGCAATGTTGCCATGGATGCGGCGCGGACGGCCATTCGTCTCGGCGCCAGTGAGGTTCATGTGGTGTACCGTCGCACGGAAGTCGAGATGCCTGCGCGCATTGAGGAAATTGCCCATGCCAAGGAGGAGGGCGTGATTTTTCATCTTCTCGAAAATGCCAAGCGGTTGATCGGAGATGCCAATGGGTGTGTCATCGCAATGGAGTGCCTGCGATATGAACTTGGCGAGCCGGATGCCTCCGGAAGGAGACGTCCCGTGGAGGTCAAGGGGAGTGAGTTTCTGCGCGAGATGGACACGGTGATCGTGGCAATCGGAAACGACTCCAATCCCCTGATTCCCCGCACGACGGAGGGGTTGAAGACCAGTAAATGGGGTAATGTTATCGTGGATGACACAGGGAAGACCTCCCTTGAAGGCGTCTACGCAGGCGGCGATATTGTTCTGGGTGCGGCAACAGTGATCCTTGCCATGGGCGAGGGCCGTCGGGCCGCCGTCGCCATCAATCACTATTTGCAGAAGGGATAAACAAGCATGTCATCTTCAAAAAAAACAGACTATCGGCGCTATTTGCGTAACCGTCTCATCTCGGGGCTTTTCATTCTGGTGCCCCTGTGGGTCACCTTCCTTGTCGTCAAGGCGGCCTTCAATGCGATGGCTTCAGTGCTCCAGCCCCTTGTGAGTCTTCTTCCGCTGCAATTACCGAACTGGGCTGAAGTGTTCATCTCGATCCTTGCCTTTGTCCTGCTTGTGCTCCTGGTTGGGGTCATAGCGGGACGAGTGGTCGGGCAGCGGATGCTGATCTGGGGAGAATCGCTGATCATGAAGATCCCCGTGATCAAGGCGATTTACTCGGCGGCCAAACAGGTTGTGGACGCCGTTTCCATCCCGGAGCGGAAATCATTCAAGTCTGTGGTGCTGGTTGAGTATCCGAGGCCTGGTGTCAAGGTGATCGGATTCATGACGGGGCTCATGAGGGATGAAAATGGCCGGAATTGGTGCCGCGTCTTTATCCCGATGTCTCCGTTGCCGACATCCGGATTTCTCCAGTTGTTTCCGGTCGAGGAGGTTCGGGTTACCGGAATGACAGTTGAAGAGGCCTTCAAAATGCTCATTTCAGGCGGGTTCATCGCTCCCGACTCGCTGATTACACATCCTCTGCGTTACGAAGAGATGTGACGGACACCCCCCCAGTCCCGTTATTCAATATAGTGCGCGAGCACGTCCTTGCCAATTTTCCAGTGTTGAAGACACTTGATGTCGGTGGTGAGTAAAGCGGCCTGGGCCATTGTTTCATCACGGGTTCGCTCGTCTGTCGCGGCTTGCGACCGTTGCTCCAATTCAGTCCGGCGCCGGTTCAGTTCCGTGCGCCAGAACAAGAGGATCAGATCCTCAACGGCTTCCTTATGCGATCCATCCATGCCGGCTTTTGAGGGGGCGCTCAAAACTTCTGCGGCAAACCCGGACAGGGTTCGTTCCGCATCGTCCCGCTCGGATAACACGTGCATGAAATCGACGCCCTCCCTGGCGCTTTCCTTCATGAGTTCAATAAAGCGGATACAGAGCGCGTCCGTGAGCAACGTAAGCGGCAGGTAAGCGTCCACCAAGGCCAGGAGGTCGGGACTGGCGCCCAGATGTTCGACCAGCGCCATCTCGATGGCGGATCGTTTCAGGGGTGAGGGAGGCGGATCAGAGGCTTCTCGCTGGGCCGAATTCCTGAGCAGGGGCCTGAGTTCAACCTGCAAGGCCGCGGCGGCAACGCCAAGACGACGGGCGACGGTTTGAACCAGAACATCGCGCTGAACCGCGTTCGGACTCTGGCTGATCGTGGCCAACAGGTCTCGACTCACCTTCATCATTCCGATTTCGGTGCGAATATCCTCCTGTGACAGTAGCAGGTTCATTTGGAAGTCAATGGCAGGAACGGCTTTGGCCAGCGCCTCCGCAAAGGCCTCACGGCCTTGTTTGAGAATCAGCGAATCCGGATCCTCGCCCTGGGGAAGTGAGGCAACACGAACCGCAAGACCCGCCTTCATGAAGATGACGGCGGCCTTCAGCGAGGCATTGCGCCCGGCGCTGTCGGAGTCGAACACCAGGACAACACCATCCGCGTAACGTTTCAACATACGGGCATGGTCTTCGGTGAAGGCGGTGCCCTGGGCCGCTACCGCAGTCTTAAACCCGGCCTGATGGCATCGGATGACATCAATTTGCCCCTCACAGACGATGGCCTCACGGGTTTCCACGATCTCACGACGTGCCCGATCCAGTGCATACAGAATGTGGCTTTTTCGAAAAATCGGGGTTTCCGGACTGTTGACGTATTTGGCGGCCTTCGGATCCTGTAACAGGGTTCGTCCGCTGAAGCCGACAATCCGGCCCTGTTCGTTTCGTATGGGAAACATGATGCGCCCTCTGAAACGGTCATAGGCGGCATGAGGCCCGCCTTCCTCGGTTCTTTTTACCACCAGCCCGGCCAACTCGAGTTTGGCGGCGGGATAGTTCTTTGTGCGCGCCCAGTTGGATGTGAAGTCCCATCCTTCAGGGGCATACCCGATCATGAAGTCCTCGGCCACCTCCCGTGTGATTTGCCGTTTCTTCAGGTAGTCCCGGGCCGGTTGAGCATCCGGGTTCTGCAAGAGTTGCTTGTGGTATGCCGCCGTGATCTCCTCGTGAATGGCCAGCAGTATTTCCTTGTCCCCGGAGGCTTGTGAACCTTTCTCGAATTCAATTTGAATGCCGGCTTTTTCGGCCAGAATCTTGATCGCGGTGGGGAAATCCGCGTGTTCATAGAGCATCACAAACTTAAAGACATCGCCGCCGACACCGCATCCAAAACAGTGAAAGATCTGGCGTTGCCGATTCACGGTAAATGACGGGCTCTTTTCCTTGTGGAACGGGCAGAGGGCCTTGATCATCGTGCCCTTTCGGGGAAGGGTGATGTAGGAGTCAATCACATCCACGATGTCGCAGCGGAATCGGATATCCTCGAGCACGGCCTTGGAGATGATACCCGCCATTATTGTTCCCACTTCTCGCGCTTGCCGGCGTGTTCCCGGCGGGCTTTTTCAATCAGACTCTCGCCCTTCTCGACGCGAGAGCGAATCTCCCGGATCACGTGAGTTTCCCCGCCTATCACCTCGCGGCTGATCCAGCAGGAATTGCCGAAAACGGCAAATTGCTTCTCGGCGGGAATCGAATTAAGAAGAATGAATACCAGCAAGACAATTCCGGCGGCCGTAGTACCGCCAGCCAGGGCGCCCCCAATTCGATCCACCCAGGTCGTGAAGGTGATTTTCAGAAGACAACGCAACAGCAGGAAGATCAGAATCCCGGCCAGCAGGGGGAGAGCGATCAGAAGGACACGAGCCCACACATCGGCGGTTTCCCGTGAGAAGGCCATGGAATTGATCAGCCAGTCCCGACAGGGGGCGAATCCCTTGACGAAAGCCATTCCTATGGCCAGCGCTGTCAGCAGGATGGTCATTTGTCCGGACAACCCCTGACGGAAACCGATGATGAGTCCGATGGCGATGAAGACCATGGCGGCGACATCTGCGATGTTGAACCCGTATGCCTCAAACATGGATGCCTCCTGTTCCCGTGAACCCGTCTAAACGCCTACCGCTGAAAACTCAGCCACTTCCTGATGTCACGCGCCGAGGCGTTGTTCGGTGCCAGATCCAGATACATCAGGAATTCCTTCCGTGCCAGATCCAGTTTGTTCTTGTCTTTCTTGTATTGCATGCCCAAGGCAAGATGTGCGTCGGCGTATTTGGGCGCCTTCTCCACGAGTGTCTTCAACTGGGAGATGGCGCCGCTTTGATTTCCCTGGTCAAGCAGGACGAGCGCCAGCATATAGCGGGCATCAACCATGTTGGGTGCGCCTTCAAGAGCATGGGTGAAGGCCTCATTCGCGCGGGGGAGATCCCCCTTGGCCCGGAGCAACAAGCCCAGGTTGTACTGGGCGCGCACCAGGGTGGGTTCCAGCCGGATGGCACGGGTGTATTCCTTTATCGCCTGATCAGACTCCCCGGCCTGATGATGACGGACTCCCTGATTGAAGGCGGCGGAAGCCTCTGCCGGATTGGGGGCCACGGGAGTCGGAGCGGGCGCGGATTCCGTCGTCATGTCCTTGGAGACGGAGTGCAAAGCCATAGGGGATTGCGCGACAGACGGAGTCGTGGAGGTTCTGATGGGCGGCGTGGGGGCGGAGGGTTCCGGCTTGGTGACCTCGCTTTTGCGGGATGGTGGTTGGGTTTGTTTTTCGGCCAGTGCGGATCTTGCGATCGGGGTGTGAGGGTCGTTCTTCGCGACGGCGAGATACCGCTGGAAATACTTGCGCGCGTCTCCCGGATTTTTTAGCCAGTCCCGGTCGATCACGGCGAGGTTGAAGAGAGCGGGGGCATAGGCGGGTTCCATGTTCAGCACATGAACAAGTCGTGTGCGGGCGGCCGCCGGACCACTGAGGCTGAGATCAACCAGAGCTTGGGCCGTCTGAATGCTGGCGGAATGCGGATCACGGCGAGCCGCCTCGGTCAGCATGTCGGCGGCCTCTCGCCACTGGTTATTCTCGGCGAGCATGGCCGCAATAAATTCGATGGGGCGCGGATCTGACGGCGCCAAGTCGGCGGCCTTTCCGAAATCCGTCATAGCGGCATCCCATTGTCCTTTTTTGTACTGGAGAATGGCCAGATTCATAACCGCGTTGGCATCGGAAGGATCCTGTTGAACGGCCTGGGTCAGTATCTCCTCGGCTTTTTGAAGATTTCCGTTTTCGATCAATTTGAGGGCTGAGGTAACAGGGTCACTCCCGCAACCAGCCAGAAGAAGTCCGGTGAGCAGGATCACTATGGTGCAAGGTGATGAAGTTGTATTCATAGTCGTATAGGGTTTGTTCAATCGACAAAATATACCATGCGGGGCAGTCTTGGCAAACCGGATTCGAGACTTGCGAGGGACAGGAAATAGTGTACCTTCATGCCCCTTGATCGGACGGGGCACAAGAAAAGGGACTGACATCATGAAAGAACTGGAAGAAGGAATGGGGCTTAGACTGGATTTTGCCAAGATTGCCAAGATTGCCAGGGTCTGCCCGGATGTCATTCCCGTGGCGCTTCAGAATGCCGACACGCATGAGGTTATTCTGGTGGCCTATACCAACGAGATTGCCATGAAGAAGACGCTCGAATCCGGCACCGTGGTTCTGTGGAGCACGTCCCGTAATGAGTTGTGGGAGAAGGGGAAGACCTCGGGCGAGACCTTTGAGTTCGTCGAAGCGTTTGTCAACTGTGAGCAGAATTCGCTGGTTTACACCGTCCGTCCCCGCCGGGGCGGAATCTGCCATACGAAGAATCAAAAGGGTCAACCCCGAAACTGCTATTACCGCCGCATCAATCCCGTGACATTGGCCCTGGAAAGCATTGACCCGTAACCCCGGATTCTACCCAAGTTCACGGCGGTTGAACAGAGCGATGCCAATCACGGCCGTCAGGGTGGTGTAAAGGCCGATCAACCAGACGAAGGCCTGCCCGGCAACGGTCCAACTAATCCGGAGTCCTTCCTGAAGCAGGGGAACTGGATCAAACCGGAGGAAGGGCCGTGTGATTCCGTAGAGCCCCTTGAACAAATTCAAAATGGCGGCATCAAGCCAGGTTTGAGTCGGGGCTGGGCCTTCGTGGGCCACATAGAATACTCCGCTACTGGCTACGGTCTCAACATAACCCGACAGGGCCAGCAGGGTCATGATGAAGAACCCCGCAAACACCGCGACCGGCATGGAAAGAAGACTCCCGGCAGTGAGTCCGAGCGCCGCCAGAAATCCCAGTCGGAAAAGAATGATGAGCAGTCCTCGTGTCAGATTCATGGCAATTCCGCCTGCCGGGATAAGCAGTTCCGGTTCTTTCCCATTAGCCTTCAGCAGGAGTGTGGCGGGGTTTTTCGCATCCAGGCGTTGATAGGTCAGGTGTATCGATGGCGCCCCCCGCACCCATTCGCCCGGTATGAGAACCGTATTGGGAATGCCGGGGTAATTGGTGACGCTCATGACGAGCGAATCGTGTTGCCCCCCCGAAATGGTCCATTCCCCGGAAACGGGTGTCCTCTCGGGCCGGGAGGAGTCGAACGCATATTTCAGGATAAGGTCGTGTCCGTTGTCTATCGAAACCGGGAGCGGAAAGTCCAAGGTGATGGCGCCATGAGGGGGAAGCGAATAGCGCCGATCCTGATAGCGTTTTATTAACTCGGCCTCAACGACTCGGGCGGTCACCCCGGCGGGGAGTCGTCCTGATTGCAAGAGAGCATCAGCGTCCCGTCGTGCCTGTTCTGCAAAGTCAGGAGCGACCGGGATCACGGTCATACGGGCCAGAAGGAAGTGTTCCCGGGCCTGGCGCTTTGCGATGGCGGACTCTGGGGACACGTTCAGGGTAAACGCTATCATGGCCGAGACGATCAGGCCGGTAAGACCCAGCAACATGGCATTGAGTCCTGCGATACCAAGCCACTTTCCCAGCCACAGTTCATGGCGATGCACCGGCCTGGTCAGAACAAGATACAGCCTTCGATCCTGGATTTCAGAGGCGATCCCGCCGCAGGCTGCCCACAGGGTGACGGCCGAGAGTATGCTCATGGCAAAACTCAGTGTGTAGGCCAGGATCACCTGAATTTGGCCGTTTAATGTGTTGTCTCCGGAAATCAGAAGAGGCAGGCTAATCAGACCAATCACCAGAATAACCGCAAGAGAAACCAAAAGACGGGATCGTACGGCGTCGCGTACGGTCAGTCGGGCAATCGCCATGAGGGGTAAGAGACTCATGATGCGATCCGACGCCGGGAGACCGTTTCGATGAACACGGATTCAAGGGTGCGTCCGGTGTGGTCAACGCCGGGACGGAAGCCGGTTTCCCGTTCAAGATAATCAAGCATGGCCGATAATTTTTCACGGGAGGGGCGGGGGAGTGTCAGCCGGATGAGATCCGGTGTGGCGAGGAGATCTTTTACCGATCCCGCCGCGCACACCTCGCCTTCCAGAAGAATGGCGACGCGATGCGAAAGATCCTGCATGTCGGCCAGGTGATGGGAGCAGATGAGGATAGTTTTGCCTCGATCAGCCAGATTCAGAAGCAAGTCCTTGACTTCACGGCAGGCGATGGGGTCGAGTCCTGATGTCGGTTCATCAAGAAGAATCAGGTCGGGGTCGTTCAGAAGGGCCTGGGCCAGCCCGACGCGGCGCGCCATGCCCTTTGAGAATTCCCCCACGGGCCGGTTCCGGGCGGCCTGGAGTCCCATCTGTTCGATCATACGATTAACGGTTTCTTTCCTGACAGAACCGGAGAGGCCCGACAGGTTGGCGTAAAAGGTGAGAATTTCAACGGCCGTCAGATATTTGTAGAGATAGGACTCCTCAGGCATGAAGCCCATTCGTGATTTAACGGCAACATCGCGCGGGGATTGCCCCAGCACAGACAGATGACCTGACGTGGGATGGAGCAGGCCCAGTATCATTTTCATCGTCGTACTTTTCCCGGAACCATTGGGGCCGAGCAACCCGAAGATTTCGCCGGGTCTTATCTCCAACGTGATGCCTTTCACGGCATGAACTTTCGGACGCCCCCAGAAATCCAGGAATGTCTTAGTCAAATCATGCGCCTCAATGATCAAATGTGGGCTGTCGCTCATTTCCCGTCTCCTAAAACTGCCGGTTTCTGAAGGCTGCATACCCCAGGGACAATGCGCCAATTCCGTACGCCATGGCATAAACGAAGGCATGACTGATCAGGGAGGGGGTGATTGAACCGTCTCCCGCGAGTTTGTCGGCAGGCCAGAATGCCTGAATATCCGGAAGAAACAGACGAAACCCGAACTGCGCGGGGGAAGAGACGGACAACCGCATCGCCAGATGGTCGGATATCAGGCCCATCATCAGAATCAGGGCCAGGATGGCCACGGTCACAGGAGTGGAAAGACGACTGGCCAGACTCAGCGCAATGGCCGCCATCATGAACAAGGCCATACCCTCCAGAAGAGAGGCCGGCAGGAGGCGCCATTCAATCATGCTTGCAAAGGCGGTGCGGCGCCCCTCCCAGTCCACGGAACCCAGGATGAGAACCCATGCCGTCAGGGTCAACGCGAAGAGTACCAGGGAAAGCGGAAGAACGGCGCGGTGTTTCCGGAAGTTGAGAAAAGCCGGTGGCAAAAAAACAATGAAGGGAGTGGCCAGTAATAACCGGTTGCCCAGGGCATCAAACTCGAAATTTCGCGGGGTTACCCGTTCCGCCAGGAGGGAGGCGGCCGACGAACAGAAAATGAAAAAGGCGATCAGAATGGAAACAGCCGCAAATTTGGCCAGGAAGTACATCAGGCGTCCGACCGGTTTGCTGAACACCATGAGAATGGTGCCCGACCGGCACTCGTTATGAAGCGTGGAGCAGGCCGCATACCCAGCCAGGATCATTCCGAAGACGAGTTCAAACGCAAGTGAACTATCGACAGTGAGATGCGTCGCTTGTCCGAGTTGGTGTGAAACGGCGAGGGGAACCAGAACCGTGAAAGCGCACCCGCACAGGATGAGCAGAAAGCATGCGGGCTGTCGGAACAGTTCGGTCACGGCCAGCCCTGTCAGCGCCACAAACTGCTTTAACCGGGATGTCATTTCCGGATCAACGCACCTGCTCGACGACGATCGTGGCATCTACCTGTTCGCGCAGGATGCGTTCAATTCCCTGCTTAATGGTCATGGTCGCATGTGGACAGCATCCGCAGGCTCCCTGAAGCCTCAACTTGATGTCGGTTCCCGTGATGCTGACCACTTCCATGTCGCCGCCATCAGCCTGCAGGAAACCGCGTAACTCTTCCAATTTAGCCCTTATTTTTTCTTCCATGATTGTTCCTTTCAGTCCTTCATTATGCCAGATGTCCCCGCCGTGTGACAAGTCCGGGTTCCTGGAGTTCAGCGTGGCGTCCGTTTCAGGGATTCCCTGTTTCCAGCGCCGTTTCGAAACGCATGGTTTTGTCCCAATGGCGCGCCTTTCTTACCACCACGTCGTGATAGAGGGCGCGCAGGATGGCGGCCATCCAAAGATAACCGTAGAAGAAATACATTAGAAACCCGGCCAGCAAGTTGGCCGGCCTCGCTTCTTTCTCAAGGGCCAGAGCGTGCCAGATTTGCGCGACATAGAAGAGTGCGGCGACATTCCAGATACACAGGAGCCACAGGGTCTCCTGGGTGATGTGGCAAAAACCAAGCAGGGAAAGAATCTGAGACGATTGGGAAAGCACGATGGCGACCAGAAAAAGGTAGCTCATCGACAGGGTAAAGAGGTTCTCGAAAGTCCGGACTTTGTCTTTTGAAAGTGGAAACGTCCGGATGATTTTCAGTATGGCGTAGTTATTGCCGCGCGCCCATCGGGTGCGTTGTTTCATCCAAACGCCCAATGTCTCCGGTTCCTGCTCCCAACTTTGCGAGCAGGGGACGAAATCAATCCGGTAACCCTCCATGTACAGCCGGGTGGACAATTCACTATCCTCAGCCAGCGCCTCTTCGTCCCATCCCCCCACTTTCAGGAGGATGTTCCTGTTGATGACGTAGTTGGTGCCGGTCAGAAAGGCAATGTCGAGCATCATGTGGCGGCCCGCCTGAACAATTCCCTGAAAACAGAGGCCCTCGATGTTGATGCAACGGGTAAGGAAATTCTGATTTTTATTGCCACACCGAAACTTTCCCACCGCCGCCGCCAACGAGGGACGCGCGATGAATCTCGACATCAGCATCAATAACGAGTTCGGTTCGGGGCAGTTATCCGCATCGTAAACGGCGATATAATCATCGTTCACCAACCGGGCGGCCGCGTTGAGCGCCGCCGCCTTCCCTAATCCGCCGTCAGGTTTTTGGCGGTGATACACAATCACATGCGGATTCTCGGCATGCAGACGATCCAGAATCGCGGCGGTGTTGTCCGTGGAGGCGTCGTTAATCACCATCAAGGTCAGTTTGCCCTGAGGGTAACGTAACGCGAGAAGGGTTCTCACGGTGCGCTCGATCACGACTTCTTCGTTGTGGGCAGGAACCAGAATCGTCAGGGGAGGGTACTGATCCCACACGGGCCTCTCGCGATCCTTCTCGTTTGCGGCCCGGCGCCGGTGGAAATAGGCGCCTGTTGTCAGGATCGATTGATATACCACCATAACAACGACTAAGGCGGTGGAGCAATATGCGGCATGATGAAAAAACTCGATCATTTATTATTCCTTCGTCTTCAGTGCAAACTCTGAATAGGCGTCAGACAAGTGGATTAGACCATGTTGAGACTCTCAAGACAAGCTTCGCCCTGCTTCCTCGTTGGCGCCACATGATGTCACAGCGCTGTCAAAGCGCTTGATTACGAGGGGAGTCCGTCCTATCCTTTCCCGCTCCGGGTGAAGGCGGAGGGCGGATAGGTTTTGAAGCTCGGCTCTATTTCAAGGAGATGCACGAATGATACGGAACTCTGAATTTACAATGACGGCGGCGAAAGTGTCCCATGAGATCCTCCGGCTGAGCAACCGGCTGGCGAATCAGATCAAGTTTGCCAGGGGGCTGATGACCCTGCATCCGGGGAAGGCCAAGACCTGGGATCGACTGATCAAGGAGGTTGAGTCGGCCATGACGGCGGCCATGGCGACGGGGACTCAGGCGGTGATTGCGAGGGCGGTGGAGGAGGCGGAAACGACGCTGGCCCCCATCGGAAAGGTTGCCAAAACGTATACGATCCACTGCGTGGGCCATGCCCACATTGACATGAACTGGCAGTGGTCGTGGCCCGAGACGGTCGCAGTGACGCACGACACTTTTTCGACGGTGCTCCGGCTGATGGAGGAATTCCCGGAGTTTACCTTTTCCCAGAGCCAGGCCAGTGTGTATCGAATCCTGGAGGAACTTGCGCCGGAGATGCTGGCGCGAATCGCCCAGCGCGTGAAGGAAGGCCGGTGGGAGGTCAGTGCGAGCCACTGGGTGGAAGGCGACAAGAACATGGCTGGCGGCGAGGCGCTCTGTCGGCACATTCTGTACACCCGTCAGTATATGAAGACCTTGTTCGGGTTGACCCCGGAGGATGTCGCGATTGATTTCTCGCCGGATACCTTTGGACATGCCGCCAGTATTCCGACATATCTTGTCCGTGGCGCGGTCAAGTACTATTACCTGCACAGGCCGGGTGTACAGACTCCCGTCAAGCCCATGGCGTTCTGGTGGCAGGGGCCCGACGGCTCGCGGGTCCTGGTTCGCAACGATATGGATCTCGGTTACAACAACAGGCCCGATTCCTGGATTGCGGATCATCTCCTGAAGTTTGTTCGCGAGGTCGGCGGAAATTCGGATCTCATTGTGTACGGGATTGGAGATCATGGGGGTGGTCCGACCCGTTATGACGTGGCGAAAATTCTGGAGATGGATTCCTGGCCCCTCTATCCCAACGTCAAATGTTCCACACTGCGCGCCTTTTACACCGGGTTGGAGCGCGACGCGACCCGCCTGAAGGTCATCCGGGGTGAATTGAACATGGAATTCACCGGCTGTTACACCACGCAAAGCCAGATCAAAAGAGCCAACCGGTTCGGCGAAACCAGGCTGGCCGACGCGGAAATCGCCGCGATTGTGGCGGGGTGCGTGGCCGCGAAACCCTATCCCGGCGCGGCGTTGAAAGAAGGGTGGCGGGATACCCTCTTCTCGCATTTTCATGATATCCTGCCGGGTTCCGGCGTGCATGACACGCGAACCTATACTCACGGACTGTTTCAGAAAACCATGGCCGCAACGGGGATGATCGAAACGCAATCGCTAAGGGCATTGGCGGCGAGGGTGGACACCCGGAGTTCGGAAAAACCGGGTTTCAGCGAGCGGGCGCCCGGGTTTTCCCCCAACGCGCTGGGCGCCGGCGTGGGGTTCGGTACGGGTGTCGGCGGACTGAGCGGGGCTGAACAGACGACCGGGAGCGGATCGCGTCCGATGATGATCTTCAATCCGACGGCGCATGCCCGCGAGGAGGTCGTCACCGCAACGATTTGGGACAATACGCGCAGTCAGGCCGGACAGGAACTCAAGAGTCGCTCGTTTGTGGTAAGCGGACCGGACGGCAGAACCCGGGCGGCTCAAACCCTTTCCAATGGTCACTACTGGGGGCATGATTACCTGATGATTGCTTTTCCAGTGAGCGTGCCCGGACTTGGGTATTCGGTCTATACGGTAACCGAGGCGGGCGGCCAGGAGGCGGAGGCGCCGACCCAGGTTGTGAGTCAACTTAAACCGGAGCATCATTGTGCCTATGCGGCCGATGAGCAACGACACGAGGGATTGGATAATGGCCTGATTCGTCTGGAATTGGATCCCTCAACCGGCGGCATCCGCCGCTTGCTGGATCATCGCCGAAAACGCGCGCTTATTGATCAACCGGCGGCGGCGCCGGTGCTTGAATACCTGATTGAACGGTCGAAAGTCATGACCGCCTGGTCGATGGCCGATGGCCTGATCCAACCGGCGCCGGTTCTGGTTTCGCTGAAACGGAAGGGAGTGGGCCCTTACCAGGCGGCGCTTGAAGCCTGTTATAGCGTGGCGGAGTCGGAGATGACCGTGACGTATGCGGTGAAGGCGGGCGATCCAAGGGTGTATATCGGGATTCAGGGAACCTGGTTTCAGCGGGGCTCCGCGAAGGTGGGCGTGCCGACCCTGAGGCTGGCACTGCCTCTGGCCTTGAACGATGCCCGTGGGCGTTACGAAATACCCTTTGGATCCATTGATCGGACAATGAACTGTGGCGAGGAGGTTCCCGCCTTGCAATGGGTACACGTCACGGGGAAGGCGGGGAAGAACGGGGCTGGACTTCTGTTGGCCAATGATTCAAAGCACGGTCATTCGCTGGACGGAAATATGTTGCGGTTGACCCTGATCCGGAGCTCGTTCGATCCCGATCCGCTTCCTGAGATCGGGCAACACGAGATTTATCTGACACTGCAACCGACGGGTGTCGATCTTTCTGTCGCGCAAGCCATAGCCGTCGGGAACGATTTGAATCATCCCCTGCGTGTGGTCGGAACCGATGTGCATCAGGGGCCTTTGCCGGTTCGGGCGCAATTGGCCGCAATCGGACCCGACAACATTGTGTTGTCAGGCATGAAGCAGGCGGAAGAGGGCGGTGACCTGGTTGTCCGGTTATGCGAGACGGCCGGTCGGACGACGACGGCGAGCATCCGTCTGGATTCCCGTTTGGCAGGCAAAGTGGTCGGCGCCGTGGAAGTGGATCTGATGGAACGGGATGTGCGGAATGGTTCGGCGAAGGCGCGGGGGCAGGCTGTCTCCGTCAGGATCCCGGCCCATGGTATCTCGACGGTCCGGATACGGATCAAACGTTAGCGGGGTGGTGATCCCGTGTTCGATAAAGACTTCAATGAGTACAAAATCAAGTTGGGTTTTGACTGATGTCCAGGCCGGAGTCTGGGAGGATTCGTTGACGATTACGGCTGAAAGCGCAGGCTTTCGCGGATCCTCTAACTGGTCTATTGTGAAACGGACACGGCATGGCGGATTCGCCGAGGGTGTGGATGTCATAGAAGTCAATAACGGGATGCTTTCCTTCACCGTTGTTCCCACCCGCGGGATGGGGTTGTGGAAGGGGCGCTATGACGGATGCGAGATTGGATGGAACTCGCCGGTGACCGGTCCCGTTAACCCCCTGTTTGTGAACTCCTTGGACAATGGGGGAGTGGGATGGCTTCAGGGGTTTGACGAATGTATCGTGCGCTGCGGATTGAATTCCAATGGCGCCCCGGGCAAAGATCGTGTGCCCGACAACAATGGGAATCTGTCCGAGATCATGCTCCCGTTGCATGGCAGGATTGCCAATATACCGGCTCATTACGTTTCGATTTCGGTTATGGAGTCGGGCGAAACCACTGAATTGGTCGTGTCCGGGGTCGTGGATGAGGGGATGCCGTTCTTTCCGCACCTGAGATTGGAAACCCGGATTTCGACCGTGGTGGGGAGCCATTCAGTCACCTTCCATGACGAGGTGGTGAACATGAACACGGTGGAGCGGGAAATGGAATTGCTATACCACTGCAATTTTGGAGAACCCTTCCTGGGGAAGGGCAGCCGGTTGGTCGCCCCGAGCCGCCAGGTGGCGCCACGCGATGCCCGGGCTGCGGAAGGCATCCGTGAATACGACACGTATCTCGCTCCGACTCCCGGCTATGTGGAGCAGGTGTATTGGCACCAACTCTGCGCCGACCGGAAAGGCAACACGGTGGCCCTGCTGCGAAACAAGATCGGGAGCAAGGGTGTTGCGCTCCGGTTCAATGTCAGACAACTTCCGTGTTTTGCCCAGTGGAAGAATACGGTTGGGGCGGGTGATGGCTATGTCACCGGCCTTGAACCCGGCACCAATTACCCGAATTCAAAGCTTTTTGAACGGCAGAAGGGCCGGGTGATCCGACTGGCTCCGGGACAGCGGCATGTCGTGAATTTAAGCATGGAGATTCATACGACGGGGCGGGGTGTTGCCGACGTGGAGAAGGAAATCGCCCTGTTGTCCGGCGGGAAAAGACCCCAGGTCTTCCCCAACCCTGTACCTGAATGGTCTGCGTGAGAGGGATGGGCCCATGATGAAGATCGGGGTGAACACATTATTTCTGATTCCCGGCGAAGTGGGGGGCTCTGAAACCTATCTGCGGGATATTCTCCGCCATGCCGTGGGACGACACCCTGATGTTGAATGGATTCTCTTCACCAATGTTGAGAATCATGAGTCGTTTCGGGACGCATACGCCACGGCTGGAAACGTTCATCTTTGGCCCCTTGGGGTACGGGCGCGGCATCGCGCAGGCAGAATCATCCGGGAACAATGCCTCCTTCCCTTCGCCGTTCGGAAGGCGGGTGTGGATGTGCTCTGGTCTCCAGGTTATACCGCGCCGGGTTGGGCGCCCTGTCCCCAGGTGGTCTCCGTGTTGGACATGCAATATCGTGAATTTCCGCAGGATTTGTCGCCACTGGCCCTGCTGGCCACGCGTGTTCTGGTTCCGCTTGCGGTGCGAACGGCGCGGCGCGTGATTACGCTCTCGGAATTCAGTCGAAGTCAGATTGTGAAACACGTGAACGTCGGACGGGATAAAATCATTCCCATCCATCTTGCCGCAGGAAAAGAATTTGGAGAGGGGATGACGCGGGAAGAAGGCGAGGGGAGGAGGAATGCCCTGATTCCCAGAGAGCCTTATGTTCTTTGTGTGGCCCATACCTATCCCCATAAGAATGTCCATACCCTGGTGGAAGCGTTTGGAATGATGGGGAGTGAAACGGGATGCAATCTGGTGCTGGTCGGAACGGAACAGAGGGGTGAACCGCTGGTTGTTAAGGCCCTTTCAACGTGTGGAGGAAGGGGGCGTGTCATTCGTCTCAAGGGACTTGACCGGCGAGATTTGATTGCGCTCTACCGGGGCGCCTCCGTGTTTGCCTTTCCTTCACTCTACGAGGGGTTCGGTTTGCCGGTTCTGGAGGCCATGACGGCGGGTGCGCCGGTGGTGACCATGGATGCCGGGCCGATGCGGGAAATTGGCGGGGAGACACTGCGATATTTTGACGGGACGGCCCCGGATTTGGCCAGACAACTCAAGTGGGCGCTGGGAATTGACGCGACGGCACGGGAGGACTGGGTGAGGGAGTCCCGGGAGAGGGCTGCCACCTATTCATGGGAGCGGACGGCGGATCAGACCCTCGAGGTGTTGAGATCGGCGTGTTCGTAGGCGTTCAGGACGGGGAGACATCCAGGATGCGCGATTCAATAAGACCGGTGTTGTCATGGCCTTCAATGTAAGACGTGGTTCGGTATTCGGTGATGTCGTTAAGATTGTGAAGCATCTTTCGGAGCGATTCGGCGGCATCAATGCTCGACGAGAGTAATTCATCCGCCATTCCCTTGTCAGTCTGCCGGACGCGAGCCATGAGTTCAAGACTGGCGAGGATCACCGTGGCGGGTTGCCCCAGGTGATGGCAGGCCGCGCCGAGACTTTCGACCATGACCCGTTGCCGGTCGGCTTGCTGTTCAGCGTGATTGGCGCGTATCCGGTCGCTGATGTCGAGGATGGAGATCACCATGCCTATAAGATTATCCTCGGAATCCCGGTTGGGCGCGACCGCCATCTGCACTTGGAGCGTTGATTTGTCTTCAGTCTGCAGGGTCATCTCGCTATTCCAGCGCTCGCCCCGTTTCACGGCGCCGATCATGGCGGACACCGTTTCCGGGTCAGGGATCAGAGTCCCGAGATTCGTGCCGATGAGGGACGCCACGCTTGCGGAGTGGCCCCAGAGGCGTGCGCCAGCCTGATTGATATAGTTAATCCGGCCTTTCAGGTCGGCGATGGCAATGCCGGTGGCGGAGTTTTGAATGGCCGTGTGAACGGTTCTCAACATTTCCTCGGCCTGCCGTCGTCGACTGACATCCCGGATAAAACAGCAGAGATATTCCTTGTTCCGGATAGCGAGGCAGTTGACGGCAATTTCACAGGGGAAAAGCGTGTTGTCGTGTCGCGTACAGTGGGCCTGAATAAGGATGAAGCGATCCGTTTGAATGCCGGATTGAAGCGTGGCGAGAGTCTCTTCGGTTGCGCCGGAGATGATTTGAGTCAGATCCATCGCCAGTATTTTTTCGCGGGTGTATTGAAGGAAGTACAGGGCCCGATTATTGGCATCCACGATCCGGCCTTTCAGATCCGTGATAATGGCGCCATCATAGACGCTTTGGAAGAGTTGCTGAAAGTCAGGGTCGCCCAGGGATGTCGGGGACGTTGTTTGGGACGGGATGACAGGCAGGGGCTCAGGGCCGGCAAGGGTGCCGAGTTTTCTGTCGTCAAGCCGTAATTCCTCCTTCAGATCAGGAGGAATATCAATTCTCATGGTTTGAGATAAACGGCTCATAGAACCCTCATCGCTTCGCCTTTATGTTTCACGGAGAATACGGGAAATAGAATTTCTGTCAAGTCGGGGGTTATTCTGACTAAAGATGAAAAGTCCATGCGGTTAACGGCAACTCCGGACGCACCGAAAACCAATGAAATAGTATGGGTTGGCAACGGGCGGAAAAGAGTTACTTCTGGCGGAGCACCGGAGGTCGTCGGCCTGGGTTATTGTTGACCCACCACGGACCGCACGTTCGGTGCCGGAATCAGGACCGGTGGGATCCACCAGGTCATTCACGGCAGGATCCGGATAGTAGTCCCAATAATCCCAACACCATTCCCTCACGTTGCCAGCCATATCGTACAATCCGTAACCATTTTGGGAAAAGGTGGCGACGGCTGTGGTTCCCGTACTGTCGCCACCGGTGCCGTCTAGACTATAGTTTGCATTGGTCGCAGTGATGTACGAGGAGGCATTCGTCGGACCGGGACTGGACCAGGGATAGTGATTCTGGTAAAGGCCACCCCTCGCTGCTTTTTCCCATTCCGCTTCGGTTGGCAATCGATATCCGTGCGCCGTCCAATTCACATTGGAGTTTCCCAAGTCGTACTGTCCCAGTCTGTAGACCGAGGTCCATGTTTCATTGGTGAAGTAGACCGGTGGGAACCCTTCCTTCTCTGAACGGGCGTTACACCACTTGACGCTGTCATACCAGGAGACGTCATAAACGGGGAAATTGGTTCCAGTATCCGGCCAGGAAATACTGTCAAACTCATAACCATTGTTGGTTGCCCAACCAACAACGTCGTCCCACTGTGATCGGGTGATTTCGGTGGAATCGATATAATAAGCGCTTGTATGCACGGTGTGGGGAGGACCTTCGCTGTCCGGGAAAGAGTAGGTGTGATAGATATCACCCATTAGGAAATCGCCTACTGGAATAAGCACTGAAGATGCTTCTGGAGGGAATGGCGCATCAGGTTTTGGCGCGGTGCAGGCCATAACCAATCCCGTGTTCACTCCGTACGCTACGGTTCCCCAGAAACATGTGGAGGAGTTGCCGAGATCGGAGGTCGCTTCGATGGTGTGCGAACCGTTTGTGTCGGCGCAGATCCACGTGAGGGTGCCGTCCGGAGTCCAACTCGTGATCGTCGTGTTGGTGTTGGCCGTGATCCGGTAGAACAGCCGGTCAGGGGCGGCTGAAGCGGCGCTGATCATCAGTGCGGTAAGAATGCAGATCCGTACAATCATTGGGTTCATTTTAGTCTTCCTTGCCTACCATCCTGCTTGTTGCCACGTAATCACCTGCCAGTCCAGTTCCTCCATGCCATAGACACGGGTCATACCGGGCGGGGCGCTATGCCGGAAAATGCTATCATATCCCCATGTTCGGGTTGGGGCGTTGTAGTAGGTTGACGTCGAGGGGCTTTGCCAGGCTTTCTTGCCGATCTGACTTTTCCACAGGTCAATGATGGATCCCCTGTAGGTCACTGTTTTTTGCGGACTGGATCCCCAATCTTCAAGGAAGCGGAGGACATTTTCCAGACCCCCGTTGTATTTCCCGGATGTCGTGTCTGTATTGCCTGTCATAATGACCGTGTTGTAGGTTGTGTTTCCGGCGATGCGGGCCGAGCAGGCATTGTTCGAACTCAAGGCATCCTGCCAGTTGGTTGATAGCATGGTGACGGCATCGGCGGCCACCATACAGGGCAGGTTGTTGGTTGAGAATCGGTTGGTTGTATTATAATTGCCCTCTACATAGACGGGCATGTCAGACACGACGGTCAGGCCCCGCGAGAGGTTGATGTTCTCGGCATTCCGCAACCTGACAACGGGAAGTCTTGAACCGAAGACCTTGTTTGTGGCGAAGGCGACATAGACGACATTGGTACGCCACGGGATGTTGGTGAGGACACCCGAGACGCCATCACTGTTCACATCATAGAACAGATTCGTAATCATGGTGGCCAGGCGATCCACGTAGATGTCAAACGGGGTGGTATTGGTTGTTTCGCGGGAGTCGTAGAACGTGTTGGTGTAGGCAAATGGAGCGTTGGTTCCGATCCTGGCGTAGGCGGGGCCCAGAACGTAAAAACCGGGTGTGTTGGTTGTCAGGACGTAGGTGTCCATATTGGTTTTCACAAAACCCGGGCGAAGGGTTCCCGACAGATTGTTGGTCGTGGCGGCGACCACGGCATTGGTGAAATAGGAGTTCGTGGAGATCAGGTTGTTATCCTTGTCCCAGGCATAGACCGTAGTATTGGAAACCAGGATTCGCAGGCAGGCCTTGTTGGCCATTTTTTCGACCTCGGTGTCGTCATTTACGGCATTTGTGGTGTAAACATAAAAGGGTATTTGAGCGGCAAGTGTTGAATTGGTCGTCAATGGGCGCTCAATGATGGAGCGGGGGACATCAACGACGTTGATCGGGGGGGAGAGGGCCGGCACGCCATGCACGCCGGACAAGACGCGTCCATCCCAGAGGCTCAAGGCCTGTCCCATCCAGAGCGAGTAGTCGCTATCCACGTAGGTTGATCCCTGTTTCATGGGGATATTGACGCCATCCTGATCCCTGATGTTGACGATGCCGTTCCGCGTGCCGTCGTCCTTGCGTTTTGAGAGGATTTTGCCATGGGACGTTACCCGGTCGTAAAAATAGAGCGGTCCGCCAAGATACATGTCGCTGTTGCAGTGAACGGCGCCGGCGAAAGTCATGGTGGGGCCGGGTTGGATTTCCAGATCATCCTGATAAAAGACGCCGAACCGGATGAGGTAAACGCCCAGCAACTGTACCCGTTTTTGAAGCACGGCGGTTACTCCGCTGTCGGGATTCCGGGCGCCGGCCGTGATGGTGAAGAATTGAAAATCCCCGTTGGCGCCGACGATATTGGCGTTGGTTCCGAATGCCCCGTCGGCAATGATTCCGGTTGTGACATCGTTTTCCACCTTGATGCTCAGGGCGGGTTGTCCATTGGTGCGCGTCAGATAGTACCCATCGATGTTGTTGGTGAACAACGAGGAGAGGGTGTTGACAAGATTACTGTTGATCAGATTTTGTATTTCATTGGTCCGACACGGATACATGGGTTGATTTGCCAGCAGGGCGGCCAGTTGGATGGTGCCGTATTCAAGCGCCGCATCCGCGGCGGCGCGGGCCTTGCGGTAGTCGATGGCGCGTCGCGTCTGATACGCGCTGTTCATGGTATAGGCAATGTAGGAACCCATGAGTATGGCGGCAGAAAAGCAGATGAGCAGGGTCACAATGAGGATGGCCCCCGAACGCGATTCTCTTTTTGCCTTGTTATCGTTCATGATCCTGGATCCGATCTAGAGATTATACCATGACTGCAAGTTCCGTGGCGTGGCCGAAAATCCGACTTCGATTCCCTGGTAGCCGGTACCGAGAAACCCGGTATTAGGCGTATTGGTGGCATCTCCAAGATGGAAGTTGACGCCCACCGTGGCGGGCGAGACATTGAGCATCTGGAAAATATTGGTTCCATAGACGGTGGCGCCGGAACTATTGGTTCCAACGATGGGAAACGAGACATAACGGCACAGAATTTCCGTCACGTTGGTGGCCGTCACGTTGGGGGTATAGATAATAAAGTTGTTGCTGACGGTGGCCAGGTTGTTGTCGGTGTCAACGAAACTCATGCTGGCTTGCACGAGGCCGGCTGAGGTCGGTCGCGTGAGGATCAAGCTGGTGGAGGATTGGAGTCCGCAGGCCCGGCTTCCCTCGATATACTTGATGATCTTGTTCTGGGCGGTTCGGGCCATGTCGGTGTAATTCACCTGCTTGTTTCCCGCATAGGTCATTTTGTTCACCATGACAACGGCCGTGAAGGTGCCCAGGGTCACAAGCACGGTCAGCGAGATGGCCACCATCGTCTCAATGAGCGTGAACCCGTGTTGCGTCATGACTGGATGTTTCCGATTCATTTGAGGTAAATATACCCTGTCATCATTTCGATTTGATTTTTCCCCCGGTATGACCAGGTCACGGCAACCGTTACCCGCTTCCGGGTCGGGCCTGAAAATTCAACGATTCCGTTGGTGCAGTAACGGGTGCACCAGATCGGCATGCGCGCCGTGCCGCCCAGATGGGTGAGGAACAGATTGGTCGAGGGGAAATTGGCTTCGGACACCATTCCGTAATTCGCTCCGCGCATCTGCTCGATGGTTTCCCGGCACAGACTGTATCCCGCGCAGTGTTGAGCCGTAGAGTAACACAGACCCGTGCTACGCATGAGGGCGGTAAGAATCGAGGTGATAACCAGAACCATAAGAGCAGTGGCGATGACAACTTCAGCCAACATGAAACCGAACCTGTCCAGTGAATAGGGTCTTTTCAATTCTCAACCTCCGACCAAATTTATAGCATGATTCATGCCGCACAACGAAAAGAAATCAACTCGACTCCGGGCGGGGAAACTTAAGTGAACTATTATTGTAGAGAATTGAGATAGTGAGAATGTTTTGCACTTTTGCGAAAGGCGACAGTATGGATGAGGCGGACTTCGCGGGCTATTCCGGGTGGGGTCTTGTCAGTAAGAGTTTGCGCAAAGAAACTTGCGTGAGGCATGGATTCTGCTTTAATTCATCCAAACCGGATCGATTGATGGAGACCGGAGTCTTTTGGGACACTATGGAACGGCATGTTCGATATGAGAAAAGCCGCCTCTTTTAACAAACTATGGCATCGCGAGTACACGGATGTGCTTGGACTTGATATCGGAGATTCTGGTATCAAGGCGGTTCGGCTGAAACTCATCAAAAAGCATATTTCGGTGGTGGCGGCTGATATTCTTCCGGTGATTCCCCTGCCGGAGGGAGAGAGTGGGGCAATGTCTTCCCTCGTGATTCCCAAGGCGTTGAAGGCGCGGCATGTTGCGCTGGCCGTCTCGGGGGGGGGTGCCCAGATCAAACTTCTATCCTTTCCGGCTCATTCGGAAAAATCCATCGATACGCATATACTCGAGTTGATGGGACTCTCCAATCGGGCAAAGTATCGGATCGCGTACGAGCCCCTGACGGAGACCCGCGTTGAGGTCAGGGTATTGGCAGTGGCTCTGCCGGATAGTCTGGGCCGGAGTATTTGTAAACTGTTTCCGGTGGCGACACCCGCGCCCTGTTCGCTCGAGGTTTCGGGTTTGGCCAGTATGACGGCGTTTTCAAAAGGGCCGGGACTGAGACATTCCGAGGGGTGTGTGGCCGTTGTCGATTTTGGATATAGCAGCGCCATGGTTGCATTTTTCAACAAGGGCGTGATGGTGCTCATCCGGAAACTCGACTTGGGGGTTGTCCATATTCTCAAGAGAATGCAGGAGAGTCTGGGTGTGAATCAGGATGTTGCCATAGGCATCTTGAATGACGGGTCATTTGATGTCTCGCGGATCGTTCATCAGGCGATGGAACCGTTTCTGCAGCAAATGGTGGTTTCCTGGGACTTTGTGGAGCGTCGCGAAAACGTCCATATCAAGGATCTCTATGCCTGCGGAGGCGGAGTGTCGATCAGGGGGTGGGTTCAGGAGCTTGAATCGGCCACCGGTCAGAAGGTATCTGTTTGGAATCCCTTTGAGACCCTGACCCTTCAAGCCGGCGCGTATCCGGAGCGTTTCAAGGGACAGGAGTCGCGGTTTTCGGGTGCGATCGGCGCCGCCTTGGCCAAGTTGGGAACGCAATGAACCATGCATGTTAACCTGATTCTCGATGAAGAAAAACGAAGTTCAAGTCCTGTTTCCCTGGGCTTGGTTGTGCGGCTTTCTTTCATTACTATCCTGGTGTTGGGGACGGTTTGGCTTTTTTCCTTTTACTCAGCCTATCACGCCTTGCAGGGAGAGGTGAGTTATCTTGATGAGGAGTGGGCCCGAACCGAGTCGAAATACAAAACGGCCACACGGCTGCGGAACGATCTCGGAGACAAGGAGGCGACGCTGGGGGAAATCCTCGGATGGCGGGCCGCGCGCATCGAATGGGGGAAGCAATTGGAGGCGGTACAGGTCGTTGTGCCCGCAGTCATCCAACTTTCCGACTTGCGTGTGAGCCAGAGCGTCGTGGCGCAGGCGGGCGGGACGTTTTCCAAGGTGTATGAATTACGCCTCTCGGGACAGACTCCGGCGGAACGGTCCGAGTTGAATGTCGTCCAATTACTGGAGGGACTCAAGGGGCCTCCTTTCGACCGGGTCATCGAGTCGGCGGTTTTGCCGACAGGGTCATTCAGGCAGGATCCGACGGACAAATCCGCCCGGGCGTTTAACATTGTCTGCAAATATTTTCCAAGGCCTTTGCCATGAACTTTTCGGGAGAACATAAACGGCGGATGATGCTGTACGCAGGCGGTGCGGGTGTTGCGGTTGTGGCGCTTGGCCTACTGATCCAATTTGCCATCTTGCCGGTGTTCGAATCTCAGAAAAACCTGACGGAGAAACTGGAGGAGCAGCGGGGCAAGTTGAAGAAGGCCAAACGGCAATTGGATTATGTTCCTGGGCTTCAGCGGAATTACGATGATGTGGTCGGGCAATTGGTCAAAATCAGGAGCGACAATATTTTGCGCCCGATTCTGGGATCGTATCTTGTGGGGGTGAGCGAGAAGGTGGAATTGGCGGCGCAAACCGTTGGGCTGAAAATTGAGGATGTGCGCGAGGTGGGAGTGCTGGAGATGCCCCGGAAAGATAGGAAATTGCCTCCCTCGGTATTCAAGGTCTTTGCCGTGCTGGTTTATGGGCAGGGATCCTTTGAAACCATTACCCGTTTCCTGGCGAAATTGGAGGAAACGCATCCCTTCCTTAGCATTCATGATATAGGCATTGTCGGCCAACTTGATAATCCGGAAATTCAACGCCTGACAGTCAGAATGGAATTTCCCATTGAGCCGGCGGCGGAAACCGTGAAAGGGCCAGGGCCATGATCCTTCTTCGACTGGGATGCCTATTGAGTCTCTCCGTTCTCCTGGCCGGTTGGCCTTGTTTAAGCGCGGGAGAAGGCGTAAGCGCCGTAGTCCCGGATGCAGACCGGCCCCCGGGCAGGGATCCTTTCTGGCCGGTCGGGTACGTGCCCAAGAAGGTCGTCAAACCGTTGGTTGTCCCGACAACGTCTGAAAAGGCAAAAGCCATGATCCCGGATTCTGCCCGTCTGCCGTTGTGGGACGAGGCGAGGAAGACACTGGATATCCGGGGAATCAGTATGATTGGTCGCGACAAGGAAACCGGTCAACCCCGATATCTCGCCATGATCGCAGGTCGGTTGATTGAGGCGGGGGATATAGTTTCGGCCAATCTTGAGAATCGTGTGTATCGATGGAAGGTCTTGGAGATCGACAAGACCGGAGTTGTGCTTCAAAAACTGGATGTGAGAGCGGCAGAGTGATGTCGGTCGTGATTAAGGAGAAAGACATGAAAAAGACGTTTGAAAAATCGTGCGCGTGGGCGATGGGGGTGATTGTGCTGGCGACCCTGATACCTGCCGGGTGCGACAGTGGCACAGGGGACAATAGTGAGTTGGACAACTTTTTTGCCAGTCATCCCTATGTCTCGGATCCCCGAACCGGAATCCGAAGCGCCGTATCGATCAGTCCGGCCTCGGTAACAGTGAATGCGGTGGGCGGGAAGGCTGTGTTCTCCCTCATCGGTGGAAATGAGCCTGTGTCATGGAGCGTTTCCAATACAGGAATGGGGACGATTTCAGGCGGGGGCGCTTCGGCCACCTATACGGCAACGGTGGTCGGGAAGAATGATGTCATTGCCTATGACCGGGATGGGAACGCGGCGATCGCGCAGGTTTCGGGCAGCGTCAGTCTTCCCATTATCTCGCCAAGTCCGATCACGTTGTCAACGAATGGCGCACTGGCCGTGCTCAGTGTGTCGGGCGGCAGCGCACCCTATTCATGGAGTGTTACCTCCGGTACGCAGGGTGCTATTCAAGGGCCGACGACGGGGCTCACCGTGGTTTATGAACGATACTTGCCGGGTGATAATGCGGTTACGGTGGTCGATGGACTTGGTTCACGATCCAGTCTGGTGCTCAAACAACCCTGAGGGAGAACTTCGATGAGTATTTGGAATCATAATCTGTTGCGTGTGATGGTATGTCTTTTGCTTTGGGGAGCGTCCGGGAGGGTTGTCTTAGGAGAAGAGGTGGTTTCCTCCATGCCTGCTTCGAAGCCTGTGGTCACGGAATCGAACCTGGCCGCCGATGTGGCGGGTGCGACCATCGAGAGAATTCAGGTGGCGGCGCTTTCAGGATCGGGCCAGACTCAGAATCTGATCTCAGTGGCTTTGGACGATGTTCCGCTCCAGTCTGTTATCAGTCTGTTTCAGAAGGTTTCAGGAGCCAACATCATCGCCTCGTCATCCAACCTGCAGGGGAGGGTGACGGTCAATCTTGATAATGTGGAATGGAAGCCGGCCCTGGATTCGATTCTCGATATATACGGTCTGAGGGCCGTTGAAAAAGTGCCCGGCTCCGCCATCTATAGTATCATTACCAACGCCCCGGGTACGGTTGAACCCTTGGTCGCCCAGTCGATATTCCTGAATTACGCCCAGGTTTCCAATGTGGTGAGTCTGGTCAAGTCGATGATCGGGGCGGACGGAACGGTCTCGGCCTTCCCCAATGCCAATGCTATCATTGTTCGTTCCACTCTCGCCAACCTGAATACCATCCGAAAAGTCGTCCAGGAAATTGATCTTCCCCGCCAGCAGGTCTATATCGAGGCCAAATTCCTGGAGTTGACCGATGAGGCCATCAAGGATCTGGGAATCGACTGGACCGTGCTCGAGGGGTACGGCGTCGCCGCAGGGTCTATTCAGCAGACACTCACTGACTCGCGCAGCCGGTTCAATGGAAACCGTACCGGGTTGGGGACGGTGGATTCAAATTTGCGCAACAAGGCGGCGGATACGGGAACAGGCAAACCGGGTAGTGGACAAACGGATACCCGGAGTTCCAGTGATGTGTTGGCGGGTGATGGGACGCGGACAATTTCGGATACGATTTCAAAGTCCGCCAATTACTCGCACGAGTCTGAGCGGATTGCCGGGCAGTCTCTTGCGGATGTGCGCACAGCGGTGCTGAGCGCTGACAGTTTCAAACTTATTCTCAGTGCCTTGCAGCAGATTAACGGGATCAGCGTGGTGTCAAACCCCAAAATTATTGTGGCGAATGAAGAAACGGCAACCATTCATATTGGCGAACAAGAGCCGAACATCAAGGGGACAGTCACTCCCGGGCAGCAGGGGCAGGCGAACACCACCACCTATGCCCTCGATGACAAACTTCCCTATTTCGAATACGGGATATCGCTCGATGTGACGCCGACGATCAACAACCAGAGCAACATCACCGTCCGGATTGCGCCGACGCTCAGTCGTTTTGTAAAGGATAAAACAGCGCCGGATAACAATACCTATCCCGTGACTTCAGCCAAGACCATCAAGACCACCTTCAGTCTGGAAAGCGGCAAGACCGCCGCGATTGGCGGGTTGACCGAGACGTCTGACCGGGACAATGTAATCAAGGTGCCCTTATTGGGGGACATTCCGCTGATCGGAAAGTTTTTCTTCACCCACACTCACAAAAAGCACACACAGACTGAAACCATCATCTTCGTGACCGTTGGACTGGCCAATTCAAAGACAGTCTCGCGCGACGAAGGGCTTCCCGAGGAAACCACGCTGGCTCAAAAACATTTGGCGGGAAAAAATCTTCCCCAGATTCAGAAGGAAGAGGCCAAGAAAGCCGATGCTGCAACTCGGAAGGCGCCATAATTATCTGTTGTTCCGGGGCAGGTTTTTGGTATTAACAGCCTGTTGTCGGATTGTTGTTCGGTTGGAATCAATCGGTTCATTGTACAAATAGGGATAAAGTTATGAAATACAGTCGTTTTTTCAGTTTTGCGATGGTGGCCGGATTGGCCGCCGGTGTATGGATACAGTCAACGCCTGTGCAGGCAGAGGAGAAGGGTGATCGCCATCCCTTGAATCTGACCGTTGGTGGGGGATACCTCGACATGGAGGGTGACTTCCCCACCAAGGATGCGGTGTTCGGCAAAGTGAATCTGGGTTATGATTTCAATGATTGGTGGACGATCGAGGGCGGTTTGTTTATTGCGCCTGTCATGAAAGCCCAATATTTCTACCACCAGA